>CACYCX010000178.1 GCA_902772975.1 uncultured Spirochaetaceae bacterium
CAATAAATATCCGGCAATTGAAATAATAAGGAAAAAAAGTTATAATAAAAGTTATGTACGATAAAGGTTGCGATTTAATGGATTTTGAAGAATCCGATTTTAATACAATTATTTCTTCTGATCTTGCATTCACTGGAAAGGTTCATTTTACAAAGCCGTTTCTCATCAAGGGAAAGGTAAGCGGTCAGATTAACGCTACAAGTGATTTGGTCATTGATTCAGAAGCAGTCGTTAATGCAGACATCGAAGCTGACAGAGTTCTTGTTAAGGGATGCGTCAACGGAAACGTTTTCGGAAAGTCGCTTGTGTTCGTTACTTCAAGCGGTTCTATTACCGGAGACATTACTTCAAGTCAGGTTGTTCTTGAGCCGGGTTCAAGTTTTTCTGGCAGATGTACAATGGTGAAGGAAAATGAAGCGTAGTTTTATAATTGCAGCAATCTTATCGGTTTTAACTGTTTCTGCCTTTGCACAGAATAAGCGTGACGCGCTTGCGCTTTATCAGACCAAAAATTACAAGGAAGCTATTGAAGTCTGCGAGGAAGAAATCCGTTCTGACCCGGACCATGTTGATTCGTATGTCGTAATGTGCTGGTCGCTTGTCCGCAATATGGAATACGCGCGCGCAGAACAGGTTGCTTATGACGGCTTAAAAATCAGCCGCTATGATATCCGTCTTATAGAAGTTTTAGGCGAAGCAAAATATTTTCTGGGAAAAAACAGTGAGGCGTTAAAGCAGTTTCAGGAATATCTTTCGTTAGCACCGGACAGAACAGGCGCGCGCGTCGGCACGGCATATTACTACATGGGCGAGATTTATATCCGTCAGACAAAATTCCAGCACGCTGATATCGCACTTTCCGCTGCCGTCCGAAAGGATCCGCTTTCTGATTCATGGTGGACTCGTTTGGGCTATGCGCGTGAGATGGCAGGAAATTATTACGAGGCGCTCAATGCTTACGATGAGGCGCTTAAGCTTAATCCTTCAAAGACAGACGCAAGCCGCGGAAAAGACAGGGTTGCAGCTCACTTAAGATAAATGCAGAATACAATTCATTTAGAAACGCTCGGCTGCCGTCTCAATCAGATTGAAACAGAAGGTGCCGCGCGTTTTTTCTTTGATGAAGGCTTTAAAATATCTTCAGAAAATATATGCGCAAAAACAAAAGAAGACAGCGATGTCGTGCTCTGCATTTTAAATACATGTACGGTAACTACAAAGGCTGAACAGAAGGCGCGCCGTTTAATTCGTTTGTTCCTTTCAAAATTTCCTGAAAGCGCGGTTTTAGTAACAGGCTGCTATGCGGCTTCAGGCCGTAAAGAACTTCTTGCAATGGATAAACGTATTGCAGTTCTCGAAGGAACATATAAAAGCCGCCTTGCAAAAATTCCTTCCGCGCTCAAAAAATATCTTGAAGAAAATGCTTCCAATAACGGATGCAGTCCAGAAAAAATTGCGGCGTTTTTGCAGAAAGAATTCTCTCCTGTATTAATTCAGAATCCTTCAAAAAAGCTTGTGAGCATCGAGCCGTTTTTGCTTTCAACAGATACTTTTTTTTCACATTCGCGCGCTTCGATAAAAATTCAGGATGGCTGCAATAACGCCTGTACTTACTGCGCAATCCACATCGCACGAGGCGCCGCCGTTTCACTTCCAGCAAAAGAAGTAATTTCAAGAATACAGTCTCTCGAACAGAGCGGACACAAGGAAGTCGTGATTACCGCCGTAAACATCGCACAGTACCGCGGAGAATATAACGGAAGCTTTATCGATTTTGCAGAGCTTCTTTCAATGATTTTAGCTCAGACTTCCTCAATACGAATCCGGCTTTCAAGTCTTTATCCTCAGATTGTCGACGAAAAGCTTTATGATTCACTTTTGTCTCCAAGATTGTGCCCGCATTTTCATCTTTCAGTACAAAGCGGAAGCGATGCAGTCCTTGAAAGAATGAAGCGCCCGTATAATGCAGAGGCCGTTTTCAAGGCTGTTTCGATAATAAAAAAGGCAAAGCAAAATCCTTTTTTAGCATGCGACATAATAACGGGCTTTCCTGGCGAGACTGACGCTGATTTTAATCAGACGATGGCTTTGGTAAAAGATCTTGGCTTTACGTGGATACACGCGTTTCCTTTTTCATCACGCCCCGGGACGCCGGCTTCGACCTTCAAGCCGAAAATCCCGGAAGCAGTTTCGGGCGCTCGCGTAAAAGAGCTTTTTAATCTTGCTGTAAAAAACAAAACCGAATATATCAACTCTCTTATAAATACGGTGCGCCCTGCAATCGCAGAAAATATCCATGGCAAAATCACGCCCGGCGTCCTTTCTGAAAATCCGGACAGAAAAATAATTCACGCCGTAACCGACAATTTCATTCATGTTGAGATTCCAGTAAAAAAAGACTTTCAGGTTAAAGGCGGCGATTTTATCAATGTTAAAATCAAGGAAGCGCTTATTGATGAAATCGTAAAGGGAAGCGAGCAGGAAGCCTACGGAGAAATCGTATGAATATAAAATCCGACATTTGTCCGTCATCAGAATTAGTGCATATTGTAATTGCAGGAGACACAAATTCCGGTAAGTCATCGCTTTTAAATAATATTGCCGGTTGTAATAAAGCCGCCGTATCTCATCTGGCTGGAACTACAACTGATTGTGTTTCAGTGCGCTTTGAGCTTATCCCGTATGGTCCTGTGATTTTTACCGATACAGCCGGACTTGATGATAAAAGCGAGCTTTCTGATATCAGGAAAAAAATTGCACTTGAAAAAATCGAAAGCTGTGATTTAGTTCTTTTTGTAAGAAAAGTTAAACGGAAAATGTCTGAAAGCGAAATCGCGCTTCTTAATAATCTTAAGGAAAAAAAGATTCCGTTTTTGACTGTCGAAACCTTTTGCGATAAAGTGCCTCAAGGTTTTTTAGATGCGGCTGAAAAGGAAAAAAATGACAATTGTATTTTTTTAGACAATAATAATTTTGAAGCTAAGCGTGAAATTCTTTTAAATAAAATTATATCGCTTTTAAAATCTGTTCAGCCGGAAATAACTCCGGTTCAAGGCTTAATCAAAAAAGGAGACTTTGTGCTTCTTGTAACGCCGATTGATATGTCAGCGCCAAAAGGCCGCCTGATTCTTCCGCAGGTGGAAACGCTTCGCGACATTCTCGATTATGACGCCGCCGCCTTTGTCGTAAAGCCGGAGCAGCTTTGTGAATATTATAAAAATCTTCCGCGTAAGCCTGACCTTGTGATTACTGACAGCCAGGCATTCAAGGAAGTTGCAGCAGTTCTGCCGGAAGAGCAGCGCCTTACTTCTTTTTCAATTCTGTTTGCTAATAAAAAAGGCGACATAAAATATTTTGCCTCCTGCATTAAGAAAATGGATGAGCTTCCTGAAAAGCCGCGCGTTTTGATTTATGAGTGCTGTCGCCATCATCGTAAGGAAGATGATATCGGGACTGTAAAAATTCCGGCGCTGTTTAAGAAGATGGTACGGTCAGGTGCGGTATTCGAGTTTTCGGGCAAGGCGGCGGATGGTACGATGCAGCCTGATAAGCCGATGCGGACTGATGGGGAAAAGGGCACGGATGGGAAACGCCCGACGGATTGCGGCCGCCAGCAGGATGGGGAACGCCAGACGTATAGGGAATGCAGGCCTGATATTGTGATCATGTGCGGCGGCTGCATGCTTACACGAAACGAATTTCTTTTTCAGCTTGAAAAATATAAAGGGCAGGATATTCCAGTCATCAATTACGGAATGTTTCTTGCATATGCAAACGGACTTTTTCCGCGCGCCCTGGATGTGTTCAATACGCTTT
The DNA here is from genome assembly GCA_902772975.1 of uncultured Spirochaetaceae bacterium. Lineage (GTDB taxonomy): Bacteria > Spirochaetota > Spirochaetia > Treponematales > Treponemataceae > Treponema_D. The sequence continues at coordinate 3,817 of CACYCX010000178.1, forward strand.
TGTAATAACAAATTCAATTACAATAAGACAAGCTTGTAGCCTTCATTATCACGGATTATGTCCATAGGAAAATCTTTTTCCATATTGATAATCTGCCTTATCCTTGAAAGCGCAACATTCACGCTTGTAACGCTGCGTTCCTTTCCGCTGCCCGAAAGCATTCTGCTGATTTGTTCCGTGCACAGGCTCCGCGATTTGTTTTGGTACAGAAGGCAGAAAAGGCTGAAAACGCTTGCAGGCATGTTGTGTTTTTTACGGAGCATGTACAAAAATGTTTCGGGCGAGCTGTGAATTATGTCGCGCGGATTCTGAAACGAACCTGCGGAAAAGGTCTGGCTTGGCTTGTTTTCTTCCTGATTTGGATCAAACGGAATTTCATCTTCGTTTTCTGGAAAAGGAAGCGGCTGCTGCAAAAGGCTCACATAAGGAAAAATATCAGGCGAGGTTAGCGCATCAGAAAGGCAGATGATGTACTTTTTCATTTCCTTTAAATTGATGTTGTAATCAAGCTTGTAAATTTCATCCATCCAGTATTCAACTCGTTTTCGTGGCGCCGGGTGAGGATCGTTGTAATAGATCAGCGGAATGTAAATGTCGCGGTCTTCGAGAACTTTAGTTGAATTGAACTGTTCCCTGCGGTACATAAGGATATCGATTAGAAGAAGTCCGGGCCGCTCGTAAGTATCCCGTATTGTGATGAAGAACTTTCCGATATTTTCAAAAATCTGGCATTCACAGCCTAAAAGCTCAAGGCGACGGGCAATGCGCCTGCATACTCCAGCCTGTTTTGTAAGGAAGTAGATAATCATAGTAAATCCTTTTTGAAATACCAGACACATTAAATTCTATACTGGAAAAAATATTATTTCAAATGAAAAGTGCGAGGTTTACAAGGATTTAATAAATTTATTAATAATAAAACTCCAATATGTCAAATAATTCCGTACCGATGACAGGAAAACATTTGTGCGTGCAGGGCTGTATGTTGACAGATAAAGTTCAATCATAATATAATTCGCACACTTGCTTTTGCGGAGTTAGCTCAGCTGGTTAGAGCATCACGTTGACATCGTGGGGGTCGGTGGTTCGAGTCCACTATTCCGCAAATAATTTCCTTTTCCGGTTTTCCATAATTTTATAATTCACTTTTTTTTACATTGAATTTGTCATAAAAAATCATTATACTTTAAGTAATATCGTACATTTTCCGTGCATTGTTTGTGCGGGTAAGGAGAATACAATGATCAAAACTGTAAAAGACGTTGAGCTTAAAGGCAAGCGCATCATCATGCGTGTTGATTTTAACGTACCTATGAAGGACGGAGTTGTTCAGGACGACACTCGCATTATGGCAGCTCTTCCTACAATCAAATACATTCTTGAACAGAGCCCGCGCTCACTCGTTCTTATGAGCCACCTTGGTGACCCGAAGAAAGACGTAAAGAAGGCACAGGAAAAGGCTGAAAAGGCCGGAAAGACATGGACTGATGCAGATGCAGAAAAGTTCATCAACGGTAAGAACCGCATGAAGCCAGTTGTAGAATACTTTGCTTCAAAGCTTGGAAAGCCAGTTACCTTCCTTCCTGATGCACTTGGACAGAAGGCTGCAATTGACGCTCTCCCAGAAGGCGCTGTTGCAATGCTCGAAAACGTTCGCTTCCACAAGGAAGAAACTTCTAA
>CACYCX010000179.1 GCA_902772975.1 uncultured Spirochaetaceae bacterium
CCTGACGCAAAGCATCTATATTATTGCGCAGAACTTCTGGATAACTTGTAACAATCGGACAGTTATAGTGATTTCCTGCCCCGGAATCTTCCTGCTTTTCATAAGGTGCACAAGGATAGAAAATGAACTTTATTCCCTGCTTTAAAAGCGATTCAACATGGCCATGAGAAATTTTTCCAGGGTAACATACTGATTCCGAAGGAATTGATTCAAGACCTTTTTCGTAAACTGCTCTTGTAGAACGAGGAGAAAGCCTTACGCGGAAACCTAATTCTGTAAAGAAAGTAAACCACAAAGGATAGTTTTCATACATATTAAGTACACGCGGAATTCCAACATCCCCCAAAGGTGCCTTATCCGGAGAAAGCGGAACATAGGTATTGAAAAGCCGCTTATATTTCCAGTCAAACAGATTTGGAAGTTCATGAATATCATCGCGGTATGCTTCGGCCTTATTCTTATGATTTGTAGCATCAACTACCGAACCGCCGATTTCCGCACCACGTTCACAGCGGTTTCCTGTAACAAAACGGCGAACCGCCCTTCCGCTGGCTTCGCCGCCAGAAGAATTTTCACCTGCAGCAGAATCTGTAGAGAATGTATTTATAGTAAGCAGACAGTTATTCTGGCATTTACCGCAGCGGCGAAGTTCCAAATCTACGCGGAACGAATCAAGCTGCTCAAGTGTTGCAAGTCCTGAACGGACTTCGTGTACAGTTCCGGCCGGTTCGCCTGGTTTTGGTGCCGTTAAGTCACGCCACTGATCAAGCGCAATCAATGCAGAACCGTAAGCTCCCATAAGTCCTGCAACATCAGGACGGAACACTTCAACCTTTGCAATTTTTTCAAAAGCGCGCAGAACAGCCATATTCTTAAATGTTCCGCCCTGAACAACAACTTTTGTACCGATATCACTTGCCTTGCGTAATTTTATAACCTTAAACAAGGCATTTTTAATTACTGAATAAGAAAGACCTGCAGAAATATCTGCAACAGAAGCACCTTCTTTCTGAGCCTGCTTTACGCGGCTGTTCATAAATACAGTACAGCGGCTGCCCAAATCAACAGGATGCTCTGCAAGGAGTGCAAGTTTACTGAACTGTTCAATATTCATACCCATTGTGTGGGCAAAATTGTCCAGAAAGCTTCCGCAGCCGGCAGAGCATGCTTCATTCAACTGAATTGAAACGATTGCTCCGTCTTTCATGCGAAGACATTTCATATCCTGTCCGCCGATATCCAGAAGGAATTCAACGCCAGGAACAAAGAAATCAGCAGCCCTGTAATGTGTAATCGTTTCTACTTCACCGGCATCTACATTAAGAGCTGCCTGAAAAAGGGCTTCGCCATAACCGGTAGAAACCGCCCGTGCTATATAAACATCTTTAGGAAGTCTTCTATATAAATCCTTTAAGATGCGGACTGCAAGGTCAACAGGATTTCCTGCATTTACATCATAAAAATCCCAAAGGATTTCGCCTTTTTGATTTATAAGGGTTGCTTTTGTAGTTGTAGAGCCCGCATCAAGTCCAAGGAAAACAGGACCTTTTGCCGTACTAAGATCAGCACGGGCGGCTTTTTCCTGCGAATGCCGTTCGCTGAATTTATCAAGTTCTTCCTGACTTGTAAAAAGAGGTTCAAGCCTCTGAACTTCGCTAAGTTCTGCCCCTACAAGATTTTTCAGATTATCCCGGAATTCCTTAATTGTTGGAAAATCCTTCGGCTTTTCACCAGACAACGCATTTGGCAGACGCTCAGCTGCATATGCAGAACCGGCGGCAACAAAAAGCTGGGAATTATCAGGAACAATAATTGCATCGCCTGTAAGTTTTAGTGTAACGATAAAACGCTCACGCAGCTGATCCATAAAATGCAGCGGACCGCCAAGGAATGCTACGTTTCCACGGATTGGTTTACCACATGCAAGCCCAGAAATTGTCTGGTTTACAACAGCCTGATATATTGAAGCCGCAATATCCTCGCGGCGCGCGCCTTCATTGATAAGAGGCTGAACATCAGTTTTGGCAAAAACACCACAGCGCGCCGCGATCGGATAAATCGTGGAAGCCCCTGCAGCAAGTTCATTAAGTCCTGCGGCATCGGTTTCAA
>CACYCX010000180.1 GCA_902772975.1 uncultured Spirochaetaceae bacterium
GTTTTCGCCATAAGTTGTGTTCGGCGGTCCACCCCATACTGCTGCCCATGCCGTTGCAAGACCGTCACCGCAAAGAGTTCTGTGAAGGCCAGGATCCTTTGTAAAATCTTTTCCTACAACTGTTGAAGAAGTAAGCGTGTCGCCCAGATGCTCACAGATTGTAGAAATAGAAACGATTACAAAAGTAAGGATTGCTACGATATTGAATTTAGGAGCAAGCCAGAAATAATGACCTGTTTCGTCAAGATGAAGGAACGGAAGTCCAATCCATTTTGCGTTGTTTACAGCAGTAAAATCAATAAAATGGTATGCCGGAATAAATGCGCCCATAATCAGCGTAAAAAGATAGCCGCCAAGGAGTCCGATTAAAATTGAAATCGTATTGAAAAATCCGCGCAAAAAGATTGTAGAGATTACGGCAACAAGGAGCGTTACAAGCGCGATGCTTGCAGCTACAAGTGAATATGTGCCGTTTACATACATCGCATTATTTACGGCTGAACCTGAAAGTGAAAGTCCGATAACGATGATTACCGAGCCGATTACGACAGGAGGAAGAGCCTTGTCAATCCATTCTTTTCCTGAAACCTTTACGATTGCCGCAACTACGCAGTAGAAAAGGCCTGCAAAAATCGCACCGCCCATCGCATAAGGAATGCCGTAAGCAGCACCGATTGCATTCAACGCAGGAATAAATGCAAAAGAAGAACCTAAAAATGCCGGTACTTTTGCGCCTGTAAGAAGAATGTAAAGAAGAGTTCCCGTTCCAGCTGTAAAAAGCGCTGTCGAAGTGCTTAAACCTGTAAGGATCGGGACAAGAATTGTAGCTCCAAACATTGCAAAAACATGCTGGAAGCTGAGCGGAATCCATTTCGACAAAGGAGGTCTGTCGGAAGGACCGTAAATCTCGTTTTCCATATAAAACCCCTAAAAAATCATTTTTGGGATTGTATCATAAAATAACTATTTGTGCTATATTGGGGCTATGACCAAAAATCAAATTCAAAGCGAAGACAACGGCGCCGCCATAAAAAAAAGAATTTACATAGCGGCAATATCACCATTTTTAATTTCAATATTGATAATAATTTTTTCGGTAACAAGATTTTTCAGCATAAAGTCCGCGGCGGATAATAAAAACGGAGCCGGAAATAACCTAAACGAACTTTACAATCAGGAAATGACTCAGATAAATTTACGCCTCGACAATCATTTCCCGCAAAGGAAATCAATTCTCAGACCGGCCGAAAAAGACTATACGGCTTTATTTCCACCCGTCAGTGCCGGCGCGGCTATACTGATTTGCGCTAATACCGGCGAGGTTCTTTATGAGAAAAATGCCGACATGGAAATTCCGCCTGCCTCAATGACAAAGCTGTTTTTAATGTACAGCGTCCTGAACATGATTAATCAGGGCAAAATCTCCTACTCCGACATTATTCCCATAGACCGCCGCGCCTGGGCATGCAACATGATGAAAGAGTCGTCCCTTATGTTTTTGGGAAAAGACCATATCGTAACGCTTGAAGAGCTTCTTTTAGGGCTTTCCATTTCTTCCGGAAACGATGCCGCCTACGCAATTGCCTATGCATTGTTCGGTTCAATGGAAAATTTTATTCTTTCGATAAACCAGGACATAAAAAACTTAGGTCTTACTCATACAAGAATTGTCGAATCATCAGGTTACAGTGAACTGAACATTACGACTCCGAGAGAAATGGCGGCATTCTCAAAAATCTATATAGAAACTTTTCCTGAGGCACTTGAAAAATTTCACTCTGTAAGGGAAAACACATATCCGCAGGAACACAACCTGCCCTCGTATCAAAAAGGAAGAAGTCCACAGTCATTCGATAAAGGAATTCCGTCTGAAATCTGGACGCCGATTACTCAGGGTAACACAAATAAGCTTTTAGGAATTCTTCCGGGGTGTGACGGACTTAAGACAGGTCATATTTACGAAAGCGGCTATAATATTTCGCTTACCTCAAAACGAAACGGCGTAAGATATATTTCGGTAACAATGCTTGGACCGGGAAACAGCATGAAAGAAGGCGATTTTTACAGGAAGCAGGACGGCATGAACCTGCACTCAACTGCATTTAATAAATTTCATTTTGTTCCGTCAATTCCGATGAATGAATGCACATACACAATTCCATTGTACGGAGCAAAAACAAAGACGGTAAGGATCACGGCTATGTGCGATACTTCTTTTGTTACGCCGATTGAAAACGGAAGCAGCAATGATTTTGTTTCGGCAAAAGCAGAGATTCCTCCATACGCATTCGGGAAAATTAATTTTGGTGACAGTATCGGAACGCTTATCCTTTTTATGAATGAAAAGCCATGCCGTAGGATTCCGCTTGTAGCAGCCGAAGATACGCAGGAAGAATGTGCGTTGATTCAAAGCATTGATTCGCTGATGCTCAGATTGTTCTGGAAAAACGTTCAGTAAAAATATTTTGAAAAATCGGGCATTAACCTATTGACTTTTTTTCCGGCGTTTTATAATATAAGAACATCACTTGCGGTAGTCATATAACGGCTCATTATCTCAGCCTTCCAAGCTGATGACGAGGGTTCGACTCCCTTCTACCGCTTAGAAAACGGTTTCCTTTTTTGGAGACCGTTTTTTTTGTTCATTTTGGATTTTATAATTATTTTACGGGAGTCGAA
>CACYCX010000181.1 GCA_902772975.1 uncultured Spirochaetaceae bacterium
AAAAAATGGACTCAGCCGATTCATAACTGGGGCCAGGCCTACGGCGAAATGTGCATAATGTACGAAGGCCGTCTGCCTGACTAATCATAAAAAAAGACAACTTCCTGCAGAGAAGCTGTCTTTAGTGTTTTACTCTTGATAAAAAATCAACTGTATTTTATATTCAGAAATGAAACAGTAGCTGTCAGCTGCTCGCGGGGTATACCCGCATTAAAACTTTTTACCACAGCCTACTGAATTTACAGAAAGGACTTCACACAGTCCTTTTGTCAAACATTTTTACCTATTTTTTTAGTTTTTCTTCCATTATGACTTCCTTACACAGAAAGGATACATGGAATTAAATAAATTATCAAAATTATTTTCAACTACATAGTTACAATATTTACTAATTCCTTCTAAATCTGGGTAAATTGAAGAATAATTGATATTTGCACTATCTAGGAATTTTAAAATATCTTTTTTTAGATTTGCATCAATTTTTATTTTTAATAAAAATTTACCACTTTTGTGATTATCATAATCCTCGGTTATTAAATCTATCCATTCTTCAATACTTTCTCCATGAGGCGTTTTTGTGAAACATCCAAGTTGCGCTGATAGTCTTTTATTATTGTTTGTCATTGGATCTATGATTTGAAGTTCATTAGTTTCACATTTAAAATCAATTCCTAAGTATTTTTTATCTTTCTCATCGAGTTTATAAGTTTCAATGTATTTCTTTGGAGGAAATTCACGTACAAATTCATTGAGTATATTTATATAATTTCTATTTAAACAATATAAACAACAATCATTTTCATGATTTTCAAGTGCAGCAAAAAATAGAGCTATATACGGTTTATCAGTCCAATCTAAATATGGAGTATATAAACCATAATGTTGTCCTAATGTCCAGGTAAACAAATCATTTGTAAAATATTCATCTGAATCAACATGACCTCTTATAAGTTTTCTAAATCCTTGCAAATGTTTTTTTGTATAAAAATTTCTATATTTAATTTGCATCACTCTATTTATTTTTGATTCTTCATAATATTTGTTAAGAAATCTATCTAAAGTTGAAATTAATTTATATTCCTCTTTTGATTGTCCTCGGTATATATACTCTGGTATTTTTGAAATGTGGTCTTCAATTATATTTTGTAAATCTTCAATATTAGTACAATTTATTTCATAGCATCCATTTTTATACTGTTTCCAATCAGCCATTTATTTTACCTCCTGTAGAATATTTATAATTTCATAATATAATAGATTTATGAGTCTTGATGTGAAAATTCATGTTTTTACAATAATTTTTTGAAAGGCTTATCAAGCTCCCCCCTTCAAAAACTCTTCCACATTCTTATACTCAATGCCGTTTTCTAGCATCTCTGATTCGCCTCGGTAGAGTACACATTTCCGTACAACCTTGCCGAATTGAGCTTCCGTAAGAGCGATTTTTTCTTCATCATTGATATGACGATACTGAGCAGGGAATGGTTCCTTACTGTGTTTGATTTCAAAAATCTCGCACTGCTTTTTTGTTTTGTCCTGAATGACCATATCGAATTCACCGGAAGCAAATTTGAGCTTAAAGACATTGCGCTTTGTACCGTAAGTGCGCTTTGTTTCCAGAAAAACAATATCTTCAAGCATTCGGCCGCGGACATCTTCAAGGATTTTCTCTGTGATAATATCGCGCAATTCGCCTGTGAGAGAGCCGAAAACTTCATCCTGCATAAGTGAATAAACAAGTACTTGAGCCTGGCAGAATCGCATTCCGCTCTGGGTAAAAATAATCCGCTCCTGCTTTTTATTGCTGATAGGGATGTTTTCTGTGTAAACGATTTCGAGTAAATCCAGAGCTTTTAAGTATTCGGTAATTTCCTGAATATGAACATCTTCGATTTCTATGATCTGTCTTTCCTTGTTGCGGATTTTCAGAATGTCCATAAGTTTTTTTGTAACTTCGCTTGCATCAAAAGTATCCAGAAAATCAGTGCGCTTTGTTTCATCTTTTTCACGGCGGAGAAGG
>CACYCX010000182.1 GCA_902772975.1 uncultured Spirochaetaceae bacterium
AAGTAAAAAGTGGGAGAATTTGCATGAAGATTATCAAAAGGAACGGAGAGGAGTGTCTCTTCGACATCGAAAAAATTGCAACAGCTATTTCCAAAGCAAACAATGTAGTACCAATTGCTGAGCGCCTTTCTGAAGCAAAAATCAGGGAAATCTCCGAAGAAATCGAAAAATTATGCAAAGAAGCCGGACACGAAATGAATGTCGAAGCCATTCAGGAGCTTGTTGAGACAAAAATCATGGAAGCCGGCGCTTTCTCCATCGCAAAAAAATACATCACTTACCGCTATCAGCATGAACTGATGCGAAAGGCAAACACTACTGACAACAAGATCCTTACTTTGCTCGAATGCAACAACGAGGAAGTAAAGCAGGAAAATTCAAATAAAAATTCAACTGTCGTAAGCGTTCAGCGCGATTACATGGCAGGCGAAGTTTCAAAGGACATTACAAAACGCTTCCTTTTAAGTGAAGACATTGTAAAGGCACACGAGGAAGGCTTGATTCACTTCCATGATGCTGACTATTTTGCACAGCACATGCATAACTGCGACCTTGTAAACCTTGAGGACATGCTCCAGAACGGAACTGTAATCAGCGGAACAAAAATCGATAAGCCCCACTCTTTCTCTACGGCATGTAACATTGCAACTCAGATTATCGCGCAGGTAGCATCAAGCCAGTACGGCGGACAGAGCATTTCGCTTACACACCTTGCGCCGTTTGTTGACATAAGCCGGAAGAAAATTGCAGCCGAGCTCCGTGAAGATCAGGAAAAGGCTGGCATCAAATATACGGACGAGCAGTTTGAATATATCGTTCAGCGCAGATTAAACGACGAAATTACGCGCGGTGTTCAGACAATCCAGTATCAGGTAGTTACGCTCATGACTACAAACGGTCAGTCGCCATTTGTAACTGTCTTTATGTACTTAAATGAAGCAAAGAATGAGCAGGAAAAGGAAGACCTTGCCTTAATTATAGAAGAAGTTCTCCGCCAGAGATATCAGGGCGTCAAAAACGAAAAAGGCTTCTGGGTAACTCCTGCGTTCCCTAAGCTGATTTATGTTCTTGAGCCTGACAACATCGAGCCGGGTTCAAAATACTATTACCTTACAGAGCTCTCTGCAAAATGTACCGCGCGCCGCATGGTTCCGGATTACATTTCAGAAAAGAAAATGATTGAGCTTAAGGACGGCAACTGCTATCCGTGCATGGGCTGCCGCTCGTTCCTTACAGTCTACCACGACCCGGAGACCGGAAAGCCGAAATTCTACGGCCGCTTCAATCAGGGCGTAGTTACAATCAACCTTGTTGATGTAGCATGCTCCTCTAACCGCGATAAGAATGAGTTCTGGAAAATTCTTGACGAGCGCCTTGACATCTGTTACCGCGCCCTTATGGCACGACACGAGCGGCTTAAGGGAACGGTTTCTGATGTTGCCCCGATATTGTGGCAGAACGGCGCGCTTGCCCGCTTGCAGAAAGGCGAAACGATTGACAAACTTCTGCTTAACGGCTATTCAACAATCTCGCTCGGCTACGCAGGTCTTTGCGAGACTGTAAGATACATGACCGGAAAGCCGCACACAGATCCTGAGGCAACTCCGTTTGCACTTGAAATAATGCACCGCCTCAACGATGCATGCGCCAAATGGAAAAAAGAAACTACAATCGATTTTTCTCTTTACGGAACTCCGCTTGAAAGCACGACATATAAATTTGCAAAATGCCTCAAGCAGCGCTTCGGAGAAATTCCGGGCGTAACTGACAGAAACTACATTACCAACAGCTATCACGTTCACGTAACAGAAGAAGTTGATGCATTCTCAAAGCTTACGTTTGAGTCACAGTTCCAGACGCTTTCTCCGGGAGGCGCGGTAAGCTATGTCGAAGTTCCTAACATGGAAAACAACATTCCCGCAGTTATGTCGCTTCTCAAGCATATTTACGAAAACATTATGTATGCTGAATTGAACACAAAGAGCGACTGCTGCCAGAAATGCGGCTATACCGGCGAAATCCAGATTGTTGAGGACGAAGACGGAAAGCTTATCTGGGAATGCCCGAACTGCGGAAACAGGGAACAGAGCACGATGAACGTAGCGCGCCGAACATGCGGCTATATCGGAACGCAGTACTGGAATCAGGGACGCACGCAGGAAATCAGGGAACGCGTACTTCACTTATAGAGCTTCACGTATAGAAAATGTATTACGGTGCAATTAAAAAAACTGATATTGCAGACGGTGAAGGCGTAAGGGTTTCGCTTTTTGTTTCAGGCTGCAGGAACGCGTGTCCGGGCTGCTTTAACAAAGAGACCTGGGATTTTAATTACGGAAAGCCTTTTACTAAAGAGACCGAGAATGAAATCATTGAGGCGCTCAAGCCTGATTTTATAAGCGGCCTTACAGTTTTAGGCGGCGAGCCGTTTGAAGTTGAAAATCAGGAAGCGCTCCTTCCGTTTTTAGAACGCGTAAAAGCTTTATATCCGCAAAAGACAATCTGGTGCTACACGGGCTACATTCTCGAAAAGGACCTGCTCCCGGAAGACGGCCGGCGCCATTGCAACCAGACGCCGCGGATTTTAGAATTGATTGATGTTTTAGTCGACGGACCTTTTATTCTTGAACAGAAAAATATAATGCTTCAATTCCGCGGCTCAGAAAACCAGCGGATAATTAATCTAAAAGAATTTTTCCAGAAGAAAGATTTTTAAGGCATTCTTTAAGCGCCGCCTTTTCGTCAGCATTAATCTTTCCGCCAATCGTTATTTTTTCTGCAAACTCTTCCTTAATATCACTTACATGGAAATCCTTTAAGGCATGCTTAACAGTTTCGTAAACCGGATAATCTGCAGAAAAGACGAATTCCGATTTCAGGACTAATTCCTCAAATCCGCCGCCCTCCTCTGCCTCGTTCAAAACACTTTTACAGCTGTCCCCGTATGCCTTTACAAGTCCGCCGGTTCCTAATAAGGTCCCGCCAAAATAACGGGTAACCGTAACAAGAATGTTCGTGCAGTTAATTCCCTTAAGCACGTCGAGCATCGGGCGTCCGGCAGTTCCGGGCGGCTCACCGGCGTCGCTCATTCCAAGGATTCCGCCTGACGGGCCTATTACAAAGGCATGTACAACATGCGTCGCGTCCTGATATTTTGATTTTTGTGCCTTCAATATATCGCGGGCTTCGGCCTGACTCTGACAAGGAAAGGCTTCGTTAATAAAGCGTGAGTTTTTTACGACAAGCTCTGAAGAAAAATATTTTGTCAGGATGCGCATTTATTCCTCACAAGGCGAAGAAGGACGCGACGGATTGGGATTTGCGGCAAGTATTGAGTCATAATAAAAAGGAATCCCGAGCGCTATTGTCGCTACAAAAAGGACCGATGTTACAAAGCCTGTAAAGCCAAGAATGTATGTCCAGAAATTTTTGACTTCACTGAATTTTACGATAATGTGCTTTAAGGAATCTACGACAATCAGCATGATCGCAAACTTATAATTTATTGCAATCTGAAAGCCCAGGAAATGAAAGAATCTGCCCTTAGAAAGTGCGGTGCCTTTTTTTACGGCATCAAGCTTTTTTACTCCGGGATTGTCATAGACATACGGCCACACAAAAGCAAAACGGCAGAATATTACAAAATATGAAAAAGTGAAAATCACAAGCGTAATGACGCTTAATCTTGTAACCTGCTCTCGGCTTTGAAAAAATTCCTGCATATTGTCCATGCTCAGAATATCAGGCACAAGGAAAAAAGGAATCATAGTAATAATCATTACGATTGAAAAAGGAATCAAAAAAAATAGCGCAGGTCCTATCGTACGCTTCTGACGGAACCCCACGAACAGATTCCAAAGCGAAACTTTCTGACCTCGAATCATCCGTAAAAGCACAAGGAGAAATCCGTAGTGAAGTATAAAGCTTACGACAATGCTGAAAAGTTCGGCTGCAAGAACAAGTACAACCGAAAATCCTAATGCAAGAAGAGAATCTGAATTTCCGAAAACGCTTGTAATTAGCGTACTCAGTCCAAGCATCAGCGAAAAGCAAAATGACGTGCAGAGCATCAAAAGAAAAATCACGGTTATTTCCCTGGGCATTATCTCAAGAGAAACTGCTTTGAATTTTTTCCTTAATTCGCCGATTTTTTCCATTTTTTTAATTTATTTTCCGGTAAAATTAAAAACGCCCTGATCTTCTTCAACCTGAATTGAAGATACAGCCTTTGAAATGACACGGAAGCCCTGAGCCTTCAAGCCGCGCTCTGCAAAATCCTGCGCCTTAAAATCCTGCGTGACATCTTTACCGCGCACCTTCTTTTCGTAGGTAAGCGTGAACTTGAATTTCACGCGCGTATCGATGTGAAGCACTTCCATTCCGTCAGGCACGATAAGATAATCGCGGTTCATAATCCAGCTTGGAACAGTGCAGCGCTTTACATAGCAGTATTTTGTTTTTGGATCGCGGTAAATTGCCGTGAACAAAACCTTATTGATGATTTCCTTTTCGGCATAATTACAGTAGCGCATTCCCGTATCAACGAACATTTTCTGCGGAACGTCACATACCGTATAGATACCGCTTTTACGCATGACAAAGATTCTATCGTAAGGAGTAACCTTAAGGATTTCCTGACCGCCGCTTACACCGATTCCGATGTAGCCTTTTTCGTCATACCTTAGCGGCGTATCACGTTTTGCAATCTGCTTTACTTCAACTGCGCTGATATTTGAAATTTCTGTCTTGCGTTCAAAGTCGCCGAATTTTGCAAACTTTGCAATCATGCCTTCAAGATATTCGACAGCGCAGTCTGTCAGATGCTTGAGCCGCCTTGCAATTTCCTTTAAGCGTGCGTTAATCGCCGCAACCTGGTCCTTGTTCTTGTTAATGTCAAAAAGCGAAATGCGGCGGATCGGGATTGCAAGAAGGCGCTCGATGTCTTCATCAGTAATATCGTGAACAAGCTCCTTTCTAAACGGGACAAAGCCTTTCTTAACTGCCTCGGCAACTCCTTCGGCCGTTTTCTGTTCCTCGATTTTCTTGTAAATGCGTTCCTCAACAAAAATGCGTTCAAGGGTCCTTGCGTGCAGTTCTTCGGTAAGCTTTCCCTGCTCAAATTCAAGCTCTTCCTTGATGATGGCGGTAAGCTTTTTTGAATAATATTTTATGATTTCAGTCGCACTCATTGCGACAGGCATATTGTCCTTGATTACGAGCATCTGACACGCAATTGATTTTTCGCAGTCAGTGTAAGCATAAAGCGAATCGACAACATCCTTTGCATAAACTCCGCGAGGAAGCTTGATTTCAATACAGCAATGGTCAGTAGTAAAGTTATCAACTGAACTGATTTTAATTTTGCCAGCCTTGTAAGCAGCGTCGATTGAAGCAAGAAGGCTCTTTGCATTTGAATCAACCGGAAGCTCTGTAATTACGATTTTCTTTTCGTCGCTTGTATCAAGTTTTGCGCGTGTAATAATCTTTCCGTTTCCGTCGTTATAATTTGAAACGTCAATCAGGCCGCCTGTTGAAACATCAGGATAAATTTCAAACGGCTTTCCGCGAAGACACTTGATTTCAGCTTCGAGAACTTCCTTTAAGTTATACGGAAGAATTTTCGTACTCATTCCGACTGCAATTCCTTCTGCACCCATGATAAGCGCAAGCGGAATCTTTGCACGATAAACTTCAGGCTCTTCACCGCGTCCATCGTAATTCGGGATGTAATGGGTAATGGCTTTGTTTGTTACAAGGAATTCCTTTGCAAGCGAATGGATGCGGCATTCAATGTAACGGCCTGCAGATGCGCCATCGCCTGTGAATTTGTTTCCAAAGTTTCCCTGCTTTTCAATAAAAATTTCTTTGTTCGCAAGATTTACAAGAGCACCGTAAATCGAAGCATCTCCGTGCGGATGGTACTTCATCGTGCGTCCTACAACAAACGAAACCTTCTGGAAATATCCGTCGTCTACTTCAAAAAGCGTGTGAAGGATTCTGCGCTGAACGGGCTTCAAGCCGTCTTCCAGATCAGGAATTGCGCGGTCACGGATAACATAACTTGCATATTCAATAAAGTTTTTGTCAAATAGATTTTTTACAAAAGCCATAATTTTCCCCTCAAACTCCAATTAACTAAACATCGATTTCGGCATTGCTCAAAAGATTCTTTTCGATAAACGCCCTGCGTTCCGGAGTATTTTTTCCCATATAGAACGCAAGAATCTGCGGAATGATTTTAAGCTGGCTGATTTCTACAGGAGTAAGGTGTATTGTTTCAGGTTCAATAAACTGCCTGAATTCACTCGGGTTGATTTCTCCAAGTCCTTTAAAGCGGCTTGTCTCACAATTTTTACCAAGCTTTTCCTGAGCTGCATCGCGCTCGGCTTCCGAGTAGCAGTAAATATTTTCTTTTTTCGTACGCACACGGAAAAGCGGCGTCTCAAGGATAAAGACGCGGCCTGTCGTAATGAGCTCTTCAAAATATCCCAGGAAGAATGTAAGCACGAGATTTCTGATATGGAAGCCGTCGTTATCGGCATCGGTTGCAATTACGATTTTTGAATAACGAAGATTCTCAACGGAATTCTCTATGCCGAGCGCCATCATCAGCTGGTGAAGCTCATCGTTTTTGTAAATGTCGCTCTGCTTTTTTCCGTACATATTTTCAGGCTTACCGCGAAGACTGAAAATCGCCTGATAATTTGCATCACGCGAATGAGTCATAACGCCGCTCGCTGAAAGTCCTTCCGTTATGAATATCATTGAATTTTCGCCCTTTGCGCCGTCTTCAAGATGGAAGCGGCAGTCGTCAAGCTTTTCGATTCGGATGCTGTTTTTCTTCGCGGCTTCACGAACAAGTTTTTTTACGCTCGCAAGCTCAACGCGCATTTTTTCGTTATGCTCGATTTTTTCCTTAAGGCGCTCGGCCGCTTTTGGATTATGATGGAGCCAGTTATCAAGACCTGACTGAGTCTCGCTTACAATCCACTGACGGATATCTGTGTTTCCAAGCTTGTTTTTTGTCTGGCTTTCAAAAACAGGATCCTTTACCTTTGCTAAAATTGCGGCCGTAATTCCATCGCGCACGTCTTCTGACTTATAATTCGCGTTGAAAAAGTCGTTTACGCCTTTTAAAAATCCTTCCTTGAATGCGGCAAGGTGAGTACCGCCGTCTGAAGTATACTGGCCGTTTACAAAAGAAAAATAATTTTCGCCGTATGCGTTTGTGTGGGTGAACGCAAACTGAAGGTGCTCGCCGCGATAGCTTCCGATTTCGTAAAGGCTTTCCTCGGCAAGCTCATTCTGGAGAAGGTCAAGAAGTCCGTTCTTGCTTACAAAGTCAACGCCGTTAAGCCTCAGCGTAAGGCCCGAATTAAGGTAAGCGTAGTTCCACATGCGCTTTTCGACAAATTCCATATTAAAGCTGTACTTGCCGAAAATCTCTTCATCAGGAACAAAATCAAAGAACGTGCCGTCAGGCTGCGGCTCCTTCATTTTTCCGGAGCGCTGCTTGATGAGCTTGCCTTTTTCAAAAACGGCCTCAGTACAGGAACCGTCGCGTATTGAAATTACGCGGAAATATGAAGAAAGCGCGTTTACGGCTTTAGTTCCGACTCCGTTCATGCCGACGCTGAACTGGAATACATCATCATTATATTTTGCACCGGTGTTGATTTCGCTTACGCATTCAACTACTTTTCCAAGCGGAATGCCGCGGCCGTAATCGCGTACCTTTACATGATTGTCTTTTACAGAAACTTCGATTTTCTTTCCGAAGCCCATTATGTATTCATCGATTGAGTTATCAATTACTTCTTTTAATAAGACATAAATTCCGTCATTCTGATTTGAGCCGTCTCCAAGGCGGCCGATATACATTCCTGAGCGGAGGCGGATATGCTCAAGCGCATCAAGATGCCTGATCTGGTCATCGGTGTATGCGGCAACTTTTTTTGGAGCACTTTTTGCGCCCGGATCAATTGCCCTGGCAGCGGCAAGACGCTTTTCGTTTTCTTCCGCGCTTACACCCGGTACAAAGCCCTCTTTTTTTTCGTCTTTCGGTTTTGCTTTTGCAACAGTCTTTGCGTTATCCCATGCGCGGAAAGTTCCGTTTTCATCTATTCCGGCCGTCGGTTTTTTTACAGATTTTGAAGCCGATGGTTTTGCCGCTGACTTTGCTGCGGAAGCTGTTTTTGCCGCAGTCCTGGAAGCAGCCTTTGCCGGAGCTTTTACGCTTGCTTTTGATTCAGTTTTCTTTGAAGAAGCCTTTGAGGCAGCAGTTTTTGCAGGCTTTGTGCCCGCAGTACTCTTTTTGATTGCCATTAAATTATCCCACCCATTTAATGATTCGTACTATATATTTTAATGCATGATTTTGTTTTTTTCAATAGAAGATATTTATATTGAAGAAAAATGAATACTGTTGTATATTTAGTAATGGTATGCTTAAAAGCACACGTAAATTGCTATACGCAAAAAAATATATAGTTAGGAGACTTTTTACATGGCAAACAAAATTACAATCATCGGTGCCGGTCAGGTAGGCTCAACTGTTGCCTATGCATTGACACTTAAACAGCTCGCTTCAGAAATTGTCATCATCGACATCATCAAGGAAAAGGCAATGGGAGAAGCAATGGACATCAGACAGGGAACTCCATTCATCGGTCCGGTTTATGTTCATGACGGTGATTACGAAGATGCCCGCGATTCAGACATCGTTATCTTCACTTCAGGAGTGGGAAGAAAGCCAGGACAGTCACGCCTTGACCTTACACAGACAAACGTAAACATCACAAAGTCTGTAATCCCTCTCATTACAAAAGTTGCTCCAAACGCACTCTACGTAATTGTAGCAAACCCGGTTGATATTCTTACATATCAGTTTGTTAAGACTTCAGGCATTCCTGCAAACAGAATCTTCGGAACAGGAACAATGCTTGATACAGCAAGATTCCGCGCACGCATTGCAGAAACATACAAGGTTGGCGCTACAAACGTTCACGGCTATGTATTCGGCGAGCACGGAGACTCTTCTTTCGTTCCGTGGTCACTTGCAAACATCGGTTCAATTCCTGTAGACAATTTTGCTCCTGCATATACAGGCGGAAAGCTTCCTGATTTTGACAAGAATGATGTTGAAGACTACATCAGAAAATCAGGCGGAATCATCATCAACGCAAAGAAATTCACAAACTACGGAATTGCAGTAACAACAGCAAGCCTTGTTGAAGCCCTTAACTACAATACAGATTCAGTTCTTACAATTACTTCAATGCTTAACGGCGAATACGGAATCAGCGATGTATGTCTTTCAATCCCGACACTTATCGGCTGCGAAGGAATCAAGGGTCACATTGCGGCTCCTCTTGCTGATGACGAAGTTGAAAAGCTCCGCCACAGTGCAGACTGCCTCAAGGACGTAATCAAGCAGATTGAGTTCTAATCTTTCTTAAACAAACCCCGGGCATTCAGTTCGGGGTCTTAATTTTTATTAACAAGGAATATAATTATGGAATACAAAATTGAACATGATTCGATGGGTGAAGTAAAGGTTCCGGCAGATAAATACTGGGGAGCACAGACAGAACGCAGCCACGAGAATTTTGAGATTGGCGTTGGAATTGAAACAATGCCGCGCGAAATTACAAAGGCTTTCGGATACCTCAAAAAGGCAGCCGCAATGGCAAACAATGCACTCAAGCCGGAGAAAATGACAAAGGAAAAGCTCAAGGCAATTTCAAAGGCTTGTGATGAAGTTATAGAAGGAAAGCTCAACGACCACTTCCCGCTTGTTGTATGGCAGACAGGTTCAGGAACACAGAGCAACATGAATGCAAACGAAGTTATCGCAAACCGCGCAAACGAAATTGCAGGAAAGAAGCTCTGCCACCCGAATGATGACATCAACATGAGCCAGTCATCAAACGACACCTTCCCTACTGCGCTCCATATCTCCGCAGTATATTCTATAGAAGATAAATTGTTCCCGGCAATCGATACTCTTGTAGAGACTTTCAAAAAGCTCGAAAAAGAAAATATGAAGATTGTAAA
>CACYCX010000183.1 GCA_902772975.1 uncultured Spirochaetaceae bacterium
ATAAAAAAAGCGGCGGTTAAAGAATTTTTCTCTGACTGCCGCTTTTTTTTATTCCCGTCACTTAGTCAACTTCGGTTACTGACTGAATGACCTTGAACGCATCAATAAAACCTGTATCAGTTACCGTCTTCTGTGCTGAAGGCGACATGTTCATAAGGTAAAGCTTATGTCCAGCTTCAAGTCCGTCGTTGTAACCGGCAAACAAAATGCCCATTCCTGTTGAGTCCATATCAGTTACCTGAGACAAATCAACTACGACATTAGTCGCCTTTATATTAGTGAGTACCTTATTCTGAAATTCGGCTGATGTATATGAATTGCACGAGCCTGATAATTCATAAAGAATGTAATTTGAACCTTTTTTTTCATTTATAGTAAGCAGTTCCATATTGCACTATCCCCCTATTTTCCCAGGTCAAAATCTTCCGGAAGCTCAAAATCAATTCCAAACTCATCTGCGCTTTCAGAATCAGAAGGCTTTTCTCCGTCTGAAATTTCATCCTTAAACATCGGCTCATCAAAGCCTTCTACATCAGATTCAGAAAAGAGCTGACCTGCTTCCTCAGGAGAAACGCCTTCAGTAGCCGTAAAATCAGGCACCGCTTCCCCGTTTACAGGTTCCCCTACAATCGGTTCGTCAATTACAGGCTCTTCAATCAAAGGCTCTTCTACAGAAACCTGCGGTTCGCCAGCTTCTACTTCACCAAAAGCCGCTTCACCATTTTCAGCGATTTCCGATACCGCAGCCTCAGAAATGCCTGCTTCTGCCTCAGCAAGAATTGATTCATCAAGAGTGTCGTCAATGCCTTCAAGATTTTCATCAGTAACAAGCTGATTTCCTGCATCAAGATAGCGGATCATAAGTAGAGTGATATCATCATCAAGCTCCTTTGCCATAAATTTCTGGAGGCTGTCGTAAGTAAAGTTTACCATACGGCTTGCTTCGTACATATAGTTATCCGTAATCGACTGCTTGATGCGGTCCTTACCAAACTGCTCACCGCGAAGTGAATGTGAGTTAATGAGACCGGATGTTGAAATTGCTATTACGTCGCCTGTATTCAGCTTCATCTGTTTAACCTTGATGAGAGGCGAAATATCCTTTACAAAGCCCAGAACATATCCTGAACCCTGAATTTCAATTACGTTGTTGAAAGACTTTGTATACATAAGCATCGTAGGAATTCCGCAGTTTATGTAATACATCGTATCGCTTTCAAAATCCAGAAGACAGAAAATACCGGCAAAGAACGTTCCCTTAGGAAGGTTAAAACGGATAAAATTGTTCACCTTTGAAACAAGCTTTTTAAAATCGTGCGTATCAGAAAGGAACGTGCGGATGATTGACTTTAAGATGACCATACTCATACTTGCACTGATACCCTTTCCGCTCAAAGAACCTACAACTACAATGTGGCGCTTATCGGTAAGTCGGATCAAGTCGATGAACTCACCACCGATGTTGTGTGCCGGAATCATAAGGTATCCGAGGTCAACCTTATTACATTCAATCTTATCCATGTTTTCCTGAATTGAAGTAATAATCTGGCTCGACATTCTGATTTCGCGGTTTACAGTACCGACAACAGAAGCATTGGCGATGTTCGACATATAGTAACCGAATACAAAGAAGTAAGAGTAAAGCCTGTTAAAGATAATTCGGTCGTATTCATCATATGCACTTCCGCTCTTTTTCTCACCCAGGAACAAGAGACCCATAATGTGGCGGCCTTCGTGAAGAACGATAAGACATTCAGCATCAGACTGGGCAAAGAGTGAATTGAATTCAGCAGCGTGGGCAGCAAGCATATAGTTCGATGTAATATCATCACGGAATACAATCGAAATATTGTTGTTGTTAAGGACATCAAAAACATCATCTGCGGCCGAAACCGTAATCTTTGTGTCATTCGAAGAATATGATGTTTCAAATTCGCCGTTTGAGCTTTCGATAAGAATAGTCATGTCGCTTACAGAAGCCCTGTCACGGAAAATCTTAAAAAGCGAATCACAGATTTCTTTTGTCTCGGCATCATAGTCGATGTTAGCAAGGTCAGCCTCAAAATCAACACCGTATTGTGCAGAGCGGAAGTTTGACCATTTCTTTAATGATGTAGAAAGGAGCGTTGAAAGCTCGATAACCAAAATCGTAATAATTCCTACGACCAGAATGTATGCGATATGCGATGTATAATAAATCGGCCTGAGGCTGACATATACGACTGAAACAACTACAGCCGGAAGCGCATACTGAAGTCCCATCGAAAATACTGAAGAAAGAATTGTAGGAACATCATATATCTTTTCTGTAGCGGCAGTCTTAATCAATGCCGAGCACATAAGGGCAGGCATTACAAGATACAAGGTTCGTATCATCGGAAGCATGTCAGATGTAATCTGCAAAAGGTAAAGTCCAATCCAGCCCAGAAACATACTTCCACCGTAAAAGAACGAACGCTGTACGGCCTGACGCGAATCAGAGTTTTCCGCATTAAAAAGCATGAGCATAAGGCAGAATGCAGGGAAAATGAAAATAAAGAAGCCTGCATAAACATGAACCCAGTCAATCGGAAAATACGACTGCAAAAGTCCTGAAAATACCTGATCGGCGCTGATTTCAAGACGAGTGTAATCTTCTATCCTGATTTTACCAAACGAAACATAGGCAACTGAAGCAACAAAAATCGCTTCAAGAATATTTACAAAGGCATTGCGCTTCTGGTAAATGAATGAAAGGAAATAAAAACCTACCGCAACAAACATTGTGCCTACAAGGAACAGAAGCAGGTGCTCCAAAAATACCGTAAAGCGCTCCGGTCCCCACAATACGCAGCAGACCGTAACTGTCATTATGATTGTCGCGCCGCTTAACAAAAGCGAAATATTAATAAGTGTATTTTCATTATTGATGTTTTTTGTATTAACATTCAGCGATGTCCATATCAGATATACAGCAAGGACAAAATTAATTATAACATAAATCATCAGCCGACCACCTTTGAAACCATCATCGTAATATCATCATGGAGTTTATTATCGCCTTTATAGTCAAAAATAAGCTTTACTACATCATCAACAAATTCCTGCGGCTCCTTTGCGGCGCTCCGTTTGATTGTCTCCGTATAAAGCTCAGTATCGCCAAGCTCGACGCCATCCTCATTCATAACCTCAGAAACACCGTCCGAGGCAAACAGGATAAGGTCATCGCGGAAAAGGCGCTGCTCATCTATGCGGATGTCGTCAATATCGATGATTCCGACAACGCCGCAGTTTGAGGAAAGCGGCTTGATTGTGTATCCGTCCGGCGCACGCGTAACGATAAGCGGGTCAGACATTGAAGCGTTTACATAGCGGATTGACATCTTTTTTGTATCAACGACGCTGATAAACAGAACGGTATATTTATCCTGAAGCTTCATTCCCTTGATGGCCTTGTCGACGGCCCTTACGATACCTATTAAATCTTCCTTGTCCTCGATAATCTTAACCGTGTTCATTACAAGACCCATGATAAGCGCGGCCGGGAGACCTTTACCGGAAACGTCTCCGAGCATGAGGAGCGTGCGGTGCTTGTCGATAGGCAGTACTGTATAATAGTCACCGGAAACATTTACGAGAGGGCGGAAATATGCGGCAACCTTAAGGTGATGAATTTCAGGCATCGTCTGCGGAAGGAACAGGCGTTGTGTCTCGGCAAGCTGCTCCCATTCCTTAGAAAGGTTTGCAATTTCCGAAAGTGAAGAAATCGTCTCTGCCCTTTTTCTGAAGCGGCCGAATTCCTCGAACAGAACCTTGTAAATTCCCGTATCAAAAAGCCTTGTATAGCGGCAGAAAATGAAGAAATGGTGTCCTGTTGAAGAAATAAAGAAGCCGCGCGCCGTTTTATAGGAAGAAACGATACCAAAATCTTCTCCTATATAGTGAATTCCTTCCGGCCAGGAGGCTGGAAAATTGGCTTCAACTGTAGCAATCGTATGCTTGTCAGCCGTAAGAAGGTCAGTTGAACTGTAAAGTACATAATCTTTTTCTGAATCAATATAAAGGCACGAGCAGTCAGCCTTGCGTTCCAAAACTTCCTTAATAAGCTCATACAAATCATCAAGCGAATAGCAGAAGCGCAGTTTATCAATAAATTCCTGAAGGTAAAGCGTTTCAGTTTTATGAAGAGTCTGATATTCAAAGTATCTGTTTATATTTTTTGCAGCTCCGACCGCAATAACAAGTGAAAGCGTAAGCAAAAGGGCTTCCAGCGTAATAAAATAGATAGGAATGATTCCGATTGTTACGCGCGGCAGGATAAAATATGATATCGCCATAAAAAGGATGGCGGCCAGAATATCTGAAATAATCAATACATTTCGCTTTTTGTGTTTAAGCATATTTACCTCGAAATACAGACTATTATACCATATTATCGGCATATTTGCCAAAAAAAAACAGTTGTTCCCGGATATAAAAAAAGGAGCTGCCCGTCATTTTTGGACAACTCCCTTTATATTTCCCTTTGCAGTCGGATAAAATGCCTTATTTCGTTTATCTGAGTGAAGAAAGCGGCATGAGGTTCGGCTCTTTTGGTGCTTTTTCAGCGGCGGCGTATGCTTCAAGAAGCTTTTTCTGCTCTGAATTCAGCCTTGAAGGAACCTGTACCATAAGCTTTATGTACAAATCGCCTTTTTTTGTACCGCCTGAATACGGAACGCCCTCGCCTTTTATGCGCAAAAGCTTTCCATGCTCACTGCCGGCCGGAACCGGAACATCAATCTTTGAATCGTTAAGCGCCTTGATTGTAATAGTCGCGCCTAAAGCCGCCTGCGTTATTGAAATCGGTACGGCACAGTACAAATCCTGACCGTCCCTTTCAAAATATTCGTGCTCTGCGACATGTACGATTACAACAAGGTCTCCGCTCTGGCCGCCGTTAAGACCGGCATCGCCCTGCCCGCGGATTGTAATGCGCCTTCCGTCCTCAATTCCAGCAGGAATCTCAAATGTAATGCGCTTTGATTCTGTCTCGTAGCCCGTACCGTGACATGCGCGGCAAGGACTTTCGATTACCTTACCTGTACCGTTACACTGCGGGCAGGTCTGCCTGATTGAGAAAAAGCCTGCGCTTCTTCCAACCTGGCCCAGACCGTTACACGCCTTACATGTAACCTTTGATGTTCCCGGAGTGCAGCCTGTTCCGTGACATTGAGAGCAGACGGCATTCCTTGAAAACTTAATCTCTTTCTTTGTGCCATAAACAGCTTCCTTGAACGAAATATTAAGGTCATACCGGCGCGACGCTCCATCGCCTGAATCGCGCGAAGACGAGCGGGTATGTCCGCCGCCAAAGAAATCGCCGAAAAAGTCGCTGAAGCCGCCCATTCCGCCGAATATATCGCTGAAATCGTTAAAGGCGTGTGAATACTGGGCTCCACCGCCGCCGCCCATTCCGTCAAGGCCGGCAAAACCGTACTGGTCATAAATCTGACGCTTTTTATCATCAGAAAGAACCTCGTAGGCTTCTGTCGCTTCCTTGAATTTTGCCTCCGCTTCCTTGTTTCCAGGGTTGCGGTCCGGATGGTACTTAATCGCAAGCTTTCTGTAGCCCTTTTTTATATCATCAAGGGATGCCCCTTTCTGAACTCCTAATACTTCGTAATAATCCCGCTTTTCCATAGCACAAGAAAACCTTTATTATTTGTCGTCGTGAATCTCGTAGTTCACATCTTCTGCCGAGCCCTTATCAAAGCCGCTTGAAGAAGCACCTGAACCAGCCGAAGCAGAAGCACCGGCATCAGACGGTCCCTGCGGACCAGCTCCTGCACCAGCGGCGCCGCCAGCAGCTGCCTGCTGTTTGTAAAGCTCTTCTGCAATCTTGTAAGAAGCCTGCTTTAAAGCTTCTGTCTTTGACTTGATTTCTTCAGTATTGTCGCCTTCAAGAGCCTTCTTAAGGTCTGCAATTGCATCCTCGATCTTCTGCTTGTCAGCGCCGCTTACCTTGTCACCAAGTTCCTTGAGGCTCTTTTCTGTTGAGTAAACAAGGCTGTCTGCCTCGTTCTTTGCATCTACGCTTTCGCGCTTTGCCTTATCAGCTGCTGCGTTTGCCTCAGCGTCCTTAACCATGCGGTTGATTTCTTCTTCGCTAAGTCCGCTTGAAGAAGTAATCTGGATGTGCTGCTCCTTTCCTGTTCCCATATCCTTTGCTGATACGTGAACGATTCCGTTTGCATCGATATCGAACTTAACTTCAATCTGCGGAACGCCACGAGGAGCTGCCGGAATGCCTTCAAGATTGAAGTTTCCGAGAGTTCTGTTCTGGGCTGCCATCTGGCGTTCACCCTGAAGAACATGAATTGTAACGGCTGTCTGACCATCAGCAGCTGTAGAGAAAATCTGGCTCTTTGTTGTAGGAATTGTAGAGTTGCGCGGAATAAGTGTAGTAAATACACCGCCCATTGTCTCAATTCCGAGTGAAAGCGGAGTAACGTCAAGAAGAACGATATCCTTGTTTGTATCACCGCTTAAGATACCACCTTGAATTGCAGCACCAACTGCAACTGCTTCGTCCGGGTTGACTGAACGGCTTCCTTCCTTTCCGAAAAGCTCCTTTACAACTGTCTGAACCTTTGGCATACGGCTTGAACCACCGACAAGGAGAACCTCATCGATATCTGCTGCTGTAAGTCCTGCATCTGCAAGTGCCTTGCGGCATGGTTCCTTTGAAGCCTCAAAGAGGTCGTCTGTCATCTGCTCAAACTGAGCGCGTGTAATTGACTTCTGCAAGTGCTTAGGACCTGTTGCATCAGCCGTAATATATGGAAGGTTAATTTCAACGTTAGTCTGGTTTGAAAGAGAAATCTTTGTATTCTCAGCTGCCTCACGGAGACGCTGCAATGCCATAGGATCCTTTGAAAGGTCGATGCCTGTATCCTTCTTGAATTCCTCAACAAGCCAGTTCATAATTCGGCGGTCCCAGTCATCTCCACCAAGGTGTGTGTTACCGTTTGTAGAAAGAACTTCTACAACCTGACCGTTTCCGTCATCTGCAAGGCTGAGGATTGAAATATCGAATGTACCGCCACCAAGGTCGTATACAGCAATCTTGCGCTCCTTCTTTGCATCCTTGTTAAATCCGAATGCGAACGCAGCTGCTGTCGGCTCGTTGATGATGCGCTTTACGTCAAGACCTGCAATCTTACCTGCATCCTTTGTTGCCTGGCGCTGTGAGTCGTTGAAGTAAGCAGGAACTGTAATAACAGCTTCTGTAACTTCCTGACCGAGATAATCCTCAGCAGTCTTCTTCATCTTCTGAAGGATGAATGCTGAAATTTCCTGCGGGCTGTACTGCTTTTTTGCACCGTCCTGATCAATTTCGATGCGGCAGTCTTCGCCGTGATCAATAACTGTATATGGAAGCTTTTTTGAATCTTCATCAAGCTCATTGTAACGGTGTCCGATAAGACGCTTTACAGAATAAACTGTGTTCTTAGGATTTGTTACCATCTGGTTCTTTGCAGGGCTTCCGACAATGCGGTCACCTTTTGCTGTAAAACCAACGATTGACGGAGTTGTGCGTCCGCCTTCTGAGTTCTGGATTACGACCGGTTCGCCGTTTTCCATTACTGATACACAAGAGTTTGTAGTTCCAAGGTCAATACCAATAATCTTTCCCATTTTCGTATCTCCTAATGCTTAAGTTTATATTATTTTTCAGATTCCTTTTCAGTCTCTGGTTTTTCGCTTTTTTCTTCTGCAGGTGCCTCTACAGTTCCATCAGGCATTGTTACCATAACTTTTGCGTTTCTGATAACACGGCCTTTTAATTTATATCCCTTAAGGAATACCTCTTTAATAACCGGGCTTGCTACAGGTCCCTGCATGCTTCCGATTGCCTCATGCTCATCAGGATTGAATGCATCGCCTGCGTTTCCGTAGCTTTCAAGGTTGTACTTGTTTTCAAGAAGGCTTACAAGATTTCCGCTTACCATCTTGATTCCGTCTACTACAGTCTTGATGTCCTCTGCCTTGTCAGCAGCCTGAAGTGCACGCTCAAAATTGTCGATTGTATCAAGCAGGTCTTTAAGCAGGTTTGTATTTGCATAGTCGTATGCTTCCTGCTTTTCCTGAATTGTACGCTTTCTGTAATTATCAAAATCAGCGGCACGGCGTAAAAGCTGGTCTTTCAAATCAGCATTTTCTTTTGTAAGTGCCTCGATTTTCTGCAAATCAGTCATTTCTGCCGCTTCTTCCGGCTTTTTTTCCTCGGCTGATTCTGTTTCAGGATTCTGATTAGAAGCAGCCTTCTCTTCTACAGGCTGTTCCTTTTCTTCGTTTTCGTTCATCAAAGAATTCCTCTTTCTCTATGTTCTTCTATATAAAAGATAATAATGAGGAAATAAAATCGTCAACAAATTTTTTATTTTTTCTTGAATTATTTGCGCTTTTTTGCGTTTATTTGCAGAGCATCAGAACGCCTTCCAAAAGCGCTTCCTTTTCTTTTGGAGCAATACGCGCGTAAAGTGTTTCTACAGTATCATCCGGCATTACAGGAACTTTTTTCTGTACGAGAATGCGGCCTGTATCACAACCGGAATCCGCTATGTGAACTGTACAGCCGCTTTCCTTTTCGCCGGAAGCGAGTACGGCTTTATGGACATTTTCGCCCCACATGCCTTCCCCGCCGAATTTTGGAAGAAGAGCCGGGTGCAAATTTATGATGCGGTTCTCGTATTCACGGCAGATATCGCCTGAAAGCACTACAAGGCAGCCTGCAAGAACTATAAAGTCAACGCCGTACTCGCGTGATTTTTCAAGGATTCTGTCTGAAACAGCAAGCCTTTTTTCGTCACGGGAGGC
>CACYCX010000184.1 GCA_902772975.1 uncultured Spirochaetaceae bacterium
CCGATACGCTGACGGCGGCCGCCGTCCAGTTCGTGCGGATATGTGTTCATAAGGCGCGGCGCAAGACCTACGGTTTCCATAAGCTCAAGCGTACGCTTTTCGATAGCGGCCTTGCCATGTATAAGCTTGTGTTCGATAATCGGTTCTGCGATAAGCTGCGAAACAGTTTGTCTTGGATCAAGGCTCGAAAAAGGATCCTGAAAAATCATCTGCATTTTTGTACGAAGCGGACGCATTTTTCCGCGGCTGTAATTGGTTATATCCTGCCCGTCAAAAATGATTTTTCCGGCAGTAGGTTCTATAAGCTTCAGGATGACGCGTCCGGTAGTAGATTTTCCGCAGCCGGATTCGCCTACAATTCCTAAGGTTTTGCCTTCTTCAAGTTTAAAATTAACTCCGTCTACAGCATGCAGCTGACCGGCAGGAGTTGAAAAATATTTTGTAAGGTTCTGAACTTCAAGTAAAACTTTTCCCATTATTTCCCCCTCAGTTTAAAGCCTGCATGTTCATACGCTGCACAGGAAACATAGTGAGTTCCGCCTAAATGGCGCATCTGTGGCACGGCTTTTGAACAATTTTCCGTTGCATACGGACAGCGCGGACAGAACGCGCAGCCTTTCGGCAGATTGGTCGGGTCTGGCATCATTCCTTTTATTGGAACAAGTTCTTCGCCACGCTGCTTTAAATTTGGCAGCGAATCAAAAAGTCCTTCTGTATATGGATGTGCAGTTTCGTTAAAAATTTCCCAGGCAGTTCCAATTTCCACAATACGGCCGGCATACATTACGGCAACATTGTCACAGACTTCTGCAACTACGCCCAAATCATGGGTAATTAAAACCATGGACATGTCGCGTTTTTGAATAAGTTCGCGGATTAATTCCAGGACCTGAGCCTGAATCGTAACGTCAAGCGCAGTTGTCGGTTCATCAGCCAAAAGGAGCTGCGGATTACATGCAAGCGCAATTGCAATAATTACGCGCTGCTTCATTCCGCCTGAAAACTGATGCGGATAATCATATGCGCGGCTTTCTGCAATTCCTACAAGTTTAAGCATATCCTTTGCTTTTTCAAAAGCTTCTTTTTTACCGATTTTTTCATGCAGCATGTAAACCTGAGCAATCTGTTCACCAACGGTCATAACAGGATTTAAAGCGGTCATCGGATCCTGAAAAATCATGGCTACATCAGTGCCGCGCATTTTTTCAAGTTCTTCCTGATTCATGGCAAGAACATCCCTGCCGTTAAGTGTAATTGAACCGCTTATAATTTTTCCCGGTGGATTTGGAATAAGGCGCAGAATAGAAAGTGCCGTAGTTGTCTTTCCGGCTCCAGTTTCGCCTACAAGTCCCAAAGTCTGTTTTTTTGCAAGAGAAAATGAAAGACCATTAACGGCTTCAACACAGCCGTCGTCAGTCTGATAATTTACAACAAGGTCTTTAACCTCAAGTACAGTTTCCGACATATTTCTACCCTATTTTTTCATTTTTGGATCAAGAGCATCACGCAGACCGTCACCTAAAAGATTTAAGACAAGAACCGTTAGCATGATGGCAATTCCAGGTGTTACGCACATGTAGCCTGCAACACGAACATATTTGCGTCCTTCAGAAAGCATTGCACCCCATTCAGGAGCAGGAGAAGGTACGCCTATTCCAAGGAATGAAAGCGAAGAAGCTGCAATAATTGTTGTACCGATTAAAAGAGTTACCTGAACGATAATCGGAGAAAGACAGTTTGGAAGAATATGCTTTAGAATTATCTTCCATGTAGGAAGCCCAAGTTCATAGGAAGCCTCTACATACTGCTGGTCACGAATCGTCATTACAGCGGCGCGCGCTATACGGGTAAAGCTTGTGGCGCAGGTAAAGCACAACGCTATCAGAAGATTTACGGTGCTTGTTCCCAACAAAGAAACAATTACAACCGCAATCATAATGTTCGGAATTGAATAAAACACGTCTACAACGCGCATTATAATCTGGTCAACAAGACCGCCATAAAAGCCTGCAATTGCGCCAAGAGTTATTCCTATTACAAGACCAATAGAAACTGCCCCAACCCCTATTGCA
>CACYCX010000185.1 GCA_902772975.1 uncultured Spirochaetaceae bacterium
AAATTCTATATTGCCAAGGCCTTTTATCTCAACGACTCCCGGACCATTTTTTCCGGGAACCTGATATTTTCCTTCTTCCATTATAACAAAAAATCCTGATTCAGTCGCCACATTTTCGTTTTTTTTGATAAAAAGATTTTCGCCTTCAACATAAAAAGTGTAGCCTGCCCAGGTGAACTTATTGAACTGAAGGTGAACATTCTGCGCCATGCTGGAAGCGTGCACAACATCACAAACATGCGGCATCGAAATATCCGGCGGCGCTACAATCCGCTTAACGACGTCAAACGGAATCCGTTCTTCCTCGCCAAGCATACTAAACGCCCTGTAGACCGCCCTTATCCTCAATCCGGCCTTCCCGTCAAAAAACTTTTGCGCGCTTATAAATACGCCGTTTTCACACTCTGTCCATTCAAGGTCGCTTTTCTTTTCCTCGATAAGCTCCTGATCGTAACGCGCTTTTTCTGCCCCGCAAAGAACGCCGCGCCTCCATCCCTTGTAAAACCCGTCTAAATAAGGAACAAGTTCAAGCCTGATTTTGTTACGGAAATAATTTGTGTCGTTGTTCGTGCTGTCCGTCCGCCAGCTGACATTTAAAAGCGTAAGGTATTTTTCAATCTCGGCGCGGCTTATTTCCAGAAGCGGCCTTAAATATTTTCCGCGCCGCCCTCGGATGCCTGAGGCAATTCCGCTTCCCTGCAGAAAGCGCATAAGAAGCGTTTCAAGATTGTCGTTCTGATTGTGAGCCAGGCACATAAACGGAATATTCTTTTGTTTTAAAAAATTATCAAACGCTTCGTAACGCATGGAACGCGCTGCTTCTTCGATACCGCGGCATCTGAGGGCGGCGCTAGCTCTTACCGAGCCTGATGGAAAATCAAGGCGGGTGCATTCCGTGTCAAAGCCCTGATTTTTTAATCCGGCCGCATATTGCTGGACAAAGTCTGCATCCCCGCCGCTTTCACGGGCGCTTCGAATATTGTGGTTTATGGTGAATGCATGGATTTTGACTTGCGGTAAGCTTCTGCAAAGAGCCGTGTATAGCGCAATACTGTCCGCGCCGCCAGAAACTGCAACGCCGATAGACTTTACGGATTCAATGCAGCTTCCTGCTTCAACTAAAAGATTCTGGAGAGATGACAGTACTTTTTTTTCAAAATCACAGACGAACGAATCCATAAACGCGCTTTTACCTAAAAAAAAAGCCCCCGTAAGGGGACTTTGATTCACTTAACCTTAAATTAGTGACCAGCTGATACGCTTACCAATGCTGTTTCTGCATCTGTAAGAACTGTAACGCCAGAACCAAGGTTAAGGTTCTTAACTGCAAATGTTTCACCAACATTTACGCCAGAGATATCAACTGAAATGCGGGCCGGCATAGATTTTGCAACAGCCTTGAGTGTGATATCAGGAGTGTGCTTTCTGAGGAAGCCACCCTTAAGAACGCCAGCCGGAGTACCAGTATAGTGAACAGGCATCTTAACTGTAATCTGCTGGTCTGCTGCAGGCTCAAAGAAATCTGCATGGAGAACTTTGTCCGTGCGGATGTTGTACTCTGTATCTTTGATAAATACATCGTGATTTGCACCGTCAATGTTTACTGAAACAAGAGTTGTCGGTGTTACATTGCGCCATACTTTGTTGAATTCAGTTTCATCGATAGTGAGCATTGTCGATTTACCTTCTGAATTGTACAAAACTGCAGGAAGGCGTCCTTCAGCACGAAGATGCTTTGCAGCGCTTTTTCCTGATTCAGTACGAGTCTTGGCATTGATTGTTAACTGATCCATTTTAGGAGCTCCTTAAACCAAAATCTATATAAAAAATATATTTCTGGGACGACAGGATTCGAACCTGTGGAATACCGGCACCAAAAGCCGGGGGCTTACCGCTTGCCGACGTCCCAATAAATACCGTTTTTTTAAGGTAACGCCAAACCGCTACTCTTCTTCTCCGGAAGAAGTATCGATTACATGTCCTGCGTTATATTCACCCAAAATCTTTTCCTGAAGTTCCTGACGGAACTTAGGTGAAATCGGATGGGCGATATCCTTATAATCGCCGTTAGCCGTCTTTTTACTCGGCATCGCAATAAAAAGACCTTCCTTACCTTCGATAATCTTTACGTTATGAACAACGAAACAGTCATCGAAAGTAACTGTTACATACGCCTTAAGTTTTCCCTCATCGGAAACTTTACGAATCCTTAATTCTGAGATAAGCATAGCTTACACCCCTGCACAATTTTAAACGGTTAAAACGGCTCTCCATTTCTTAGATAGGATGCTCAAAGCTTCTTCGGCTTTTTCAAGTTGATCAAAGACGCCAAATACCGTTGAGCCAGAGCCAGACATATCCGCAAAAATCGCATCAGCCATTTTTAAATCAGCGACAGCCTGCTGTATAGGAGCATAATTGCGTCCAATGACAAACAGGAAACTGTTCACAAAATTCCATTTTGATATAGGCCTGTTGTAAACAAATTCCAGTTCATCTTTAGCCACATATTCTATGTTATCCCCTTTGGCAAAAGCCTCATCAATCAAAGCATACGCTTCTTTTGTTGAGCTTTCCACTCCGGGAAAAACAAGCACAAAAAATAAATCTTTGCGCGGCTTAATCGGTTTAACGATCTCGCCACGCCCCGTAACGACAGCTGCGACACCCGGTTTGCATTTACAAGCCAGAAAAAAAAACACGTCGCTTCCCACTTCAGCAGCTACAGACTGCATTTCGCTATCAGTCAGTCTAAACCCAAGAAGCTGCTGCAACCCGAACAAAAACGACGCTGCATCGCTTGAGCCACCGCCCAAGCCACCGCAAGCAGGGATTTTCTTTGTAAGCTCAACACTTACGCCGTCTAAATCCCGTGCCAAAAGCCGTCGTACGGCCTCGTATGTCCTCGTAACTGTATTCACTGAGGGAATGTCCATTTCCTTGCAAAAAACGGCGCACGTATTTTTATTTTCCGTACGCTTTAAGTGAAGTTCGTCGCACAAGTCAACTGACTGAAATATGCCTTCAATGTCGTGAAAGCCATCATCCCTTTTGGGAAGAACCTTCAGACCCAAGTTAACCTTGGCCGGCGCTAGAACAGTCACATCGGACAACATACTCATAACTATTATACAAATTTACTTGTTTCTGTCAATCAGTATACCGGCATGCCAGAGCTTTTCAAGATCATAAAAATCGCGGGCAGCCTTTGACATAAGGTGAACTACGATGGCACCAAGGTCAATCAGGTTCCAGTCATCGCCGTCCGGAGACTTTCTGCTTGTAACATGAACCTCAAGATCATTATCCTTGATGTAATCCTTAATCTGTTTTGCAATACCCTGTTGCTGCGCAGAGCTAGTTACAGTTGCGATTACAAAAAAATCAGTCCAGCTGTTCAGCTTGGAAATATCAAGAACCTTAACGTCAGTTCCCTTTCCGTCTTCTATCAAGTCTGCAAGCTCAAGTGCTTTTTCCTGTGTAGTTTTCATTCTATATACCTCAACATCATTTAGATTCCGCGGACTTATCACCAGAGGCCTCAGGAGCATTGTCAGCTTCAGGCGATTGTCCGTGCACGTAACGACCGTCAAAATCGCGGCCAAGAATAAGCGTAAAGTCCACGTTCGACGTGTCTTCCTCGTTTTCCAAAATTTCTTCTTCTATGATCGTATAGCAGCGGATAAAATCCCCTACACCGCGCGCTGCGTCACGGTTTCCGATATGGTCAATTATCTGCGTCTTTTCGTAATCATTGCTGGGCGCATTCGAAATATTAAGAACTTCAAATCCGGCTCCCTGCAATAGAATCTGCGTATTGTGAGCAAGCCCCTGAACCTTTGTTCCGTTCTGAATTTCGATGATGTAGCTCCGGCTTCCGGCTGATGTATTTGAAGATACGATTGAAGTCGTAGCGCGGCGGACTACTTCCTTGATAAAGTCGCCGTTTCTGAACGGGAACAACAATAGCTGCCCGTCAACATTCCTGCTCGTTCCGGTAACTTCAAGCAGCGTAATCGTCTCGCTGTCGATGTTTGCCACAAGGCGCAGAAGCTCAACAAGACCTTTTTCATCTGTATTCGAAATAAAGCTCTTTGAAACAAGGGCAATATTATTTTTTGCAAACATATGCGTCCTGTTCCGGTTCAATGCGGCAAGGAACGCAACCATGGCACTCTGACGGCGCTCCTGAACGTCCTCGTAATCCTCACCCTCAATCGTATAAGTCATGTAGGTGCGGATTTTGTCGCCATCAAGATTTACAGTTCCACCAGGCAAAAGCCAGATATCAC
Source organism: uncultured Spirochaetaceae bacterium (assembly GCA_902772975.1). Classification (GTDB taxonomy): domain Bacteria; phylum Spirochaetota; class Spirochaetia; order Treponematales; family Treponemataceae; genus Treponema_D. The sequence goes on from CACYCX010000185.1 coordinate 4,293, forward strand.
CATCAGAAGAACGCTCGTCAACAGGCGACGGAATAAAAACCTCAAGGCCGCCGAACAAATCTGTTATGCGCTGAAAATCAGAAAGGCTTACTACAAAATAAAACGGAATGTCCGCATCAAGCATCTTTTCAATTTCGCTTTTGTAAGTAAGGATTCCCTTTTCCTTGTAAATCGTATCGATGCGGTCAACGCGTCCGAGCGAAGAATAAATCGCGCCTGTATTTCCCGGAACCGAAACAAAAACACCCTTTCCGGATTCAGGATAATAAATCAGAACATCAGAAAAAAGCGCCTCGCCGTTTTCCTCTACGACAAAAAGAATCTTTAAAATCGGATCCTGCTTTAAGTTTTCCTTAATCGGATCAGTCCTGAGCGAAAAATAAAATACGGAACTGATTGCAACAAGGATTACGATAATCAAAATAAGAAAAATCAATCCTTTCTGTTCACGCCTCATGTGTATCCGCATTTCTCACCTCAATAAACTCATCAATTTCAGCTCGCAATACTTTTTTTAGTTTGCAAGGCTTTCGTAAAAAAGCTTTGTCGCTTCAGAAAGGCGGTGTTTTTTTCCGGATACATAATCCATGCTTTCCTTTACGACAAACGCCGCCATATCCTTAAGGCTCATCTTTAAAAGCCGCTCCATATATTCAGGCGTAACCTGCTCGCGGCCCGGCTCGATTTTGTCTGCAACATACAGAAGGATTCCCAGATTACTGAGCCCGGGTTTTCCGAATGTATGATTTGCGACGGCCTCTATTATCTCTTCATCTTCAATTCCAAAATCATCGCGCATTTTGACCGCGGCTGCCCTTCCATGCAAAAGCGACGGCTTGTCTTTTTCCATGCGCGTAATTTCGTTTCCGTCCCTGGCAGAAAGCGAAAGCAAAAGCCTGTCACTCATATTCTTGCACATATCATGCCCCATTCCGGCAAGGTATCCTTTTAAAGGATCTTCGCCATAATGAAGGCAAAGCATGCGGCATGTTTCTGCAACGCGTACACTGTGCTCATAACGGTTCTGCGAAACGGAAGCAAGCGTATATTTTCTGATTGATTCTGTAACAGCTTCATACTGCTCAGGCGTCTTAAGTTCCATAATAAATTGAATATATCCTATTCCGGCTCAATTTTCAATTAACTTTCGCTGCCCGGATATTGAACTTCCGCATCGTCATCAATCGATTCGCGCTCTGCCATAAATGCATTGTAAGCTTCCTGCTGCTTCTGCTCCGGAGAAAGCGAAACTGAACCGTCACCGCTAAGGCTGTCCACCAGCTTGATGATTGAAGTGCGAACGTTATTCATTCCGTAATTCATAAGAATGGAAACAGGAATCACTTCTATACTCTTATCGGCTTCGCGGATTTTTGCCGCAATCTCATCAGCGCGCGCCTTAGCACCTTCGACATCTATTTTGTTGCATAATACAAGGCGCGGCTTTTTTGCAAGCTCTTCATTAAATCCCTTAAGCTCTTCGCAAAGCGTATTGTAAGCCGTAAGATAATTTTCGTCACTTGCATCTATTATAAACAGAAGGCACTGCGTTCGTGAAATATGCTTTAAAAACCTGATTCCCAATCCCGCGCCTTCGCTTGCGCCTTCTATAATTCCAGGAATATCTGCAATAACGATGTCGCGTTCGTCATCTACGCGCAGCACGCCAAGATTCGGGATTTTAGTCGTAAACGGATACGGTGCGATTTTAGGGCGCGCGTTCGTAAAGGCGTTCAAAAGCGATGACTTACCTGCATTCGGAAATCCGACAAGTCCGACATCTGCCATAATGCTTAATTCAACGCGAAGCTTGCGTGTTTCACCCGGCGTTCCCTGATGAGCATAGCGCGGCGCCTGATTTGTGGAAGACTTAAAGTGAACGTTTCCCCAGCCGCCTTTTCCGCCTTTAAGGAATACGAACTGCTCGTTCTCGCTCTGAGTAGTAAATTCATGAATCAGCTCTCCCGTCTCGTAATCACGGATTGTAGTTCCCGGCGGCACCGGAATAATTTTATCCTCGCCGTTCTTGCCGTACTTGTTCCAGCTCATGCCGTCAGTACCGTTACGCGCCTTGATGATAGGATGATAGCGCAGGCTTGCAAGAGTGCGCATGTTTTTCTTGACGACAAAAATAATGTCGCCGCCGTTACCGCCATCGCCGCCGGACGGGCCGCCAAGAGGAATATATTTTTCGCGGCGGAAGCTTATGCAGCCGTTGCCGCCTTTTCCAGAAGTTACTTCGATAGTCGCTTCGTCAGCAAATTGAATCATGTCACTACCCTTTTCTATCCTTTACAACAAAAAAAACCCGGCTTAAATCAGGCCGGGTATCCAAGAAAATCAGCAGTCTTAAATTAAGTCCGCCGCCGTTTCTTACGCTTCTGCAGGAACGATAGAAATGAACTTTCTGTTCTTGCGGTCTTCGAAAGAAACTTTTCCGTCAGCTGTAGCAAAGATGCTGTCATCGCCAGCGCGCTTTGCATTGTCGCCCGGATAGAACTTTGTTCCACGCTGCTTTACAATAATTGAACCAGCTGTAACAAATTCTCCTGCATATCTTTTAACACCCAGATTCTTCGGATTTGAATCGCGGCCGTTCTTGGCACCGCTTCCGCCTCTAGTTCTTCCCATATTTGTCCTCCAAGTTATATCCAAACTTTATATTGTCAGGAAACTCCCTTGCCAGTGACTCAAAGCCCTTTGCAAGAAAATCGCCCGTGCAGGAAAGCCGCTCTCTTAACAGCGAATCACTTTCCGCAACCGAAGCCGCAAAACTTATATTTCCGCGGCTTGAAGTATCAGACTTAAAATCGACCCCGCTCTGTTCCGAAAGAAGCTGCATTGCCGTGCGAATCAAAATCGTGACTGCCGCACAAACAATGTCCTTGCCCTCAGAAGCAAAACCCGCATGACCAGACGCCGTAAGCGAAAGGCGCGACGCAGATTTTACAAGGTCAATTTGCGTCATTAGCCGATGATTTCCTCAACGCGCACATTTGTATAATGCTGGCGGTGTCCGATAAGACGGTGATAATCCTTCTTGCTCTTGTACTTGAAAACAAGAACCTTCTTGTCGCGGAATGAATCCTCAACAACAACCTTAACCTTAGCTCCGTTAACATAAGGAGCGCCAACCTTTACATTGTCACCGTCGCTAACAAGAAGAACTGAATCAATGTCAATCTTCGAGCCTTTCTCAGCGTCAATTTTGTCAACCTGAATGAGGGCGTCTTTTTCAGCCTTATACTGCTTACCCTTATATTCAAAAAGTGCGTACATAGAAAAACCTCTTACACTAGTTTTCAAAAAAATATCTCGCCCTTCGTATAGAAACGGGGATTATACTATTGGACGGTTTTGTAGAAGTAATAATATCAGAAAAAAAGTGAATTAGTCAATATTGAAGGCTTAAATAGGGAAAGAAAAAAGCATTTTTCTTAGATTTTTTCAATCCTTCCGCTTGACATAAATTGCAGATTTCTGTTATATTATCCCTACATTCGCAATGCTCCCTTAGCTCAGTCGGTAGAGCAACGGACTGTTAATCCGTGTGTCGCTGGTTCAAGCCCAGCAGGGGGCG
>CACYCX010000186.1 GCA_902772975.1 uncultured Spirochaetaceae bacterium
AACGAAAAACATTCTGCATTGCTTCAAGAACCTTAAGTGATTCCTGCGGAATTGAAGCAGCAGGAACAGAATCTGCAAATGCTATATTCTGGGATGCAGAACCTTTTCCTGTGCATGAAAATGAAATCAATCCGAATGAAAGCACTGCGGCAACTGCCGTGCCGATGATATTCCTTGTAATTTTTTTCATTTTATTTCTCCCATAAAAAGTGCAATAAAATGTGCGCACATTGCATTGCACTCTACATAAAAGATAATACATTTTTTTTAAATAGGTTACATAAAAAAATGTTCTGCGAACATTTTTTTATAACGAGTTTGCACAGCAAACTCGCGAAAGTATAAAATCTGCGAACATTTTTTTATAACGAGTTTGCACAGCAAACTCGCGAATGTTTGAAGTTATTTCTTATAATTTAAATCGGTGAGGATTTCGGTGTGGTCTGCAAAAACAGCTACCGTGTGTTCCTCATGAGCCGAGGGTAATCCGTCAGCCGTAACCACAGTCCAGTCATCATCGAGCAGAAGGACATCCGGCGTTCCAAGATTAATCATCGGCTCAATTGCAAGCACCATTCCGGCCTGTATCCTAGGATTTCCGCCGCGGCCGCCGGGAACATTCGGAATATTTGGATCTTCGTGAACATCAAGCCCTACTCCGTGACCGCAGTAATCATAAACAACGCCATATCCATGCTTTGTCGCAATTTCGTAAACGGCGCGCGAAATATCGCTTATCCTGTTTCCAACACGGCATGCTTCAATTCCGGCGGCAAGGCATTCGCGCGTAACCTCATCAAGCTTGCGGACCTCGGGCTTTACGTTTCCTACAAGAACCGACTGCGTTGAATCGCTTATATATCCGTTCAAATCAATGCCTACATCCAGCGACACAATATCGCCGTCCTTTATAATGCGCTTTTTTGAAGGAATTCCGTGAATAACCTCATCATTTATGCTGATGCATGCAGCGCCCGGAAAATTTTCCCTGTACCAGGCCGGCTTACCGCCATGCGAAATCATAAAGTGCTTGCACAAATCATCTACTTCTTTTGTAGACATTCCCGCCTTTACCTGCGGAATAACAAAATTAAACATATCTGCCAGAAGATGACACGATTTTCTGATTCCGGCGATTTCCTCGTCATTTTTGAGTCTTATCATATTTTTACCACCTTTAACTATTTTGAAACCATTCGGGCAGCTTCCTGAAGACAAATCTCCGCCGTATGAACATCACCCAGCCGCTTGTACGCGACGGCCATTTTCTGAAGCAGAAATGAATCTTCCTTTGCGCCCAGTTCAAGCTCAAGCGCCCGTTCCCACACATCAAGCGCAAGTTCATCGCTTAAAACACCGTCTATGTGACCATGCAGTATGCTTTTCATAAAAGCGATTACTTCCGGGAAAAAGTGCCTGAAATAAGAATAACTGTATTCCATTCTGATAATCTGCTCAAGTAATAGCACGGCGTCGTAATATTCCTGCCTTAAAACAAGCTCCTCCGCAAGAATAAATCCGTAGTCCATAAAATCCTCGCGCGTAAACCATGCCTTCAAAGTAAAACCCGCGCGGCTTGTCTGCATCTCCTTAAACTCGCGGACTGCATCGTCTTCGCGTGAATGCATCAAATCAAAAAATATGAGCTTAGCGCGGCTTTCATCATCATTGCGCTCAAGAAGCCATGTTCTGTAATCAAAGCTGCTTTTCTTGGCGCGCTGTGCATGGAAATGAGCAAAAAGAGAGCTGTCAAAAATCGAGCGGCTCCGGACATCAGAAAGAATTTCGTACGCACGTACGACCTTTGTAAATTCCTTTACAGTATCAGAAGTCTTTGACCTGTCAGGATGAAGCTCCATTATTTTTTTTCTGTAAGCGCGCTTAATTTCGGCAGAAGAAGCTGTCTGCGAAACTCCGAGAATCTTGTAGCAGTTTTCCATTTTAATCAAGCCTGAAAAGCTGCTCAACGCGCTGCCTGTTTACGACCATTACAGAACAGTTTGCGTGACAGATTATATCTTTGTATGTCTGGGAGAATACGGTATGAGTTTTTTCAGCGCCGGAAAAATCACTCCGTTCGGTACCGCCGCCTAAAATAATCAGGTCAGCCTTCATGTCATCGGCGGCATTTATAATTTCAAGCCAGACGGAACCATCGCGCACTTCGCCTTCGGATTTTACGCCCTTGGACTTTGCAAGATCCATTACATAATTTATGTATTTCTGTCCGTCTTCCCGTAAGCTTTTTCCGTATGAGGCAGCTTCGTCGGCGACAAAAAAATTGCTCAGCGTAAGGCGGCGGATTGTTGCAGAATCAACTACATAGACAAACTTAAGCCTTGTTCTGTACTGCTTGGCGAAAAGGATTCCGTACATTGCCGCCTGGATAGAAGGACCGGAACCGTTTATTGCAACAATCACATTCTGAAACAATGGCTTTATCATACCGCTTAAGTCCTTTCCGTATCGGAGTTCCTGCCCTTTTTGTTCTTTAGTGCCTTAAGAACAAAAACATTTTCCCTTTCGCGTTCTTCAAGTACGCTTTCTATATAATTTTTTGTTTCCCTCGTCTGAGGAATTACCATTTTATCAAGAGCATTAACACGGCGCTGCGTTTTCTTGACTTCACCTGCAAGACGCCAGACTATTGTCCTTATGGAAGCCATTTCGGTAAGCAGCTTGAGGTATTCAAAAAACGCTTCCATTACTTCATCACTTGAGCACGAGGTTCCCAGAAATGAATAAAACAACTCACGCTTAGGAAGCTCAACCTCAATGGATTTAAAACCCATTCCGCCTATTGTAACAGGTTTTTCCTTGATTGTAAAATTATATCGCACGGCCTGGGCAATCTGTTCAACCCTGTCACCACCAACCTGCATCAGCATTCGCTTTAAAGCCGGGTACGCCTTCTTTACGATTTCGTCCATATCGCGTTCCAGAAGCTTTACCTTTTCGACCATGTGCATAAGCTCCATGACAAGGATTTCGCGCTTCTGTTCAAGCAAATCATAACCGTCCTGCGAAACAGTCAGCTGCTCTTTCATGGCAAGGAGATTTGATTTTGTCGGTGCGATATTAAGCTTTGCCATTTACTTCTGCTCCACCGCCGGCAAATACTTTTCGATAAGCTCAGTCTTGATTCTTGTAAGCTCTTCACGCGGAAGAAGCGAAAGCATTTTCCAGCCCAAATCAAGAGTCTGCTCAATCGTACGGTTTTCGTATTCACCCTGAGTCAAAAATTCAGTTTCAAAGTGATTTCCAAAATTAAGGTAAAGCTTGTCCTGATCAGAAAGCTCTTCCTCACCGATGATTGCGGCAAGATTGCGGATTGACTTAACCTTTGAGTACGCGGCAAAAAGCTGGCTTGAAACTCCGGCATGATCCTCGCGCGTCATTTCTTTTCCGATACCGTCTTTCATAAGGCGGCTGAGCGAAGGCAAGCCCGCAACCGGCGGATACATTCCCTTCTGGCTTAACTCACGGTCAAGAACAATCTGACCTTCAGTAATATATCCTGTAAGGTCTGGAATCGGATGGCTTATATCATCGTTAGGCATTGTAAGAATCGGTATCTGTGTAATCGAGCCTTCGCTGTCCTTGATGCGTCCTGCCCTTTCGTAAATTTCAGCAAGGTCTGAATAAAGATATCCCGGATAGCCTTTTCTTCCCGGAACCTCGCCGCGTGTAGTAGAAATTTCACGAAGCGCCTCGCAGTAGTTTGTCATATCAGTAAGCACGACAAGAACATGCATTCCCTTTTCGTATGCAAGATACTCAGCTGCTGTAAGTGCGCAGCGAGGCGTAATGATACGCTCAATCGACGGCGCGTCTGCAAGCGACTGGAACATAACTACTTTAGAAAGAACGCCTGATTCCTCAAACGTCTTTACAAAAAAACGGGCAACATCATACTTGATTCCCATTCCGGCAAAAACCATTACGAACTGGTCATCGCTGTTTTTAAGACGCGCCTGCCTGATAATCTGAGCGGCGAGCTTATTGTGCGGTAAGCCGTTTCCGCTGAAAATCGGAAGCTTCTGTCCGCGGATCAAAGTATTCATTCCGTCAATTGAAGAAATTCCGGTCTGAATAAAATCGCGCGGATAAATTCGGGCGTACGGGTTTATCGGGTTTCCGTTTACATTTACTTTTTTTGAAGAAGCAATCTGCGGAAGTCCGTCAATCGGTTCGCCAAGTCCGTTAAAGATGCGTCCCAAAAGCTCTTCGCCTACACGAAGCTCAAGCGGCTCCTCAAGGAATTCAATTGAAGAACTGTCCAGATCGATTCCTGTCGTTGTTCCGAAAATCTGAACAACCGCATATTTTTCAGAAACGTCAATTACGCGCCCTGTCCTCTTTTCTCCGCTTTTGTCGCGGACATAAACGACTTCGCCATAAGAAACATTTTCCGAGCGGCGGACTGCAACAATAGGTCCGTCAACAGAATTAATTCCGCGATATTCAATACCCTTCATTATAATTCCACCTTGCGATACATTCGCTCCAACGCGCTCATCTGCTCTTCAAGATGAACCTGAACTTCCTGAATTTTAGAAAGCTCATCATTTTTAACAGCACCCTTGATTCTGACAATTTCCTCACGAACCGGAAGTGACGTGAGCTTTAATAGCGGTGCTCCGTTTTTGATTATTGGAAGCGCGCGTTCATAGAAATTCATCATCAGCATAAGAATCTGAATCTGCTTGTCTGCCGCACAATATGCATCTATCGGGTCAAACTGATCCTGCTGCAAGAATCCGTTCTTAATCATTTCGGCCGTTACAAGAACAAGCCGCTCGCTGTCAGGAAGCGCGTCCGGACCGATAAGGCGTACAATCTGCTGAAGCCGCTGCTCCTTCTTTAAAAGGTCAAGCGCCCTGAGGCGTACGTCATGCCAGTCAGGATTCTTGCGTTCCCACCATTCCTTAACTTCATCTGCATATTCAGAATAAGAATCAATCCAGCCGATTGCAGGATAATGGCGCGCATTCGCAAGCTCACGGTCGAGAGCCCAGAAGCAGCGGATAAAGCGCTTTGTGTGCTGCGTAACCGGCTCTGAAAAGTCGCCTCCCGGAGGCGAGACCGCGCCGATTACAGAAACAGAACCTTCCTTCTGGCAAAGCGAAGTTACTCTACCTGCCCGCTCGTAAAACTCTGCCAGGCGTGTCGGTAAGTAAGCCGGAAAGCCTTCCTCGGCAGGCATTTCTTCCATACGGCCTGAAAGCTCGCGGAGTGCTTCTGCCCAGCGGCTTGTAGAATCCGCCATGATTGCAACTGCCATTCCCATATCACGGAAATATTCAGCGAGCGTGATTCCTGAATAAAGCGAAACCTCGCGGGCCGCAACCGGCATGTTTGATGTATTTGCAATAAGGATTGTTCGCTCCATCAGGGAACGCCCCGTCCTCGGATCGATAATCTCAGGGAATTCAGTAAGAACATCAGTCATCTCATTACCGCGCTCGCCACAGCCGATATAAATAATCAGGTCTGCATCGCACCATTTGGCAACTGCATGCTGAGTCATTGTCTTTCCGGTACCAAAGCCGCCCGGAATCGCAGCCGTACCGCCCTTAGAAAGCGGAAAGAAAACATCGATTACGCGAAGTCCTGTAATAAG
>CACYCX010000187.1 GCA_902772975.1 uncultured Spirochaetaceae bacterium
GAATTGAATCGATTACCGAATCAGGACGCGCAAAATAAATGTATTCAAAAATGCATGAGCGCTTGCTTGTATGCTCACCGAACTCAAATGAAAGGACGCCGTCGTCATTTATGATTACGATTTCGCCCGGGTGAATATCGCGGACAAAAGTTCCGTTTACCGCATCAATAGCGCAGCTTTCGCTTGCTAAAATCCAGCCGTTTTCAAGCTTTCCAAGGCAAAGCGGTCGTATGCCGTTCGGATCGCGCGCGCCGATAAGTCCTTTTTCAGTAAGGACACAAAGAGCAAACGAACCTTTTATCATCTGGATTGTATCTGTCAACGCGCGCTCAAGGCCCTTCTTATAATTTTTTGCAATAAGCTTTACGATTACCTCGGTATCGCTTGACGAACTGAATGTAGAACCTGTTTCCTCAAGCATTTCGCGGAGCTGCTCGTAATTAATGAGCTGTCCGTTGTGAGCGACCGCTACAGAACCAAGCCGCATTGAGCTTACCATAGGCTGCGCGTTCTCGATTGTCTTTCCGCCGGCCGTAGAATATCTTACATGGCCTACCGCAGAATATCCTTCAAGTGAAGAAATATCCTGCTGAGTAAAAACCTCGCCGATTAAGCCAAGTGATTTTTTTACCTTGATTTCTTCTCCGTTCCAGACTGCAATTCCGGCGCTTTCCTGACCGCGGTGCTGCAGCGAATAAAGTCCGTAATATGTCAGGGCAGCAGGAGATACATTATTCTTGATTGATCCGTCTTCTTCTTTTTTTAAATAAACACCAAAAACACCGCATTCATCATGCAGCTTGTCATCGTCTAAAATCATAGTTCAATGCATCCGTTTGCTGCAGCTTCATCTGCAAGCTTTTTTCTAAAGACAACAAGCTTTTCTTTAAGCTCCGGATATTTAATTGCAAGAATCTGCACGGCAAGATAACCGGCGTTCTTTGCATTTCCAATTCCGACTGTAGCAACGGGAATCTGCGGTGGCATCTGTACAATAGAAAGAAGCGAATCCATTCCGCCAAGCTGATTAGAGTTTGAAGAAATACATTCAAGCGGAACACCGATAACAGGAAGCGTCGTAATTCCGGCAATTACACCAGGCAAAGCCGCCGCAAGACCAGCGCCTGCAATAATTACTTCAAAGCCTTCGCTTTCTACCTGCCTGACTGTTTTGTGAAGCAATTCTCCTGCACGATGAGCAGAAATAACAAAAGCCTTATACTCAACGCCAAATTCTTTAAGAACGGCGGCGGCTTTTTTCATTGTTTCAGTATCAGATTTTGAACCAAAAAAGATTGCAACTTTCATAATATCTCCACGCATCTGAATAATAGCATAAATTTTCACTTCTCTTCAATATGTGACGTTTTTCAAAACATCCATGACATTTGACACTTTTTGCCATTTATAGCAATATCATTATTTATGGAAAAAACAGTTTACATTATCGGACACAAGAACCCGGATACTGACGCGGTAGTTTCAGCCGTTGCATATGCAAGATTAAAAAATCTTCTCGGATATCCTGAATATAAAGCAGCGCGTGCCGGTCACCTAAATCCGCAGACTTCATATATATTCCAGAAATTTGCAGTTCCACGTCCTGAATACATTCCTGATTTAATTCCAAAAGTAAAATACTTTATGCAGGATGACGTTGAGGTTGTACGCGAGGATGTTTCGATATGGGAAGCAATCGGACGCATGGAAAAAACAGAAAACCGTGTGATGCCTGTCATCGATAAGGAAGGAAAATATCTTTCGCTCCTGCACTACTCAGGTTTTGCAAAAGGCGTGCTTACGATTTTAAATCCGGAAAAAAAGCACAGCTTTACGACAAACATAGACTTGATTTCAAAAACACTGAACGCCCAGCCGCTAATCATAAAGGGTGATTCTTCAAGAATCTTTAAGGCATCGATTCATGTAGCTTCATCTTCACTTGAAACATTTGAAAACAGGCTTGAATCTCACGCTGCAGAAAACATAATCGTAATTGCATCTGACAGGACCGACATCCACAAAGTCTGCATTGAACACAAGGTCAAGCTTTTAATCACGACAAGCGGCTGCGTAATCGACAAGGAGCTCCGGGAGCTTGCAGAGAAAAACGGAGTTTCAGTAATCGTAAGTCCATACTCAACTTCTCCCACTTCAATGCTGATTGCATACTCAATGCCTGTAAGCGCTATGGGCGATGAGGAAATTAAAACTGTTTCCGTAAACGACACTGTTTCAAAGATAAAGGAAATTTTAAAGGACGCGCACTGCAAATACCTTCCGGTTGTTGATGAAGAGAACAAGATTGTCGGAATGGTTTCTGAGCACGATTTACTAAAAGAGCCCAACATCGAAGTGATTCTTGTTGACCATAACGAGATTACACAGGCGGTAGAAGGAATCGAGCATTATAAAATTCAGGAAGTAATTGACCATCACAGGATAGGCGCGATTCCTACAAAAAATCCGATTACATTCATTAACAGGCCGGTTGGTTCTACAAGCACGCAGATTGCAGTTCTTTATAAGGAATATAAAATTCCGATTCCAAAGGATATTGCGCCGCTTCTTTTGTGCGGAATTCTTTCTGATACACTTATCCTTCAGTCTGCAACTACAACTGATGTAGACCGTGAGGTTGCCGAATATCTTTCGGGCATTTCTGATCTTGATATAAAGGAGCTTGGAAACGAAATCCTTATTGCAGGAAGCAACATCAAGGGTCGTGAGGCAGGCGAGCTTATTCATCAGGACATGAAGGAATATGCAGAGGGAAAGGTCTGCTACACGGCAAGCCAGATTGAGGTTGGAAATCCGCAGGAAATTCTTGACAGGAAAGCTGACTTTATGGCAGAGCTTAAGATTGAACGGCGCAGCCACAAGGCGCTGTTTTCCTGCCTTCTTGTTACGGACATCACAAAGCTTTCGAGCGTGCTTTTGATTGACTTTGATTCTAAATTCGAGCAGTTCATTACATTCCCGAAGATGGAAGAGAATGTCTATTACCTTCAGGGAGTCGTCTCGCGCAAAAAGCAGCTCGTTCCCTTACTGACCGAAGCCGTCACAAACTACCAGATCTAACGGATCTTCGATTATATTGCTGCTC
>CACYCX010000188.1 GCA_902772975.1 uncultured Spirochaetaceae bacterium
GCCTGTTTCAAGATACCATTCTATTTCACGATCAGTCATCGGAGCAAAAGTAACTCTTGTTGAAGCAGTCCGTGTCGTAGTTTCATGTGTTTTTCCGTTATAAAGGGCGAGGGCTGTAACTACCGTGTGAGTGCGGCCTTGTAATGTCTTGAGGAAAGAAAAGGCTTCCTCCTGATTCTGCGGCTTACCGTATACCCGCTGGTTTACTACTACGATTGTGTCCGCGCCTAATACCCATGGAATAATCTGCTTTGCCGGTATCTGCCTTACGACAGCCTGAACCTTAGCTTTTGCAAGAACCTCAGGAAGCTCGGAAGGTGATCTGACCGTAAAGGCTGATTCGTCAATTTCCGGCATGATTACCTGAAATGGAATGCCCAGCATTTTTAATATTTCTTTTCTACGTGGTGAACTTGACGCAAGAATGATTGGTTCCATTTTTTATTCCTAATTCTGTTTTATTGACTATAAAAGCTAAAATTAATATAATCCAAAAAGCATTATCTGAGAGATTAGCTCATTTGGATAGAGCGTCGGCCTCCGGAGCCGAAGGTGGTGGGTTCGAATCCCGTATCTCTCAACAGTAAAGAAAAAAAAAGGGCCGTTGAGCCCTTTTTTTTATGCGCAGAATTATTACTACTGCTTGTTGCTTGAGCTTCCTGAATTTCTCATCTGCTTAAGAAGATTCATTGCTCTTGTTCTTACTGGTCTTACAAGATTTGAATCTGTAGCAATTCTTCCAAGAGAATCGATAACAGGCTTTTTGTTCTTAATGTTAGGAAGGAGCTTTTCGTAGGCAATTACAACTTCCAGTGCCATTGAGCTTGACGGAGTAAGTGTCTCTACGCGGTTTGAAATAAACGCGATTGTATCTGAAATCTTGTCGCCGTCGTTGTAACCGATATCTCCAAGAGCGCGGATAGCTGAAGAAAGAACCATCGGCTCGTTGTCATATTTTACGACTTTATTGAGTGTAAGGGCTGCATCCTCAGTACCAACCTTGCCAAGAATCTCGCATGCCTTAGCGCGGATATCAGGGAAGTTGTTCATCATGCGGCCGTTTATGCGGCTCTGTGTGCTGATTCCTTCACCAGCAAGCTGGTCGAGTGCCTGTACCATGGCAGGAGTAGCTTTTCCATCTTCAAGTGACTGCTCGAGAAAATTCAGTGCAACCATCTTGTTTTCGCGGTCAGGTGAGTTTGCAAGCTCAGAAATAACAACATCCTGAGTGCTGTTGCTCATATATTCGCTTTCAACAGTTTTGCTTTCAGAATCCTGCGCCTGAGCAGTCAGTACGCAACAGAAAGAAAATGCTGCAGCAACAGCTGCGAAAGTTTTAATAATTTTCATACTCAATTTATGGCGGGTAAAAGAAACGCCATCCTCCTTAAACTCATCTTAGATATATCTAAGTCAAATTCACCTTAAAACAGGCAAAAATCCAAATACACAAACTTTATATCTTATATTATATGATAACAACAACAAAAAATCAATGCTTGCTTCAAAAAATGGAAGCCTGATTAATTCCTCGGAAGCTCAACAAGCCAGCGTCCATTAACCTTGATGAACGTGTAGTAAATGATTGGTGAGCCGTCTTCCTTAATCTGAACTGCGTTGATTGAATTTTCGTTTATGTAACGGATTTCGTCAATGTTTCTTCCCGTGCGTGACGGAATGAAAACAAATTTGAAATATTCCTCAAGAGAGCGGAGCTTAAATCCTTTAAGGGATTTAGGAAGCTTTTGCGAAGCCATCGAAAGATTTTTCTGGCTTGACCAATATTTGATCGACTCGTCGTCAATATATGAAAGCCATCTCTGATAATTTGCCTCGCGCATGATTACATTCAGTTCAGAAACCTTCTTGCTGATTTCCTTTTTATCCATCTCGAATGTTGATTTGGAAACTGAAATTTCACCGATAGAACGCTTATATTCAGCGTCGCTTTCCGTAGATTTTGCAACTTCTTGCTTTCCTTTGTCCGAAGCCGGCTCCTGCTTTGATGATTCACACGAAAACAAAGTGAAGAGAAGAGAAAATGAAATAGCTGTAATTAATAATTTCTTGTTCATGTGTCTATTGTAACTCTATTGTTATAATTCGTCAAATGAGATAATATTTAAAATCATGGTTACAGCAATTTTTCCCGGATCATTTGATCCGCCGACATACGGACACCTCAATGTAATAAGCAGGGCAAGCGCTCTTTTTGATAGAATTGACGTAGTTGTTTCAGTCAACCCGGCAAAAAAGAATTTATTCACGCCTGAAGAACGCGTAGAGATGCTTCAGGAAATGATTGAGCCGTACAGGAATGTTACGATACATGTTTCTGATACGCTTGTAGTTGAATATGCCCAGAAGCTTGGGGCAAAGGTCCTCATAAGGGGAATAAGAAATGCAAATGATTTTGCGTATGAATTTGACCTGTCGCTTATAAATCATTCGCTTAACTCAAATATCGAAACTCTTTTCATTCCAACAGAGCAGCAGTATTTTACCGTAAAATCAAGCTCGATAAAGGAACTGGCAAGTTTTGGCGGAGATGTCTCAAAGATGGTTCCGCCTGTAGTAGAGAAAAAACTTAAGGAAAAATTTTCACGCTAAGTGAAGCTTTGTTTAGTGATTGAAGGATTTTTTTTAAAGCCGTTTATTTTGACATTTTTTCAAATAATGTGAAAATGACATTTTTTAAAAAAATGTTTGACAAAACTAATATCTTTGGTATAATGATTGACACTAGGGGAAAAAATGTTGTATATTTACATTCGTTACTTTAGTGAAAACTAGAATTGTGAGGTTTATATATGGCAGTACCTAGAGCGAAAACATCAAAAGCCGTAACACGCAGAAGACGCGGTGTTAACATGCACCTTGATGCTCCTCAGTTGGCAGAATGCAGCAACTGCGGAAATCTCGTGCGTTCACATCACGTTTGCCCGAAGTGCGGTTTCTATCGTGGCCGTCAGGTTATTACACCTGAATCAAACGGCTAATGAACAGGAGTAAAAAATGAACGAGGAATTGTTTCAGAAGATTCAGAAAGTGATTGCTGAGAAGCTTGACATTGACGAGAGCAAAGTAACTCTTGACGCTACATTGCGTGGCGATCTTGGTGCAGATAGCCTTGATGCTTATGAGATTGTTTATGCAATCGAAGAAGAACTCGGTGTTCACATCCCGGATGATGTTGCAAACGGATTTGAATCAGTTCGTGATGCATATGACTTCATCGAGAAAGAAAATTCAGGCAAGTAAGTCGTTTACTAAATCCTGACTATAAAGCACAGCTGCTGTTTCGTGTTGAAACGGGCTGTGTTTTTTTTTTATTTTCCCGGTTATTTGATGTATAATAGTTCTGTAAAAAGTGAGGTTAAAATGGATATTCCAGAAGGAAGAAAAAAAGAGCTGCTTTCATTTGCCAGGCCGCTTAATCTGAATTTTAAAGACATTTCGCTCCTTGACCTTGCTTTTCATCACAGGTCGTACTCAAACGAATCAAGCCTTTATCATGAAAAAAATAATGAGCGCCTTGAATTTTTAGGCGATTCTGTTCTCGGAATGGTTACGGCCGCCTTTTTGTATCAGGATATGAAGGATACGCAGGAAGGCGAACTTTCACGAATACTTTCCATTGTTGTCTCTGAAAAATCTCTTGCTCCGATTGCATTAAGGCTTGGAATAGACAGAATGCTTGTTTTAGGAAAGGGTGAGGAAATGTCAAGCGGCCGAAAAAAGCCTGCGATACTTGCCGACTGCATGGAAGCGATTATAGGCGCGTACTATCTTGATTCAGGTTACGATGCAGCGCGTGATTACGTGCTTTCGTTTATAGTGCCTGAAATCCGCAAGGCGCAGGCCCATAACGAAGCCGTTGTTGATTACAAGAGCATACTTCAGGAAGCATATCAGAAAAAACGGAAGCAGTGCCCTGTCTATGAGCTTGTCGGAAAAGAAGGACCGGATCACGATCAGACTTTTTTTGTAAAGGTTCATTTAGGCAATTCTGAATATGGGCCTGCTTCTGGCAAAAGCAAAAAAGAAGCTGAACGCGCCGCCGCCTGCATTGCGTACAAATCCTACAAGTGGTAAGAAGACAGATTGCGGGAAAAATTGCGCCAGCAATTTTAGCAATCTGCGGCGGAGCTAAGCGGAGCCGAAGAACCCGTCAGGTTCGACTCCCGTAAAATAATTA
>CACYCX010000189.1 GCA_902772975.1 uncultured Spirochaetaceae bacterium
CAAGTCAAGCTTGTCTGGATTTTTTAATGTTGACAAATATTCACTTTAGTTCATATAATAAATTATGTGGAATGTAGATTCATCAGATGAATATGATGCATGGTTTCTAACATTGGACGAAGAAAGCAAGGAAGCTGTATTACAGAGAGTTATTTTACTCCGACAATACGGCCCGAATCTTCCTCGTCCATACGCAGATGTTCTTCATGGTTCTAAAAAACTTAAGAATCTTAAAGAACTAAGAAATCAAACTCAACATCATCTATTGAGAGTTTCCTATTATTTTGATTCCAAAAGAAATGCATTCTTGCTTACTGGCGGGGACAAGAAAGGAAAAGATCAGGATAAATTCTACAAAGATTTAATAGCAGAATCAGAAGAAATCGCAGAAAAACATGAGAAGGAGGTAGAAAATGAAAGACGCAATCAAAATGATGGAAAGTAACATGTCTCCAGAATCAGTTCGCCGCGCACACATAAAAGCTGAGCAAGATATTATGACAATCCGTCTTGCACAGCTCCGTGAAGAACAGAATGTAAAACAGTCAGAAATGGCAAATTTTACTCAGTCTTCTGTTTCAAAAATCGAAAAAAGAAAAGATATAAGAATTTCGACTTTAATAGACTATCTAGACAGTCTCGGAATGGGATTGGAAATTATCACATATTCCAAACGACCTGCATCTCGTAAAAACAACAAGGTTCTGTTAAAAATTTAAATAAATTGACAGACAATTATAAATTGCTGTAAAATATCTGTACTGATTAATTTTTGCGGTCAACCTGCTAACAAGGAAACTTCAAGTTTCCGTAAAATGCTTTTATATTCGTTGATATTTTTGCGTGAATATAAATAGCTAATTAATCCCGACAAGAGAGGGCCACGGCTCTCTCTTTTTTTTTACCCTTTCTGCTTTTTAACATATTCGGCGAACTTCTTCATGTATTCACCATTATGAACTGTAATTCCGTATACAACGCCATCCTTGAAGATAACGCCAAGCTGAACTTTTTCCGTTTTGTCTGACTTGTAGAAAATTACATTCCCCGAATCGCTGTCCTTTTCTTCAAGCGGGAAAGCTTTTATAAATTCTTCTTTTGAAACGCCGATATATTTTCCAAGCGGCAGGACATCATTTTTTTCGTCGATTGAAACTGACATGATTATTATCCCGTGCCAGTTCCGTAAATAGTTTATATCAAATTTTTCATGCATAACATGAATCTGTTCCGAATATCCCATATCCTTCATCTGGGAATTTATATTACTGGATGAAATCACATTATAATCAGGATTGTTACTATAATCCAAAGGCCTTCTGCAGATTCCCTCAAGGGCAAGACTGTAAATGCTGTTTTTCTTTACATCAGAAGCATGACAGTTCAGGCATAAGGAAAACATCAAAAAAGAAAGCATTGCTGAAAAAATTTTATTCTTCGATTTCATAGATAATATTATCAATAAATTATCGAAAAACTTCAATTCAAAACGGAAAATTTAAATTTCTTGCAATATGGGAAAAACTGGGGTAAATTTAATATATGATTAACTTTTACTCATTAGGAGCGGCACAGGAAGTTACCGGCTCCAAGCACATTGTTGATGTTGACGGACATTGCTACATGATTGACTGCGGTGCCTTTCAGGGAAAGAGAAAGGAAAGCGATGAAAAAAACCGCGAATTTGATTTTCCTCACGACAAGCTTGAATCGGTCATAATAACGCACGGACATTTTGACCATTGCGGACTTCTTCCGGTTGTAGTAAAAAAAGGATTTACCGGAAATATTTATGCCACGCCGGCAACGCGGGATTTAGCAAGCCTTGTCATGATGGACAGCGCCCGAATTCAGGCACGCGATGCAGAATATCTTGGAAAGCAGGCGAACAAGAAAGGCGAGAAATTTAACTGGAAGCCTTTGTATAAGGAGGAAGATTGTATCAAGGCTGCAAACCAGATAGTTACTGTTTCGTACAACCGAAAAATTTATATCGGACCAAATGCACAGCTTGAATTCCATGATGCAGGCCACATTCTCGGTTCGTCGTTTGCATATCTAACAATCAGCGGACAGGAAAAAGACGGCGATACGCGGATTTTGTTCACGGGGGATTTAGGACGCAAGAACAAGGCGATTGTCCGAAACCCGGCTGTAGATTTTGCACCGCCTGATTATATCGTTGCAGAAAGTACATACGGAAACAAAAAGCATGAAGACAAGGAATTTGCGCTCAAGGAATTAACAAAAATTATTCGTCAGGCCATTGACCGCAAAGGAAAAATTATTGTTCCTTCATTTGCAATTGAGCGCACACAGGAAATCATTTATTATCTGCATCTGCTTATCGATAAAAAGAAGATTCCGCCGATTCCGATTTATGTTGATTCTCCGATGGCTACGAATGCAACAAGTATCTTTCAGGTTCACCCGGAATGCTATGACGCAAGCGTTACAGATGCATTTATCCAGCACCACAAAAATCCGTTCGGCTGGGGCGATTTAACTTATGTAACAAGCCTCGAAGAATCAAAGGCGCTTAACAAAAAACAGGGACCGATGATTATCCTGAGCGCGGACGGAATGTGCGAAGCAGGACGCATTCTTCATCATCTTGCAAACAACATTGACAACGAGCGCAACACAATACTCATCGTCGGCTATATGGCAGAAAACACGCTGGGTCGAAGAATTCTTGACGGCAACAAAGAAGTTAAGATTATGGGTGACATCTATCAGGTCCGCGCAAATGTTGAATCAATAAATGCATTCAGTGCGCACGCCGATTATGAGGAAACAACAGAATGGCTTGACTCAATCGACAAGAGCCGCCTTAAAAAGATTTTCCTTGTGCATGGTGAAAAAGAAGCCCAGGCATTCATGAAAAATTATCTTAACGAGCACGGCTATCCGAACGTTGAGATTTCCAAGTACGGAGAAAAATACGAGCTGTAATTTTACAGCCCGCTTTTAGCTCATACAATGTTTTCCCGGATTTTAATGCTTGTCTGAGTAATAAAGTCCGGGCATTCCCTCTTTCCCTCTTCCATAAGCCACGAAAAGAGCCGCATGATTCCCATATAACCTTGCATTTCAGGTTCCTGACCAAGCGTAAAATCAATAAGCCCCGAATTTACATATTCTTTAACCTTTGACACTTCATCAAATGCAAGAACTTTGATGTCGCTCATGCCCTTTTCCTGTACGGCGCGGCATACACCATCTACGCCGGCGGCGGCGATAAATACACAGTTAATTGATTTGTGAGAAGCGAGCAGCCTGTCAGTAAGCTCGTATGCTACACTGTCGTCATCAAGCGACTCGATTGTATCAACAATATTGTAATCTACATGCCGCTCGTCAAGGCCGCTTAAAAATCCTTTAATGCGTTCCTTATGGCCGCGGATATTATAAGAGCCTGTAATTATTAAAATCGAAAGCTTTTCTTTTGAAACAAGCGAAAGCATTCCTGCAGCAGTGCGGCCAGCCTTGTAGTAATCAGTACCAACATAACAGATGCGGCCGCTGTCGGGAATATCTGTATTTACGCTTACAACCGGAACGCCTTCTCCGATTATGCGATGCACCGCGAGCTGTACTTCCGGGATATCGAGCGTTGTAAGGCACAACCCGCTGTAAGAGCCGCCGCCGAGTTTGTTCACTGCCTTAACATGGGTGTCCACGTCAAAGCCTTTAACATGCTTGATTTCGACACTGACTCCGTAATCGGAAAGCTCAGCCTCTGCCCTTTTTATTCCTTTTATAACATCTTCAAAAAACGGATTGTCTTTATCTGGAAGAAGACACGCAAATGTAATCGGCTGCTTTCTGGCAGCAAGTATTTTTCCAGCTTTATTGGGAACAAAGCCAAGCTTTTCTGCAATTTTTTTTACGCGCTCAGCTACTTCGGGATTTACCCCAGTTCTGTTGTGAAGGACACGGTCTACTGTGCCTCTGGAAACTCCGGCAGCTTCTGCAATATCTCTGATTGTAACAGCCATAAACTCTTATTCAATTTTTTAAAATATTTTTGCTTTTCTGAAAAATAATGCCGGCCTTTTTTGACCGGCATTAAAATAAACTCGTATGCTACTTACAAATCCAATTACGCAAACGGGTTTTTCCGTTCACTACCAAGTTTGCCTTACGGCAAACTTGCATATTGATTCAGTTATAATTTACGCAAACGGGTTTTCTGTTGCGTACAATGTACCGGCCGGCTGGTTGTATGCAATGTCTTCAATTCCAAGATACTGGAATACTGTCCACAATGCTTTTCCTACATGGCCGAATGCAACTGCTCCGTGGTGCGGATACTGCTTTGCAACAAGTACGTGGCGGTAGAAGCGTCCCATTTCAGGAATAGCGAATACACCGATTCCTCCGAATGAGTGTGTCTGTGCCTCAAGAACTTCACCTTCTGCAACATATGCCTGAAGCTTTGTATCCGGGCGTGTCTGCAATCTGAAGAATGTAATGTTTCCAGCTGCGATATCGCCTTCCAAAGTTCCGCGTGTAAAGTCAGGCTTGCTGCCCTTTGGCTCAAGAAGTCTGTGCTGAATCAGCTGATATTTCACGCCAGGCTTTCTGTCTTTGTTCAAATGGCAGAACGGTGTGTTTCCGCAGTGGAAGCCCATGAATGTATCGTTGAGCTTGTACGGATATTTTGTCTTTCCCTTGATTTCGTCATCATACAGATCCTGTGGAACTGTATTGTTGATGTCGAGCAATGTAACCGGATCACCTGTTACACAAGTTCCGATGTATTCAGAAAGAGCACCAAAAATATCTACTTCGCAGGCAACCGGAATTCCCTTTGATGCAAGGCGGCTGTTTACATAGCAAGGCTCAAATCCGAATGCTTCCGGGAAAGCAGGCCAGCACTTGTCAGCAAATACAACATAGTCGCGTGCTCCCTTGTGATCCTTTGCCCAGTCAAGCAATGTAATCTCAAACTGTGCCATGCGCGGAAGAATTCCCGGATGATTGTTTCCACCTGCACCAAGCTCTTTTTCCATTTCTGCAACAACTTTCTCGATGCGCTTGTCATTTGCATGTGCCTTGTAAGCAACAAGAAGATCAAGCTCAGAGTTCTCTTCAATTTCAACTCCGATATCATAAAGTCCCTTGATAGGTGCGTTACATGCGAAGAAGTCCTGCGGGCGTGGTCCGAATGTAATAATCTTAAGATGTGAAAGTCCGATAAGTGCGCGTGCAACCGGAACAAAGTCCTTCATCATCTGAGCAACTTCTTCAGCTGTTCCAACCGGATACTCAGGAAGAACTGCCTTAAGGTGGCGGAGACCCAAGTTGTAAGAGCAGTTAAGAACACCGCAGTATGCATCACCACGACCATCGATAAGACCGCCCTTCTTGTATGAGCTCTCTGCAGCAGCCGCATACATAACAGGACCATCAAAGTTCTTTGCAATCAATGTTTCCGGTGTTTCCGGTCCAAAGTTTCCGAGGAATACACAGAGGGCATTACATCCAGCCTTCTTTACATCCTCAACTGCCTTGAGCATATCAAGCTCATTTTCTACAGTTACCTTGCACTCGTACAATTCTTTGCCGTATGCTTTTGCAATTGCAGCACGGCGTGATTCTGAAAGCGAAATAATAAAGCAATCGCGGCTTACAGCAATAATTCCAAGCTTTACGTTAGGAATGTTCTTAATCATAATTTAATTCTCCTATATATGATAAGTTGATATTAAAACCCTTTTAAAGTTTCCTACCTGGATTTACCGGCAATCTATTTATTAGAAATGTCGATATTAACTCCGCTCAGGCCAACAAATGCGCCGCCCTTTGCCTCGTTTGTTTCAGGATGAGCGATAAGCCATTTGTTCTTAGCCCAGAGAAGCTTATCTTCCCAGTTCTTTTCTGTAATCTGCGGCTTTTCAGTATTTGTATCGTTTGGAAGAACAATTACTACACGGAATCCGTCTTTTGAAACTTCCCCAGCCTTATATCCGTTGCATGGAGCATAGTGAAGTGTAGTCTCATAAACTTCAACAACAACGCCCTTTGGTGCTGCAAATGCTTCTACTGAGTTTGTATTGAGCTTTCCATTTTTAACAGCTGAAAGCGGAGCAACAAGAAGAACAAAATCATCAGCACCGATGTTCAATTCAGAGCCGCGATGATATTCAAGGCAGTTAAGCTTTGTGTTGTTTCCATTGCAGAAACCAATCTCAATCGGCATTCCGCCATATGCATTGGCAGAGAATTCCTTTGCGATTGAAAGTGCTTCCATCTCTTTAGAATGAGGCTCGTAGATTACGGCATTTGCTGGCTTATCTGTAGTTTTTTCAAGAACAGAAAGAAGCTCTGTTGTGTCGTAGCCGGCTAAAACCTTGCCATATTTAGCAAAAGATTTTCCGAAGACAGATTTGATTTTCATAAGTTCCCCTGATTTTCATCAATTTTCCGTGCTCGTGCACGATACAACTAATATAATCCCTCGCAATAATTCAGTCAAGGGAAAACAAATCACAAAATTCACAAAAAACCGCCCGCAGAATTAATGAGAAACTCTCACCATTCTACGGACGGCAACGGAAGACAGGAAAATGCTTCCTTATTTACTGTTTCTGTCTGTTTTTAAGCATAATGAATACGCTTTGGAGGACAATAAAGAAACACAACAAAATCGAAAGCACAATCTTGTTCCACCAGGAAGAAAGCGTGCCCTGGCAGCGGATATATGTTTCGATAATTGCCTTGATTAAAACACCGAAGAATGAACCTACAACAGTTCCGACTCCTCCGGTAAGAAGCGTACCACCGATAACGGCAGATGAAATCGCTTCCATTTCAAATCCCTTTGCCTGCTCAACAAAGCCCGAGCATGTGTTAAGACAGAATACAAATCCGCCGAATGCTGCCAGAAATCCGTTCAGCATGTAAGCACAGAATTTTGTACGCTTAACATTGATACCCATAAGCATTGCAGACTGCTCGTTTCCACCGACTGCAAAAAGCGAACGGCCGAAGCGTGTATATTTAAGCACATACCAGATGATGATAAGAACAACAAGTGCAATTACAACATTCGGATGTACAAACGGGAACGATTTGATTCCGCGCTTATTTACTGTCGCACCAAACGGCAGGTTGATGTTAAACTGCGCCATTGCAAGGAACATCTTGTTTTTTGTAATCGCAATCTGGTCTGTACTGATCATTGAAGTAAGACCGCGGCAGAAGAACATACCGGCAAGCGTTACAATAAACGGCTGCAGTTTAAGATAGGCAATAAGCCAGCCCTGTACGGCACCAAACACAAGTCCAAAAATGAATACAAGTGCAATCGCCATAGGCGCGCTCATGCCTAGCTTTTCCATACTGAAGGCAAGAATCATACAAGTCAGTCCGACTACAGAACCAACCGAAATATCAATTCCGCCGGTAATAAGAATTATCGTCATGCCGCCTGCAACAATCAAAAGACCTGCATTATCAATCAGCATGTTAAGGAAAATCTGCCATGTTCCAAATTTCTGTTTTGCAAACACAACGCATCCCAAAAGATACATTACGAAGAACAAAACGACTGTAACTGTCAGAAGGAAGTTTGTTCCTCCAAGCTTTTTCTTAATGTCTTTCATGTTCATTTTGAAGCCTCCGCAAGAGCCTGACGCTTTGCCTTATATGCCGCGCGCCACCGTTTAAATTCTTCAGACTGAGCCGCAACAATCAGGACAACAACAATTGCCTTATAAACAGGCAGCTGGTCGGACGGAACACCGATTGTGTACAAGCTTGTCGTAAGTGCCTGAATAGTAATTGCTCCGATTACAGAACCTGCAAGATTAAACTTACCGCCGCCCAGACTGTTTCCGCCAAGTGCTACCGCAAGAATCGCATCCATTTCTATATTCAATCCGATGTTGTTTGCATCACTTGAATAAATTCGGCTTGCGGCTACAGTACCAGCAATACCAGAAGCGAAACCACAGAAAAGATAAGTGAAGAAAATTACAAGCGCTGAATTAATTCCAACAAGACGGCCGGCCTTTGGGTTAATACCGACTGTCTGGATGTAAAGTCCCATCGCAGTCTTTTTAAGAACAAGCGATGTTAACAGAACAAACACAAACGCTATGAACACAGGCGTTGGGACTACGCATCCCGGAATAAAGCTTCCGATGTAGCGGAATGACTCAAGGCGTACATAAAGAATCTGTCCCGGCATCATAACGCCGTTAATTTCACGGGCGCTTATGAGCTGTGCAATTCCGCGGCCGGCCGTGTAGAGAATCAATGTCGCTACCATGGCCTGAATACGCAGATGCGCTACAAGTAATCCGTTAAACGCACCGCAAGCCGTCGCTAAAATAATACCTGCGATAATGGCAAGCGGAAGGGGCGTTGCATATGCCTCATAGCTTGCTCCGGCAAGGCGTACCAGAAGGGCTGCTGCAACAGCACAAACTGCACCAACTGAAATATCAGTTCCGCGGCTTGATGCTACAACAAGCGTCATTCCTACTGCCAGGATTATCAGCTCGCACGACCGGTTTATGATATCAACGATTGAACCGTACAAAACAAACTGATGTGTCGACGGGTCTGTAGAAATATCGTTGATGCTGATTTTAAAGAAGTTCATGTTAAGCTTTACCGCAGAAATAATTGCAGTAAAGATGATAACTACAATAAGAGCACAAACAGGGAGTGCCAGCTGACTCTTAAAGAATTTTTTGACTAAAGCAGTCGGTTTTAAAGAACTCCGCATTATTTGACACCTCCCGCAATTGCAGCCATAACTGCCTGCTGATCAAGATTCTTGTTCTGAAGCTCGCCTACCTTCTGACCGTCGCGCATGATGTACAGGCGGTTTACAGTACGAAGCATCTCTTCAATTTCTGAACTGATAAAGACAATCGTCATACCTTCGCCGGCAAGCTTAAGTATCTGCTTCTGAATTTCTGTTTTTGTACCAACGTCAATTCCGCGCGTAGGTTCATCAAGAATAAAGAATTCCGGATGAGTGATAAGCCAGCGTCCGATAATTACCTTCTGCTGGTTTCCGCCTGAAAGCTGCTTTATCAATGTCTCCGGCGAAGGTGTCTTTACATTCAAAAGCCTGATGTATTCATCGGCAATCTTTACCTGCTCTGCATACGGAATCAATTTGAAAACGCCGTACTTTGCCTGAAGTGCGATGATAAAGTTCTCGCGGATAGAAAGATCAGCAATAATGCTTTCTTCCTTTCGGTCTTCAGGCAAATACGCCATTCCTTTTTTGATTGAATCAATCGGTTCAAGCGGCTTGTGTCTTTTTCCCTTAAAATAGAGCTCACCTTTATCAGGCCTGTCTGCACCGTAAACCGCCCGGACAAGCTCTGAACGTCCAGAACCGAGCAATCCGGAAAATCCGATAACTTCGCCTTTTCTAATTGTAATGTCAAACGGCTTGATTGTTCCTGTATGTCCCAAACCAACCGCCCTGATTACTTCAGGTCTGTCCGTATTGTCAGCTGCTGCATCTGATTCAGGATTACGGATGCTTGCCAGATCATCAAAATCGTGACCAAGCATTTTTGCAACAAGCTGAACGCGCGGAAGATCCTTTATGTCATAGCGTCCGACAAAAGTTCCGTTTCGCAAAACAGTAATCGCATCACAAACTGCATAAACCTGTTCAAGGAAGTGAGTTACAAAGACAATCGCAGTGCCTTCTGCTTTAAGGCGAAGCATTACGTCAAACAGCTTCTGTACTTCATTGTCATCAAGAGAACTGGTCGGTTCGTCAAGAATCAAAACCTTACAGTTGTAATAAACAGAACGCGCAATTGCTACCATTTGCTGAATAGCAACAGAATAATCGCCGAGCGGGCGAGTTACATCTATATTATCAAGACCTACTTTGCTGAGCGCTTCGTGGGCCCTCTTGTTCATTTCTTTCCAATCAATTGCACCAAGCTTAGTGCGTGGCTGTCTTCCAACAAAAATGTTTTCAGCAACCGATATGTTAGTACACAGGTTTACTTCCTGATATACAGTACTGATTCCAAATTTTTGTGCTTCTTCCGGTGAATGGCTGATAATCGGAGTATCGTAGCCGTCCATGTAAATCGTTCCGGAATCCATTGTATAAACGCCTGTCAAAACCTTGATAAGCGTACTTTTTCCTGCACCGTTCTCTCCCATCAATGCATGGATTTCGCCTTTTCTCAAATTGAATTCAACTCCGTCAAGCGCCTTAACGCCAGGGAAGCTGATGCTTATATTCTTCATTGAGAGAACAACATTGTCGTCCATTTGAAAAACCTCCGGGCAAAATAAAAGCCGGAACCTCAGCAAATTAGCTATGCCGCAGTTCCGGCTATGTCAACTCAAATACTCACGAATTAGTATTTGCGAGTAGGCAGCATTTTCTTTGCGTTTGCCTGATCGAATACGCCTTCTGTTACGTACATGATCTTGTCAACTTTTCCACCACTCTGGAGAGTCTTGATGATTTCATCAACACGTGGTCCGTGAAGTGGGTTACATTCAACTGCACAGTTGATTTCGCCCTTCATCATTCTTTCGAATGTTTCGTGAACTGCGTCGAAACAGATGATCCAGATGTCTTTTCCTGGAACTTTACCAGCAGCGCGGATAGCGTCTACAGCACCCCAAGCTTCGTTGTCGTTCTCAGCGAATACAACATCGATCTTTGGATATGCCTTAAGGAATGATTCCATAACTTCCTGTCCACCCTTCTGTGTGAAGTCACCTGACTGCTTTGCAAGGAGTGTCCAGTTCTTGTTCTTTGCGATACCTTCTGTGATACCCTGTGTACGTCCAATCTGTGCTGAAGAACCGATTGTACCCTGGATAAGAACGATGTTGAGCTTGTCGTTTCCTCTCTTTGCGTTCAACCAAGCGATACCATCCTGTCCTTCCTTAAGGAAGTGTCCACCAACCCAGCAGAGATAGAGGCTGTCATCAGAAAGCTTCATCTGGCGGTCAGAAAGAATAACCGGGATTCCCTTTGCTTTTGCTTCTGTAAGTACTGTTTCCCAACCTGTTTCAACAACTGGAGCAACTACGATGTAGTCAACATCCTGCTGGATGAAGTTGCGGATAGCCTTAATCTGGTTTTCCTGCTTCTGCTGAGCATCGTCGAAAATAAGCTTGTAGCCGTTCTTTTCAACAAATGTCTCTTTGAATGACTGTGTGTTAGCTGTGCGCCAGTCAGACTCTGCACCAACCTGTGCGTATCCAACAGTGATGAGACCACTGCTTGCGTCTCCTGAGTCAGATGCTCCGTTAGCGAACATCATTCCGCCAACTACAACTGAAAGTGCAAGTGCCAATGGCAATACCTTTTTCATATTTCATTCCTCCTAGAAATATATGCAGGAACTCCCTACAAGTTCCTTATGCTAGCATAATATAACGGTTCTCCCCTGCCGTAAATGAAGATTTTTACGAGTTTGGTTGAAGTTTTTACTTTTTTTTATTTTTTAATTTTAATTTTTTTACGAAAAAAGTTGAATTTTTTATGAGGGGCACTGAAAGCAAGTTTTCCTAAGTTCACATAAAGCACCAATTCTGCTAAAATATTCCTATGGATAATGAGAAAATTAAAGAAATGCTCCTTTCAATCAGATCAACGGAGCTCGATTTTACCGTAATTCAGACTGGAAAAGAAAGCAAACGCGTCAACGGATTTTACAAGCCTGACACGCACGAAATTTTCCTTCACAATAAAAACTTTGATTCAGAAAATCTTCTGGTTTATACGGCTGTTCACGAATATACGCACCATTTGATTGACGAGCAGGAAATCAAATTAAACGGTGGCGCTTATGTTCCAAACGCAAAAGTTCACACCGCGGCATTCTGGGCACTGTTCCAGGAGCTCCTTGCCATCACAGAAGAAAAAGGCTATTACAAGCTCGACATCTCTTCCTCTCCGGAACTGGTTGAGCTTACTAAGAAAATAAAATCAGAATACCTTACAAAAAATGCCGAGCTCATGCAGGAATTCGGAAAGCTTTTGATTAAGGCTCAGGAGCTCTGCGAGAAATCAAGCATCCGTTACGAGGATTATCTTGACCGCGTTCTCTGCCTGCCGCGGAATTCAGCACACGACATGACAAAGGTAAGCGTAAAGAACATCAATCCACAAGTCGGTTACGACAACATGAAAATGATTGCCTCCCTTAAAAAGCCGGAAGAAATGGCAAAGGCAACAGATAAAATTCTTTCTGGAACAGCACCGGTTACAGTCCGCGCACTTATGAAGCAGAAATCAAATCAGACTGAAGACCCGCGCGAAAAGCTTGAAAAAGAAAAGAACCGCCTTGAAAAAACAATCGCCCAGCTCCAGCAGAGGCTTGAGTTTGTGGAGGAAAGCCTTGAAAATATGTAGACCGCTTGCACTGTCAGCACTTTCCGTTCTTATCGCAATCCAGCCTGCAACCTCATACGCGCAGACAAAAATTACGCAGAGCAGCGGACCTAAAGCGCCTGCTGCACCAACTGCGCCCTCAATGCCTAACATGCCGGGCGTATCCATGCCGGCGCTTCCATCAATGCCGCCAATGCCTTCCATATCAACTCCGGCTCAGGGAAGCAGCTTTTATACGCCCGGTGCGCATTTTACAGAATCAAAAAAGGATTCCGCTTCCAGTACAGGCGCTGACACAATCGGGCAGGCGGCTGGCGAAGAAAAAACAGAAACGCCTTCCAGTGTTCAGGAGGCGTCAAAAAATAAGGCTGGCGTTACGGCGGCCGATTTAAAGGCACTTGCAAACAACGGCCTTCTTACCGACATCTCGTCGCTTTTAGGCGGTAGCTCTTCATCAAAAGACATTCTTGCAAGGCTTTCGTCTGTTTCAAATCCAGCAGACCTTACCGGAAACCAGCAGACACTTCTGCTTCAGAAAATTCTTGACGAGCTTGCAGAATTAAAAAAATCACAGAACATCTCCGGTGAAAAATCAAACCAGCCTGTAATCCCCACATCGGCCGCCCCGGCAATCCGCCGCTTCAGCATAAACGCGCGCGACATTCTCGGAAACTGCACGAATGTTTATTTCAGCGACAAGGAAAATGACGGAACCTTTTTACTTACGGCAGACGCACAGGGAATCCTGAACGGCAAGAAAATAAACGAAACCTTCTATTTATTATTCAAATCAGAAGGCATAAAGGACGCGCGCTCGATTTATTCAGTAATACCGACGCTTTCGCAATCAGAGGAATGTGACTCGCCGATAAAGCGCTTTTGCGATTTGGGCACTTTAACCGCAACCCGAATCGGAAATTTAGTAACGCTCCATTCTACAAACGGAACTACAACAGTAGACATGCTCCTTGATATCGGAGGAAAAAATTGAATTCAGGCGAAAGCGATATCCTTTTAAACGGGCTTGTAAAATTAAATTTTTCTGATGATGAATCTGCGCATCTTATTCCGCTGCTTGAAAAATATATAAGCGAGCTTCGTCTTTTTAATTCAGCCTACAATCTTGTAAATACCGACGACCACGACGAAATCGTAATCAGGCACATTCTCGACAGTCTTTCTGCCGCACGCCAAATCGCCACCCTCGCCGCAACTTTTCCAAACCCGATGATTTCCGATATCGGCTCGGGCGGCGGACTTCCCGGCATACCGCTTGCAGCCGCGCTCCCTTCCTGCAGCTTTACGCTTATCGAAAGAATGAGCAAGCGATGCGCCTTCCTGGAAAACGCCGCCGCAATGCTTGGGCTTAAAAATGTCACAGTTCTAAACAGCGAGGCAGAACGCGTTCCGGCTGAATTTACAGATATTGCCGTATTCAGGGCCTTCCGACCGCTCGACAAAAAAATGCTTAAAACGCTCCTGCGCCTTACAAAATGCGGCGGCTATCTGGCTGCCTATAAAGCACGCAAGGAAAAAATAATAGATGAAATGCAGTTAAGCGGCTGCCCGGAGCAGGATTACAAAATAATTCCGCTTGAAGTTCCATATCTTACTGATACTGGAAGCGGAGATGACCGGAAACGCAATCTTGTTTTGATTTCAAAAAAATAGCCGCCTTTATCCAAGCAAAACTCAAACATCAGGCGGCTTATCGTTAACCCATTACAGTAATCGTTTTAAGAAGCTTCATCAAAGCTGCTTTTTCAATCAAATCAATCGGGCGGCCTTCAATATATTTGTGTGCTTCCTCTGAAAAAGCACTAGGCGCAATACAGAATCCGCGGTCAACTTTCTTATCCTTAATCTTTGCGTGAAAATCGCGCACATAAAGTTCACCGACAGTTCCTGTTGTCCTGTAAAAGCGGAAAAGCTCACTGTCTTCCCACTTGGAAGTTTCAACTTCACACAATATTTCTACGCATTCCTGACTTACATCAACATCAAGAATTTTTACGAATGCCTTTGCATAGAAAACATTTACGACATTGCGGCACAATGCGACAAAATCACTTGTAGCAGCCGTAAGATAAAGATGAAGGTTTGAGTTCTGGTTCAATTCCTTGTAGCGGCTTACAAGTGCACTTACATCCTTGTAATTTGAAACAGTCCGCTGAATTGCAGTCAGGCACGCCAGACCAGCCGAAATTTTGTTCATTCCAAAATAACACTGGGCAAGGCGGTAATTCAATTCAAGCATTGTTTCCTGCGGAAGCTCCGGAATCTTTAATCCGATTTCAAAATCCTGAATAGCCTTGTCGTTCTGTCCAAGCCGTGCGTGAATCATGCCGGCGGCAAGACTTGATTTAGGACCATATACCGGATCCGGGCGAAGATGCATGAATACCTTGAGCGCTTTATCACCGGCGCCGCATTCCTGCATTGCATCCGCCATACTGAAAAGGATTTCCTTGTTGTCAGGATGCTCACTGAATGCCTTGCGCAAATACGGAACTGAATCTCTGAAATGCTTTCCCTTATAGAGGGCCAGACCGAGCGAAGCGCTTATGTTACCAGCCTCAGGATTAATTGCAAGCGCTTTTTTAAAGCACGGAATTGCCTTGTCAAATTCATTATTTTTCTCACAGGCAAGTCCCATATAATAGTTTGTATCAAAATCAGCAGGATTAAGCTTCATTGCTGAAGTCAGTCCCTTGAGGGAATCGGCAACCTTATTCTGCTTGAACGCACAAATTCCCTGACGCAAACACGCTTCATGGGTATTGATTTCTACATGTGTTGCAGCCAAATCCATAAGCGTTTCGTAAAGCGGAAGCGCCTTGTCCCATACCTGCTCATTGAAATACAAATCTGCCAACGGGATAAGCGCTGATGTATTGTATGGATCGCGAGCAAGCTTTTTTGTGGAATCCCTGATAATCTGGGCGCGGTTTTTCTGCTTTTCAGCACCACCTTTTTTGGAACCGCGTTTTGCTCCACCGACCATACTTAGAACTGCTATTAGTGCCAGCACCGCCAGCACTGCAATCATTATAGAAAACACCATTTTTTAATTATGCCCCCCAAAACGCGCATTGTCAATATTTGCTATTTCCGGTATTTTCGGGGCTTTTCGGCGCAATCAGCTTCTTTGAAAAAATCAGATCAGCACTTTTCCGTCACTGAATGCTTTTCCTACGACTTCACCCAGCTTGATGTAAGTATGATTTACAGGGTCATATGTGATAGGATTAAGCTTTTCCGGATTAATTTTTCCATCAATAAGGACATCTTCTTCAGCAGTAACGTTAACGATATTTGCAACCATGTAGCCTGATTTTTCATCATAGCTTACAAGCTCGCATTCAAGCGCCATCGGAAGCTCGTTAATCACAGGCGCATCAACATTGTCTGCCTTTGATACGGTAAAACCGGCTTTTTTTATTTTATCCTTTTCCTTATTTCCAGAAACAAGACCGACATAATCACAGCCAGCAACATGTGCGGCATCCGCCATACTTACCGTGAATGCCTTTTTCAGCAGGATATTTGCAGTTGTTTTATGCTCCGGGCTAAGGCATATTCCAATTTGATTTGTGTCGTGGATACCGCCCCACGCTGCGTTCATTGCATCAGCATTTCCATCCGCATCATAAGTTGCAATAATCAAAACAGGCATGGGATACATAAAAGTCTGAGCACCAAAATTAACTTTCATAAGCCACCTTTAAAAACTCCGCGTCGCCCGAAACCTCGCTGCGAACTGCGGCAATTTAAGATCTTTTAAAAAAAATCCTTATTTTAATCTTTATACTCTTCCATGATTTTTTCAATTTCCTTGCGGTTTTTAAGGAAAATTTCTGTCAAAACAGGATCAAAATGGCTTCCAGATGATTCCTTTATGATTTTCAGTGACTGCTCAAGAGAAAACGGTTCCTTATAGCAGCGAGGCGAAACCAAAGCGTCAAACACATCTGCAATCGCCATAATTCTGGCAGAAAGCGGTATATCTTCACCCTTAAGCTGATGCGGATATCCGCAGCCGTTCCATTTTTCATGATGGCTTGTAGCAATTTCCTCAGCGATTTTAACATATTCGGTATCTTCCGAAGCACCTAATATTTCACGAATGATTCTTCCGCCTTCAGTCGTATGACATTTCATTTCTTCATATTCGCCGGTGTTGAGCTTACTGCCTTTTTTCAGAATCAGGTCCGAAACTACAATTTTTCCTATATCGTGCATAGGCGCCGCTCTTGTGCAAAGCGCAATGTAATCAGGAGTCAGAATATCACTGTGATAGTCCGCTTCCCTTGCCTTATTTGCCAGAAGATTTACATAAGCGCTTGTCCGCCTGATGTGCTCTCCTGTATCACTGTCGCGGTTTTCTACAAGGTTTGAAAGACTGATAATCGTATTATTCTGAATGTCAATTATGCGCTCACTTTGCCGTAAAAGCTTTTCTGACTGAAATACAATCGCGTCTTCAAGATTTTCTTCGATTATTTTTACCGCAAAAACATAAAGCAAAAGAATCGTTAAAATCGCCATAGTCGAAAGCGAAATGTTGATTATCCTGATTATAAAAATTATCTGCGTCGAAACATCAGCATGCGGCACAAACAAATCTGAATAAATAACGGCGGCGCAAAACATCAGAACCGGAAGGATTGAAAAGCCGACTGCGTGCCTGAAATTATCATTAAATATAACATACGGAATTACGGCCATTATAAAAACAAGAAAGAAAAATTCCGCGCTTCCGCCAAAATAATATGTCGCGCAAATCTGATGCAGAATAACTTCGGCAAGACTTATCAAAAACGGCCAGAAAGGATTACGCGGCCTGTAAAGGTAAACTCCGACTGAACCGAATATAACGACGCTTCCGATATTAAACAGGAACATCGGATAAATTCGCAGGAAGAGAAACAGAAACATAAAAACCAGATGATACATGAACGCAAAGGCCACTGAATAAAGCATTGCGTATCTGGCTCTGTATTTTGAAGAATTAAGATTTGATTTTATTAATTTGAAATTTTCAATTAAACTCACAGAATAATTATAAATCCTACATCTCTAATTGAAAAGAAAAAAGCAAAAAATTCTGAAAATCACCCGATTCGGAAAAATGTCAGTTCGTAAAATCGCCAAAGGGATTTTTTAATTACTAAAATTCCTTTTTTATTTTTGGAAGCTCATTTTTCCAGATTTCAGCCATAAATTTATAGCCTTCAAGATTAGGATGAATTCCGTCCTTACACATAAGCGATTTATAATCGGGATGACGCAGAAAATGCGAACGCATGTCTATAAGCTGAACACAATTTACGCGTGCATATTCAGCACATGTATTTGAATATAGCTCCTGATTTCTGTACAAGATGCCTGTATCGCCTCTGATAAAGTTCCTTATTGTATTTTCATCATGGCCGATGCAGATATTGTTGAACCACCATTCCGTAACAAGCGGCGGCAGCGTAATCATAAGCGGCGTGATTTTATAATTGCGGCAGGTTTTAATCATTTCATCAAGGAGGCGTACAAACTCATCAATCGGGCAACGCTGCAAGTGCGCTTCAGTGGGGCGCTGGCATACCGCTTCCCAGTCGTAATCGGCATCATTTCCGCCGGATTCGATAATTGCAAGGTCAGCCGTAATACCGGCATTCAAGCTTTTTTCCTGAGTGCGGCGCGTTTTGGGAAGGCTTGAACCAAACACGCTTTTATTGATAATTTCCAGTCCCAGCGCCTCGCCGGCAAGTTTAAGTGAATTTTCGTCGGTTATTTCAAAGCGCTTGCTGTCGCCGCCTGAAAGTATTCCCTTCAGAATTGAATCGCCCCATACTACAACGCGGCTAATTCCATTTTCCATACCCACTTACACACCTCCGCATCAGAAAACGCCCGGCACTTAAAAAAAATGCCGCTCAAACAAGCGGCACCTTTTCCCTAGAACTTAGCTTTTCTAAGCCTTACGCGTTCAATATCTTCACAGAACAATTCTCTCAAATCATTCAGTCCGAGAGCCATCAAAGCCATGCGGTCAATACCGATTCCCCATGCAAGGACAGGAACATCAATACCCATAGCCTTTGTAACCTCAGGACGGAAAATACCCGAACCGCCAAGCTCAAACCAGCCAAGCTTCGGATGCTTGATATGAACTTCGATTGACGGCTCCGTGAACGGGAAGTAACCCGGAACATATTTTACTTCTGTAGCACCCGCGATTTCTACCGCAAACATCTCCAGGAAGCCCAGAAGCGTCTTAAGGTTTACATCTTCTCCAAGTACGATTCCTTCTGTCTGATAGAAATCGCTTAAATGCGTTGCGTCTACCTTGTCGTATCTGAAACAGCGCGCGATACCAAAATATTTTCCCGGTACCTCCGCCTTATGAAGCTGGTGGGCAGAAAGTACAGTACCCTGACTTCTCAAAATAAGGCGCTTTGTAAACTCATGGTCAAATTCATAATTCCAGCCACGGCTTCCTGTATTACCGCCGTCCTTGTGAACAGCCGCTACATTAGAAAGATACGGCTCTTCAATTGACTTTGCGTGCGTAGGATTTTTGAGGCGGTATACATCGTGAATATCGCGCGCGGCATGGAACTGCGGCATGAACAGCGCATCGCCGTTCCAGAATTCAGTCTCTACAAGCGGGCCGTCAAATTCCTGGAATCCGAGTGAACAAAGCTTGTCCTTTACAGATTCAAGGAACTGAACGTACGGATTTGTGCGTCCTGGAATATTTCTTGCCGGCGGAATTGAAATATTGTATCCGCGGAAAGTTCCCTTTTTCCATTCGCCGCTTGAAAGAAGCCCCGGAGTAATTTCTCCGATTTCGTTTCCAGTAATGCCGGCCTTTTTAAGGGCATCAACAACCTGGCTGAATGCTTCTGTAAGCTTATATGCAACTGTTTCGCGTTCAATTGTCTTAAACGGAGTATCGCTTACGCCGCGCTTTTTTGTAAGGCCGCCCATAACCTCAATCTCATTCTTTGAAAGGTCGGCAGCATCAAGCTGGGCATTTTCTGCGGCTGCGGCTTTTTCGATAAGCGCGCGGGCAACAGTAAATCTTTCCGGAAGCGGCTTGCCCGTATATTCAGCAAGCTTTTCCGCATTCATAGCAAGAACCTGATCTTTGCTCAAAGAACCGAATGCAGAACCGACATCTTTATTTTCGATGCCAAGAGCAGCCGCAATTTCCGGAAGGCGCTTAGGTCCGTTTTCCTTAAGATAATTTACAATCCTCTCTTCTGCAAACCCATCTTTCTGAACAAGCCGACCAAAATCGGTAAGTTCAAAATAAGTATGCGGTGTTCTGGCCGTCTCGACCAAAAGCTGTTTTCCTGCAAGCCAGCTGAATGCCTGATTTGCATGACCTTCCTTGTAGCCCAATTCTGTCTGAAGACGAGTCGCTGTAAGCTCATCCTTAAGGCTGTAGTGAAGCAGCACCTTTGTTTCCAGCGGGTGCAGGTTCTTGATGATTGTAGAAATATCCATTTGTTTTTTTAACTCCAAACTGCGGCAAATTACCGCGTGAATTTTACATGTGACTGGTACATCATATAAGGAACTTTGCGGTTATCCTTAAACGGACGGCTTCTGTCATCCTCAAGGTACTTGTAGCCAAAGTAATTGTGCTCAAGCTGGAAATCCGCAAGGCAGTGATGTATAATTTCGCGCGCCTTACTGATTTCAAATTTTGAGTTGAGGCATGAATAGTAAATTCTAACCTCATCAACAGAAGGCGTATATTCTATCTTAATCTTTTCTGTTTTGCTTTCACAGTGATTATTTTCCGGAATAATTACCTGCATTGAAGTATCAACCTTTGTGTTAGCTTCAATATCGTAATTTTCATCATCCTGTGCATAAACGCATGTAAAAGCCGATACTAAAAGTACTGCTAAGAAAAATTTCTTCATAATAAATTCCTCCGTCTAAAATTGACTATATTCTTTTATTTTAACTGTTTCAAGAAAAAAATCAAGTTGAACCTTATATTGACCGCGCTCGATAAGGATTGCAGGAACTTTATTTACAATCACGCGGCCTGTAATCAATTTAGGCTTGTTTGGAATAATCTTTCTATAATATTCGCGTACGGCATCCTTTAACGCCATGTCGCATGCATCCTGAATTCCCTCAAAGCCTTTTTCAAGGCGTCCCTTTCCGATTCCAATAACGCGCGGATTCTGAATATTCTGCCAGTGCTTAAAATACAGCTGCTGCTGCTTTGTCCTCTCATACGAAACCCAGACATGAACCTTTTCGTCCGAAAACCAGGGCGATTCGTACACGATATTCTTGCTCTCTTCATCAAAGGAACGCACTTCCTTTACGGTGAATTTTTCCTGAACGCCCCTGAGTGAATCATATGGCGTATAAGAAAATTCCCAGCCGTAAACCATTCCGTTGATTAAATAAGGCGTAAGCTTTCTGATTTGAAGTGAAGCATAAGAAAACACGTTTCCGTCATTCGCAGCCGCAATATCATCCTCGCGGTCCGTTTCCGTAATTCCCGGGAACGCATCAATCTCAGCCCATAGCGGCATCCTGATTTTCCTGTCGAATTTCAGTTCCTGTCCGTAAAGTGCGCGGCCTGCAATTAAATAAAGGCCCAGTACTAAAACCGCCAGGCGTCTTTCCATACTTGCCACGGATTTTTCCTCATTCTGATTACAAAATATGCCCATGCTGCCAGAAAGCCAAACAGATGCGTTGCGTGTGCAATTCCGTTGTACAATCCAAAAACCTCGTTAAAAAGCTCAATGGCAGCAAATCCAATCACAACCAGCGGTGCCGGAAGCGGTAATATATAGAAAACAAAAATCCGTGCTCTCGGATACAGGACGGCAAACGCTAAAAGCACGCCGTAAACGGCACCGCTTGCTCCTACAAGAAAGACGCCGTAATTGCCTGTAGCAAGATAAACTGCAAGCGACATCAGGCCGCTGAGCGTTCCCGTCAAAAGGTAGAAAAGCAAAAATTCCTTTGAACCCAATCCGCGCTCAACTGAAATCCCAAAAAACAAAAGTCCCAGCATATTGAACAAAAGGTGCTTCCAGGAACCGTGCATAAACATGTATGTAAAAACCTGCCACCACATTTTTTTATGAAAGCAGAGTATCGGATTAAGCGCAAATGTTGTCGTCATGTCGCGCGAAAACCTTGATAAATAAAAAACTACGAAATTTATTAAAATTAAAATAAGGGTTACGTGATTAAATGAATAGCGGAAACGCCTGTCGAGTAAACTCATTTTCTTTCTATTTTTTTTCTACAGTAACTGTCTTAGCAGCTTCCGGAGTGATATATGTAATTCTGTTACGGCCGTTTTCTTTTGAAGAATAAAGTGCCTTGTCAGCCTGTTCAACAAGCTCCCTTGCGGAAGTAACAGGATTTGTCTCCGAATCGTAAATCGAAACGCCGCCTGAAATCGTTACCTTAAGGTGATTATTTTCGTAGAAGAAATCGTATTCTTCGATTGCCTTCCTGATTCGCTCGGCAACCGCAATTGCGTCATCCTCGGCGGTATTGGGAAGCATAATCGTAAATTCTTCGCCACCATAGCGGCTTGCCATGTCGCCTTCGCGGATGCTTGACTTCATTATTTTGGCAACCGTAACGAGCACGTAATCGCCGCAGGCATGTCCCCATGTATCATTGAATTTCTTAAAGAAGTCGATGTCAAACATGATTACCGAAAGCGGCATGTCCTGAGAAATCGAAAGGTCAAGCTTGTCTGTAAGCGCATTAAAGAAGAAGTACTTGAGCTTTAAATGCGTCATCATATCTATTGAAGAGCGTTCGAGCATTGCGGCATTATTTATGGCAACACTGATAAGCGGTGCGATGCTCAGAATCTGCTTTCTGTCGTATTCAGTATAATCAGAGCCGTCAAGGTTCATTCTTTCGCCTAAAAGAAGGATTCCGTTAATGTGATTTTTCTGGAAAAGCGGAACTATAAGCGAAGGTCTGAGCGACGTAAAGAAATCAAGGTTTGTTTCCTTTGGAAGGGCATTCTGAACTTCCTTGAGCGTAAATACGCGGTTTTTCTGGCTGATAATGTCGATTACCGGATGCGAAAATGGAATTGTATATGACAAATCAGGATCTACATCAATTCCGGTATAATTATTTGCAAGCGAAAATGCATTTGTATCGATTTCTTCCAGAACAAAAATGCCGGCACCCAGAACAAGCATCTGAGCCATGCAAGTATATAGAATAGATTCGATTAAAGTTGAATATTCGAGAGTTGAACAAAGCGACTGAGAAATTTCAAGCATCTGCTGCAAATCATAAAGCTTCTTTTCGTAAACCTTTACGACTTCTTCAACAGAGGAATTTTTGTTAATGTCCAAGCTGCCTATCTTCTTTCTAGCCATCGCCTATTTCTCCATACTACTGCTTATTATAGCATAGTTTTTCATAATTTCAAAAAAATTTCCCCATAAATGGTACTGATTTTCTAATTTTAATGTATTATCGCGGTTTCGAGAAGACATCAATATCGTTTTCAGGTTACTTGCAATCTCGCTGGCCGCTTTTTTTGAATCCTGAAAGATTCCTCCGATTTCCTTATACAGTGCAAGAAGCACCGAAAGCTCCTTTTGAATCATCTGCTTTGCATCGGAGTTTATGGCATCAACAATCGTCATAAGCTTTTTTGAAAAATCAGGATTTTTGTGGCTGTCCCTGATAAGCCCCTTGATTACCGCAACATCATTTTTGGCGCCTGTATTAAATCCGGCTTCAAATTTAAGGATTTTATCCATGCACTCGTTTGCCGCGAAAAATGTTCCTGAAAACTGAGTCTTGTAGGCGCTGTTCGAGAAAAAGCCTTCAACTACGATATCGTTTATTACTGCCTTTACGCCTTCCGTGTAATACTGTTTCAAGAATGTCTTAAGGATGCGCATCGGAGTAACCCACATAAAGCTTGTTGAAATATTCTGGCCGAGTTCCTGTGCAAGATCTGCGTTATAGCCGTTCAGTTCTTCAAGCTTTCCGTCACCAAACAGCGTGTTAAGCTCTTCCTTTATGTGTTCGTCCTTTAGCTCACCCTTTATGCGAAGCTCGTCACCGGCATACCTGTCCTGAAGCGCCTGAGAAAAATTCTTTCGTGAAGTTGCCTTGTAGCTTGCGTGCTGCGGATTGTAATCCGGCTCTTTTTTTGCAATGCACAAAAGCGTCCTGAGCGTATTTCCGTTTAAGATGCGCTTTGTAATTCCTTCTACATGGCGGAGATTTGAAATGATGTCCTTTCGCTGCTCCGGCGGAACTTCCTGTCCGGTAAGAAGCGCCTGCAGCGCGATAATTGCATTTGCAACCGGCATCGTAATCGAAAAATCTTCAAGAACATAATACAAATCGGCCAGCACGCCTTCAACAGTCTGAATTGGAAGAGCCTGAAAATTATTCTGCGTTTCTTCCATTGAAAAGTCGCTGTCAAAAAGCTGAATCGGAGCCGTAAAATTAAAATGGCACAAATCTATAAGCTGATGAAGCTTCGCAATTACATCATCCATTTTCTTGAATTCAGGGGAATTAAGCTCATGAACGAGTTTTTCAAGCCTGCGGTGCTGCTCGTCATAAATACGGCTTGCATTTTCTCCTGCTTCTGCGACTTCCTGCTTTCTGCGCTCATAAAGGAGGCTGTCATAAACTGCCTTTAACTCGTCGCTATAACCTGTGATAATAAGCTCTGATTCAAAGCGGCGGTTTCGTTTAATGTCCGGGCTTCCAATCGTATTGTCAATTATTGCTGCTATCGGCTTGAGGCTGACGGCAAGAACGCGCATTGCCTCTGCAAAATTAGGCTGGACAAGCTCATTCCTGTAAATTTCGTTTGGATTTATGCGAAGGTCCTGATCCAGTTTCTTGAGCTTCTGCTTTTTCTGAACTTCTGGAGAAGAACTTCTGAATATGCTGTCAAATAAATCTGTCAACACCTGCAATAAAGACATACTACAATTATAATCCAATTATTTACTATATACAATTATAAACTTGAACTGCCGCAAAATTTTCCGAGAACAGCCTTGTATTCTGCAATTGAAGACGAATGGACAATCTGCGCCCTTACCTGCGCGCCACCTTCAATGCCCTTTGAATATGCACAAAAGCGCTTGCGCATTTCGCGGCATGCAGGCTCCTCGCCCATATCGGCCGCCAGTAAAGCAAGCTCTTCAAATCCGGCCGCAATCCGCTCCGATAAAGGAATTTCGTCATACTTACCGGTTTGGATTAAGTCTTTTGTCTGGCGGAAAATAAAGGGCTTTCCCATAGCCCCGCGCGCAAACATGACTCCGTCAACGCCGGTCTGCTCAAGCATTCGGACTGCATCTTCAGGCGTGAAAATGTCACCGGAGCCGAATATCGGAATTCGTCCGGCGGCAAGTGAAACAAGCTCCTTTAGCTTTTCCCAGTCCGCCTTTCCCTCGTAGCCCTGCGCGCGGGTGCGCGGATGCATTGTGATTGCAGCTGCTCCTGCCTCAATCGCCGCCTGGGCGGCTTCCTTCCAGGTAATCTGACTGTCATCCCAGCCGGAGCGGATTTTTACTGTTACGGGAACTGGTCCCTGTTTTAGCAAAGAATCAGGCGCGCTTTGACCATCAGGCTGGCTTTCCTTCTCAGGGCGCAAGCCGTCAAAGGCGGCAGCGACTTGTACAACTGCCATGACGATTTTGTAGAGCCGGTCTGGATCGCGGGTTAGCGAAGAGCCGGCCCCCGTTTTGATGATTTTTGGTACAGGACAGCCTGCATTTATATCGATACATTCTGCTGATGTTTTAGACAGTACAAGGCCGGCGGCTTTTGCCATCGTTTCGTCGCTGCCGCCGAAGATTTGGACGGCGTATGCTTTTTCGACAGGGGCGCGCTTCATTAGGCATTCTGTTTTGCCGGAGCCGCGTACTAAAGCCTCTGCACTTACCATTTCTGTATATTCAAAATCGCAGCCGCCCTTAACGCAGACGCTTCTGAACGCTCTGTCGCTATAACCGGCAACGGGAGCCAGAAACAGGTTTCCGGGCAGTGAAAGAGAACCGATTTTTACCGGATGATACAGCATTTGACCTTATTCCGGAAGCTTGAAAATTTTACAGCTGTTAGTCCAAAGCTGAGCGCTTAATTCTTCAAGTCCGATATCAAGCATTTCAGCAAGGAATTTTGCCGTAGACGGAAGATATGCCGGCATCGTCCGCTTTTTCTCGCGGAATTCAGACGGAATCATAAACGGACTTTCTGTCTCGATAAGGATTCTGTCGAGCGGAATATTGAGGACAGTCTCGTGAAGGTTGCGGGCATTCCTGTATGTTAAATTTCCTGCAAAAGAAAAATAGATGTTCATATCAAGGCAGCGCTCAGCAAACTTTGCGTCTTCTGAATAGCAGTGTAAAATCGCGCCTGAATCCGGAATGTGCTGCGAAAGGATTTCAAGCACGTCGTTTCCTGCGTTCCTGTTGTGAATAATTACAGGAAGATTATGCTTCTGGGCCAGATCAAGCTGAGTAATAAAAAGCTCAATCTGAGATCTCTTGTCGCCAAACTGCTTGTAATAATCAAGGCCTGTTTCGCCGACTGCAACAACTTTAGAAAGCTTTACGCTTTCTTCGATTGTATCAATCCAGTTGTTTCCCGGATTTACAACTTCAGACGGAGCAACGCCAACAGCATGATAAATTCCAGGAATAGTCTTTAAATTCTGGTAAACGCGCGAAAAATCCCTGAGGCTGTTATTTATGCTTATAATCCTGTTAACGCCCTCTTTTTTTGCGGCTTGTATAACGCGCAATTGTTCTATAGGGTCATCGTAAATAAGCCCGATGTGGGCATGAGTATCAAAAAACTGCATGGCTTTCTTCCAAAAATGAATAGTTAGCAGCTTTTTATGGCTGCCGACAAGTGCAGATTAAACGCTAACCTGCGCCTTTTTATAAAGCAGAAAATAGTGCGCAACTTACCTAAGCTGTACAAATTCCCTACACTTTTTAATAAATCACTCCGATAAAGATAACACAGGTTTTTGCTGCCGTCAACATTTTGATTATATTCAGGGAAACTGGTTCAGCTGGCGGGTCGGTATTTGACCAAATAAAACAATATATGGTATAATTTAATGATTTTATAGATAGGTGGAGTTTGTACAGAGATGTTCGGTAACAGAAAATCGGCACGAACGATGTCAAAATCATTTTCCTCATCGCAGAACAACCTGCTCGGACGAACAGGCCGCTTTGCCTCGAAGGTTTTTCACATATTCGATAACAAGCTCACGATTATGATTGTTCCCCATTCACAGGGAAAGGTCGTAAATCTTCAGACAAACGTATTTGCAATGGTTCTTGGAATTGTTATTGCAATCGGAATCCTTTTTTCATTTGTTTTCTTCAACAAGAACGCAATTGATGCAAATGCCGAAATCAGCCGCCTTTTTACAGAAAACAGACAG
Organism: uncultured Spirochaetaceae bacterium; assembly: GCA_902772975.1. Taxonomy (GTDB): domain Bacteria; phylum Spirochaetota; class Spirochaetia; order Treponematales; family Treponemataceae; genus Treponema_D. Next base: position 26,823 of record CACYCX010000189.1, read on the forward strand.
ACACTGGCAAGCCTCGACGAGCTCCGTGACGAAAACAACAATCTTCTTCAGACAGCAAAACGCTTCCAGTCATCATTAAGCCAGTCGCTTTCACTTTTAGGAATTGAACAGCAGTCAGTTTCTTCAACTTCACCGATGCGCAACAGCGACCTTACTTCACTTTTCAGCACAGAAGAACTTGCTACAGGCTCGGTAAGGGAAGCCGCTGATATCAGGCAGCTCACTTCTTACCTTGAAAACGCAGTTCAGCCGATAGAACAGATTGGAAAAATGCTTGAGACACAGAACTCACTTTTGAGCGACATCCCGAGCATCTGGCCGGTAAGGGCATCAACGCTCCATATTTCAATGGGATTCGGTCCGACGATCCACCCGATTACAGGTCAGTGGTACATTCACAAGGGTATCGACCTTTCTACATGGCGTAGCGGCGATCCGATTCATGCAACTGCAAACGGTCAGGTTGTTACTGTAGCATACGATGCTGGATACGGAAATAACGTAATCATCAAGCATAAGCACGGAATTTATACACGATTTGCCCATATGAACTCGGTAAGGGTTAAAAAAGGTCAGTTCATCTCTCAGAACGATGTAATCGGAACAATCGGAAATACTGGTGTTACGACGGGACCGCATCTTCACTACGAGGTTCACATTGGTTCAGATGTAGTAGACCCGATAAAATATCTGAATATCAAGGTTTCTAACTAATGGCATTAACAATCGATGACATCTCAATCAACACAATCGTCGGCGCTGGCTCTGCTTTTCAGGGAAACCTGCGCATTACCGGCGCAATGATGATAGACGGTGACATTGACGGCGACATCGAGATAAGCGGAAACCTTATCGTTGGCGAAAAAGCACGAATTCACGGAAACATAACTGCAAAATCAGCCGTAATAAGCGGAATTATTTTAGGCGATATTCTCGCTCCGGAATCAATTAAGCTTATGCCGACTTCGACTGTAATCGGCGATATTGCGACACACAAGCTGCTTCTTTCTGACGGCGTAATTTTCCACGGACACTGCATTGCGCTTTCGGACGAGGATTTGTACGAGAAGGAAGTATCAAAGCAGACTCAGCTTAAAGAAATCAGGCACAAGGCTATAATCCGATGAACACAATTGACCCGAACGGCAATTCCCTTTACTTTACGGCAGCAGCCTCCGCAAGCCGCATGGCAGCAGAAGAAGCAAAGAAAAAGGATAAAGAAAGCGCTGTTTCAGGTTCAAAATTCAGGGGACTTGTAAAGGACAAGCAGCAGGAAAACCTTCTGATATCACAGGGACTTCCTCCTGAAATCGCAGGAATGTCAGATGAGGACGCCTTTGTATATCTTAAGGACGCCATCGACTTAGCAGGAAATGATTTAAGCTTGAATTCAACTTCAGAGTCACTGGAAAAATACAAAAAGGCAATTTCGCAATTTATTAAATATATAGAAAAAACAAACTACACCGTCGAAGAACACAAGCGCTTTGGCAAAAACAAAAAAGGCCGCGCGCGTGATCCGGCAATCCAGATTGTAGCGATTAATCAGAAGCTGGAGCAGCTTTCTTACGACATCTGGTACAACCATCTGGACAAGCTTAAGCTTCTGGAACGAATTCATGAAATTAACGGTCTTGTAGTGGACTTAATGGCATCTTAAATATAGAATGAAAGTTGATAAAGGAAAATTATGAGCGATATTTTTGAAAACGATATAGAGGAAGAAAACGAAGATCTTTCAAGCCTTGAAGATTCCGATTATACAGAGGAAACCGAAGAATCCTTTGTGTTTACCGAGCCGCTTTATGTGCTCAAGCTGGAATATTCAAGCGAAGGCCTTTATGCTTCCACAGATTCATTTGAACTGAATGCAGGCGATTTTGCAATCGTGCCGACCCGCTACGGAAAAGATCTGGCGCGCGTTCTGGGAAAGGCAAAAAGCCCGGTAGGAATCAAACCTTCTGATGTCGTTCATATTGAGCGCAAAGCCACCGAAGAAGACCTTGCAAAAGCCGAAGAATATAAGCAGAAGGAAAAGGATGCCTTTAAGGTGTTCCAGGAAAAGGTTGCATATCACAAGCTCGGAATGAAGCTTATTTCAACTCATTTCCTTGTTGATGAACAGAAGGCGCTTTTCTTTTTCAGTGCCGAAAACCGCGTAGACTTCCGAGAGCTGGTAAAGGATCTTGTTTCTGTATTCAAGATGCGCATCGAGCTCCGTCAGGTTGGCGTTCGTGATGAATCAAGAATTACGGGCGGACTTGGAATATGCGGCCGTCCATACTGCTGCCATTGCGTTTCGGACAAACTGCGCCCGGTTTCCATCAGAATGGCAAAAGACCAGAATCTTTCGCTCAATTCCATGAAGATTAGCGGTCAGTGCGGCCGTCTTTTGTGCTGTCTTTCATACGAATACGATTTTTATTCAGAAGCGCGTAAGAGCCTGCCTCAGGAAGGACTGCATCTGTACTATGACGGAACGAATTTCAGGATTACAGAGATAAATCCGCTTACATCAATGATAAAAATGCTTGGAGACGACGGCCGCCTTATCGAAGTTAACGCAAAACGGTTTGTTAAGGAAAACGGCCGCTGGAAGATCACCAACTAAAGAAAATCATTAAAAAAAGCGCGATTATTATAACCGCGCTTTTTTTATAAACGAGCTTATTTTTTAATAAGTGCGACTATTTCGTCTGAATTCTCATCTGCTTCCTTATCCGAAAAGCCGTCAAAAAGCTGGACGTTTTTAAATCCGGCCTCTTTTGCAAATCCGGTGATTTCTTCCGGGCGCAAAAGATATATTTCGGTATTATCAAACACAGGAAGCTTTTTACCTGAACCAGTTTCGACGGTGCGGGAAAGATACGCGATGTTCTTTTCCTCGCCGGCATGAAGCTTACCGGTATATTTTACCCTGAGCGTATTGCTTACGGGCAAAGCGGCCTTTAATTCCGGATTGTAGATGTCGTAATTTGTAAGCGAAAGTACAAGCGCGCCGTCATCTGTCAAAAGCTGATGGCAGTCCGCAAAAAACTTGCGCATGAGCGTGTGGTCATGGATAAAAACTATCCTGTCATTCAGGCAAGAAATGACATTGTAAAAGCCTTTACCAAGAAATCGGCTCATTTCGATTGTTGACATCTGGAAAAATCGGAGTGACATGAGCTGAGTCCGCTGCTTTCGTGTTGCAGAATCAAGGAGCTCCTTGAAGGTTTCAAGCCCCGTTACATCTGCATACTTGTCCTTAGCAAGGCGGTATTCAAGCATTCCGGTGCCGCAGCCAATGCTTAGAAAGTGAGCTGGATGCGGATATATTTCAAGAAAACTGTCGTAAAACTTTTTTTGAGCGTCCGTTACCGGATAAAGCTCGTCGTAATATTCAACTAGATTTTTAACTGATTCCATACCTATTCTATTGTAGCATGGAATCAGAAAAACGCAACTTTATTTTTTAGTTATAACAACCACATAATAGCTTTATTTCAATAGCAAGATTCAATGCGCTCCCGCATAAGTACGTGCATCGGGCGCTGGCTGAGCTTTAATGGTATTTGACTCACACGTAGCTTCGCTCCGTGTTCGCACGCTCAGATGCGCACCGAGCCCGACCCTTATGCTCGCGCTCCTTGAATCTTGTACTGATATCCGAAATTATATGTTTTCTATAACAATTATTTTGCAAGATACTCATTTATTGAAGCGGCGGCTTTGCGGCCTTCGCCCATCGTACGTTCGCTGGATTTGATTCTCAAATCCGCTCACTACCGAGTTTGACGCAACTTG
>CACYCX010000190.1 GCA_902772975.1 uncultured Spirochaetaceae bacterium
AAAAGTTATCTGTGCTATTTCGCTTCCGTTCTTTACCGGCGATGCTATCAAGAACTTTGATGAAGCATATGAAAAGGGCTTGTTCTACCGCATTATCGGTACAAACGCTGTTTATCACGAAGAACTGCTTAAGCGTGAATGGTACATCAGCACTGATGTAAGCGGATTGTTTGCAAACGTAATCACCCGCATTCACTACAATCAGTCACTAAGCGAACTGCTTGATAACCGCAATATTATTGAAAAGGTGGTAAAGCACGAGTAACTCCACAATTCTTTGTGTGGACATAGGTACGACTTCGCTTAAGGCTGGTTTGATAACTGCCTTAGGCGAGGTCGTTTCTTTTTGTTCAGTTCCATTTGAAGATTCTCAAAATGAGTTTGCAGCCTCATCATGGTTAGGCGCCTTTATATCAGCTGTGCGCGGACTGGAAGCTCAGTGTGCAAAGAATAATCAGTCGGTGTCGGTTAATACAATTTCAATATCAGGAAACGGACCGACAGTAGTTGCAGACTGCGGTTATACAGTCTTCTGGAACGAAGATACTTCTGACGTAAAAATTCCTGATTCACCTGAAGCAAGAAAATCTCTTTTTGTGCCAAAACTTCTTGCCCTTAAAAAACACGCACCTAAAATCTATAAAAAATCCCGATTTATTTTTTCCGGTCCTGAATATCTGATTTATGTTCTTACAGGACAGGCAATTACAATTTTGCCGGAAGAACGGTTCCGTGCTGCATACTGGAATGATGAAGTTTGTGCGGCATGTGGAATAGACAGCGAAAAACTCCCGCCATTTATTGGAATTGGAGATTGCTGTGGACTTGTTGATAAAGAAATTATTGATGAATTTCGGTTTACAAAATATATAAAATTTTCTCAGAACAGCTCGGTTTTTGCTGGTGGTCCTGATTTTGTTGCGGCTCTTATTGGAACCGGAACTTTGCAGACTGGACGGCTTTGTGATCGCTGCGGAAGTTCTGAAGGATTAAACTTCTGTACAGACAAGATTCTTAAGGGGGAAGGGCTTCGCATTCTTCCGTCTGTAATTCCAGGGCTTTGGAATGCTTCTTATCTGATTCCTGACAGTGGAGAACTTTCGGAAACTGAGAGACTTATTGAAGTTGAGCGTGGTGTAAATTGCCTGAAGAAAGCTGCTGATGAAGCAGGTGTAAGTTTTCCTGATGAGATGTCTGTGACTGGCGGGCAGAGCAATGATGAACTTTTGCTTAGAGAAAAAGAAACCCGGCTTGGAATGAAGATTCTCAAACCAGCCGGCGGACATTTTGTTCATAGTGAACTTATGGGCGATGCCTGTGCGGCATGTTATGGTTCGGGCGTGTATGAATCATTGCAGGAAGCCGCAAAAAATATTGTGAGATTAGAGCCTTATGAAAATATATAAAATTCCACAGGACCTCCGTGCCTTTATTTTTGACATTGATTCAACTCTTTACACGAATGCTTCTTACGCCTTTGAGCAGGTGGACTGTCAGGTGCGCCAGTTTGCAAAGGAGCGCGGAATAAGTGCAGATGAAGCGCGGCGCATGGTGGCAGATTATCGTAAGAGTTTTGCGAACGAGCATAATGGAAGTAAGGTGAGCCTTGGAAATACTCTGCTGGCGTTCGGTGTTCCGATTTCGCAGAGTGTGCAGTGGCGGCGCGAACTGCTGGAGCCGGCGGATTTTCTTAGCCGGGATGAGCAGCTGATTGAAACTCTTAAAATCCTTCAGTCAAAATATCAGTTAATATGTGTTACAAATAATCCTGTTCTTCCTGCACGAAAAACTCTTGAGGCAATCGGTATATCAGATTTCTTTCCTGAAATTGTAGGGCTGGATACATGCTTAAAGTCAAAGCCTGCAGTTGAACCTTTTCAGACAGCAGTCGACTTGCTTTCAAAACGTGCCGGCTATCAGATTACGGCAGAAAACTGCCTTGCAATCGGAGACCGCTATGATATGGATATCGCTTTGCCGCTGGAAATGGGAATGGGTGGAATTTTGGT
>CACYCX010000191.1 GCA_902772975.1 uncultured Spirochaetaceae bacterium
ATTCCTTGTGAGTCTTTTGTTTTTTCAGCGCCTGTCCAACTTCGGACCTGAATTATGGTAAAAAAAATTAAAAGATATAAAAAATGAGAATGTAACCGCACATACTAAAACTACAGATTAATTGTTGGATATGGTCTTCTGTGCAGCAGGCTTTACGGCTTAAATATAATTGTATTTGAAATTAAAAACAAGAAATATTTTTGAAAAGCCTTGATTCTAATTTGACTCTGAATTAAAATTCGATGTATTGGAAAATCGGTGGTAGACTGGACGATCTTTCTGATCGCGAAGGACCAGCCAGACATAAAGAGAGAAAAAGAAATTATGATGAACGAAATCTCTTACCGCAAAAAAAATGATGACATTGAATGTGTTCATTATAAAAACTGGACGAAGGCCTACCCGCCACACACTCACGCCGAACACCTCACCCTTGGAATTGTTGAGGCTGGAAAAGTATGCATTGTGATGAATGGGGTTTCAAAAGTTTTTTGCGAAGGAGATGAGTTTCAGATTCCGCCTGATGTTTTGCATGAAATCAGGCCGGTTGATGACAAAGGCTATTCGATGCTGGTTACCTGTGTGCGTGTGCTGGCACCAGATTCGGCCACCTCGGGAAATATTCTTACCGACAGCCCTCTGGAAGAACTTAAAGAGTCAATTCTCGATCAGCCGGAAAATCTTTATCTGATTGAAGAGATGGCGCAGGATACAAACATCAGTCCGTTTCATTTAATCAGGAAATTTAAAAATCTGTATGGCCTTACGCCTCATCAGTTTCAGATTCAGTGCAAGGTACGAAAGGCGCAGAGGCTGCTTGAAGAAGAAAAAAGCGTCTGCGAGGTAACTTATGATGCAGGTTTTTGCGACCAGAGCCACCTCGACAGATGCTTTCAAAAAATAGTGGGTATGACTCCCAAAGAATACAAGGAAGCCGCAAACTCATCTGCAAATCCTAGCACAAAGCCGGAATAAATTTTGCAAAAAAATAAAGCCCATCAGGACCAGCATTAACTTCGTGCGGCACCTTCGCCGGCATAATCGAAATTACTCCCGGTTCATAACCAAGCGTCTTTCCATTATTAACACACTCACCGCAGCCCGCAATAACCTCGTGAGTTTCAAGCTGAGTTTCGTGAATGTGATTCTTAATACTTTTGTTCGGCGCAATTCTAACCAGATGATAACTGAAATCTCCACCAGTATCTTTTGATGTAATGATGTGCTTAAGCTCAACACCTTCAAAAACCGGATGCTTGTTCCAGCCGATTTTTCCAAAGTCAATTTCCCCGTCCGGCAAACGCAGACAGCCACTGTTAAATTTTTCAAAAAGTTCTTTACTCATATTGTTACCTCTTGAGCAAAGTCTAGTAGAATCGCGCATTAAAAAATTGGATAAAATTGCTCTATCAGCTTTATATCAGTATAATTAAATCATGAACATATCCGTAAATCTTTCTAACCCATTTGTTTTAATTTTTCTCTGCGGCACTGTCGCAACATTCCTCATAAATCATTTCCTGGAGTTTATTGATTTTCGCGCACGGGCCAAAAATGGCGGACGCATTCCAGAGGTCCTGCAGAAGATTCCGCTTGCCGTAGAAACCTTTGATACTGAAAAACTTAAAAACATCAGCGCCTACGAGGACGCAAAATATTTTAAATGGTGCGTGTCTTCTTTTTTCACAACAGCGCTCGACCTTGCCCTTGTAATTTTTGGCTTTTATCCGCTGGTGTTTAATTTTATCTGTGGTATCACCGGCTTTCCTTCAACAATCGGAAACAGCTTCGCAGCCTTCCTTTTGTTTATGATTCTCACAGCTGTGCATTCGTTTATTCTTCAAATTCCATTTTCGCTTTACAGTGAATTTGTTCTCGAAAAAAAATTCGGATTTTCCAACATGACCTTAAAACTCTGGATTGCCGACACGCTTAAGAGCATGGTCATCGGTATGATTTTGATGGCACTTCTGACTTTCATCGCCGCAGTTGCTTTTGTAAAATTTGAAACAAGCTGGTGGTTCATTCTCGCCGCTGTTTTAATTGCCTTTAC
>CACYCX010000192.1 GCA_902772975.1 uncultured Spirochaetaceae bacterium
CAGTGTAATGTGCATACAATTGTGCGTTTGCCTAACTCTGTTTTCCAGCCTTATGCTTCGGTTGCTACAAATCTCCTGTTCTTTACAAAGGGCGAGCCGACTAAAGAAATGCGAGTTTGCATAGCAAACTCGTGACGAGAAATGCAATGCATTTCTCGCGTACTGGGAACATAAGCTGCCTGAAAGTCAGAAATCTTATTCTAAAACAAATCCGATTCAAAAGAGTGAGTTTGCTTCACTTAAGGAATGGTGGGGCGAGCGGGCAGAAGGCGAACAGGCTTGGAAAGTACCTGTAGAAAAGATTGCAGAAAGCGGCTGGAATCTTGATATTAAAAATCCATTTGTAAAAGAAGAGGAAGTTACTCATACTACTGCAGAACTGCTGGATATGCTTAGCGCGTCGTTTAAGAAAAGTGATGAGTTGATTAACGAGTTGAAGAAGGGGTTGAAATAAAACTCAAACTTTTCCCCTTCAATTCGTATCCAAGAATCTAAATTTATGCTATAATAGATAAACCATGGCCGACTATCATGTATTCCCGGATGCCCCAGAAGGCACTCCGCAATCAAATTTTGTGCACCTTCACGTGCATTCCGACTATTCTCTTCTCGACTCATGCGCAAAGCTTGATGATCTGGTCGCAAAGGCCAAGCGTCTTCGTATGCCTGCCCTCGCGCTTACAGACCACGGAAACATGTTCGGAGCGCTTAACTTTGAAAAGCTCTGCCATGTAAACGGAATCAACCCGATTGTCGGCGAAGAATTTTATGTTGCCTTCGAATCGCACCTTGAAAAAAAATCAGTTCCATATTCACACAAAGGCGAAGACGGAGACAGGCAGGCTCGCTATTTTCACCTTATTCTTTTATGCGAAAACGAAACCGGCTATAAAAACATGTCGTGGCTCTCTTCAATTGCATATACAGAAGGCATGTGGTACAAGCCGCGAATCGACTTTGCGCTTCTCGAAAAATACCACGAAGGGCTCATCTGCTGCTCTGCCTGTATAGCGGGCGAGCTTCCGCAGCTTCTGCTTGCCGGAAAAGATAACGAAGCAAAAGAGCTTGTTTTAAAATATAAAAATCTTTTTGGTCCTGACCATTATTACATTGAGCTTCAGGACCATGGGCTTCCCGAGCAGAAGGAATTAAATCCAAAACTGATTGCGCTCGCCCGTGAGCTTGATGTTCCGCTTGTCGTAACGAACGATGTTCACTACATGGAAAAAGAAGACTGGGAAGCGCAGGATTGTCTTCGCTGCATCGGCTTTAAGAAAAACATGAACGACCCGCATCAGACAATGGGTGGCGAAAAACACGAATGGTATTTCAAAACAGAAGAAGAAATGCGCGTTCTGTTCCCGAATTGCCCTGATGCTTACGAAAACACAATCAAGATTGCTAACATGTGCAACCTTACGATTCCGCAGTACAGTACTCCGCAGTTAAAGGAATGTCTTCCGCGGTTCGAGCTCCCCAAAGAATTCCAGACGCACGGTGATGATTACACAAAAAATCAGGACGACTATGTGCGCTACCTTGTTGAGAAAGGACTTCGCGCCCGCTATCCTGAAATTACGCCCGAGATCCGACAGCGCGCCGAATACGAGCTTGGAATCATTTTCAAGATGGGCTTTTCAGGCTACTTCCTTATCGTTTGGGAATTCATCAACTGGGCTAAATCAACATATGATAATGTAAACAAAAAACCAAAGCCCTATATGCCGATCGGGCCGGGACGAGGTTCGGGCGCGGGCTCGCTTGTAGCATACTGCCTTACGATTACGGATATTGACCCGTTCCGATACAAATTAATTTTCGAGCGCTTCCTTAATCCAGAGCGCGTTTCAATGCCGGATTTTGACGTTGACATGGACTTCGACTTCAGGCAGGACATCATTCAGCACACGCGCGATTTGTACGGAGATAAAAAAGTAGGACATATCGTTACATTCGGAACGCTTAAGCCAAAAAACTGCATTGCCGATGTCGGACGCACTTTAGGTATTCCGCTTGCCGAAGTCAACATGCTCAAATCGAAGGTCTCAGAAAACTTAAAGACAAAGCTTAAAAACTGCTTTGAACCGCCTAACGAAAAATTCCCGGACGGCGGTCAGCTTGCAGAATTCCGCCACGATCCGCGCTACGAAAAGCTCTTTGACCTGGCAGAAAAACTTGAAGGCTGCAAGAGAAACACAGGTCTCCACGCATCGGGCATGGTAATCGGACTTACGGAGCTTCCAGACTGGGCACCGGTTTTTATGGATGCAAAGGAAGGAAAGGTCGGCGTTCAATATACTATGGACATAATCGAGCCGTGCGGTCTTGTTAAATTTGACTACCTCGGATTAAAGACGCTTTCGCTTATACGGTACGCAGAAGACATCATCAATAAGCACAAAAAACCTGACGACCCGGATTTTGTATGCGCGCATGCAAGCGAACAGGATCAGAAGACATTCGATTTATTTAAGCGCGGTGACTCAGTTGCAATCTTCCAGTTTGAATCTCCGGGAATGCAGAAAATTCTCCGTCAATTCCAGCCTGAAAAGCTTGAGGACTTAGTTGCGTTGAACGCACTTTACCGACCGGGACCGATGGACTATATTCCGAATTACATTGACGGAAAATGGAAGCCTGAAACAGTTCATTATCCTGACCCGTGCCTTGAGCCTATCCTAAAAGAAACATACGGCGTTATGGTTTATCAGGAACAGGTTATGCAGGTATCCCAGAGAATTGCAGGCTTCTCGCTTGGTGGCGCTGACATGCTCCGTCGTGCCATGGGAAAGAAAAAGCCTGAAGTCCTCATGGGAAAGAAAAAGGAATTTATCGAAGGAGCCGTAAAACAGGGATTTACTGAACAGCATGCAGACGAAATTTTTGAAATCATGATTCCGTTTGCAGGATACGGATTTAATAAATCACACGCGGCGGCCTACTCCGTTCTTGCATACCGAACGGGCTTCCTTAAGGCAAACTATCCCGCGGAGTTTATGGCGGCAAACCTTACGAATGAAATCAACTCTACAGATACACTTCCTGTTTATATCGAGGAAGCGCGACACATGGGCATTCCGGTTGATCCGCCTGATGTAAACTGCTCTGATGTAAATTTTGACGTCATAAACGGACACATCATTTTTGCACTCCGCGGAATTAAAGGCATGGGAACATCCGCCGCAGAAGCAATCGTCCGTGAGCGAACAGAGCATGGACCGTACAAGGATTTTATTGATTTCCTCGACAGGGTTCTTTATTTAAAAGATCCGGAAGAAGAAGCTGAAGAAAACGAAGGTGGAAAGCTTAAGGAAGCAAAAACTTCCATAAATAAAAAGGCAATTGAAGTCCTGATTAAAACAGGAAGCTTTGACAAGTTTGGCGTAAACAGAAGCACGCTTTTGCAGAACATGGAAAATGCCATTGAATATGTAAAGGCAAAGCACGAAGGCGAAGAAATGGGTCAGGCCAGTCTTTTTGAGGAAGCAGGAATTCAGGAGCTGCCTGATTTTAAATTCGAAGAGGCAGAGGATCTTCCAAAACGCCAGATGCTCGATATGGAAAAGGAATGCATCGGCTGCTTTGTTTCAGGCCACCCGCTTGATGAATGGCGTAAAATAATGGAAGCAAGCGCCACAATCAATTCAAGTACGATAGAGCGCGAAGCCAAGCTTAATTCACAGCAGCAGGATGCTTCCGGCGGAAATAACTGGCGCAGCAAATTCCAGGGAAAGGTTTACACCGCAATCGGAATGGTTTCAGAACTTAAGGTTTTCCGCACAAAAAAAGGCGAAGGTCCTGAAATGGCGTGGGGACGGATTCAGGATTTTACAGGCTTAATCGACATTACGATTTTCCCGAAAAGCTGGGAAGTTCTGAGAGGAAAGATTGCGGTAAACGATGTCTGTGCACTTAAAGGCCGCCTTGATGCATCGCACGAATCAGTATCATTTATCGTTGAAGAAATTCTTGATATTTCAGAGCTTAAGTCTCATTCAACTTCAGAAATTCACATTCAGCTTGATTCTAAAATCAACGAGCAGGAACAAATTACACCGCTTCGTGATTTTTTATTTGGCGTTCAGGGCAATTGCGTAGTATATTTTCATATAGAGACACAGAATGGAAATTTTACTGTTCAGGCAAACAATCAGCTTAAGGTTCCCTGCGACAAGGATTTTTTACAGACGCTGGAGCTTCAGCCGCTTGTAAAGGAAGTCTGGACAAGTTAAATCAGGAGGATATATGGGAATGGCATTCAGCGCAATTGCGGGATTGATTTCGATTTATAGCTTTATGTGCATCATAAGAATTTTTCTTACATGGGCGCCGGGACTTTCCTACAATCCTGTTACCCGATTTTTTTCCAGAGTATGCGATCCGTTTTTAAATATTTTTTCACGCACAGGACTTTTAAGGTTCGGGCAGTTTGATTTTTCACCGCTGCTTGCTTTTGCCGTCCTCTCATTTTTAGAACGCCTTTTTACTATTCTTGCAAGCGGTTCGGGACTTACACTTGCTGCGATGCTTACGACTTTAATCACGCTCGTCTGGATTATAACAAGGGACATTCTGATTATTTTAATCGCAATCATTTTAATCAGGTTCATAATTACATTTACAAAATTCGATTCATATTCAAATTCAATGCTGAGCGCGTTTGACTATAATTTCAATCCGTTCATTTACAATATCACGAATTTTATTACAGGAAAAAAGCCTGTCAATTACAGGAAATCACTTGCGATTGCAGGAATTGCACTTGCGCTTCTTGTATTTTTAGGAAATCTTGCCGTTCAAAAGATTTTGATGCTTATCGTTTACATTCCTCTTTAATTAAAAATTTCAGCAGGAACAGACGATGCAGCTTGAACACATAAAGACGCCGGTATCATCACTCCCCGGTGCAGGACCTGCGGCGGTAAAGCAGCTTGCCGCCCTGAATATTTTTACAATATCAGATTTGCTCTCCTTTTATCCGCGCGGCTACAAGGATCATTCACACCGAGTTTCGATTTCAGAATACGCATCAAATAAGGAAGTTCATACGATAGCGCAGGTTCTGGCCCACGAATGGTTCGGCTACGGCAAAATGAAAACGCTAAAAATAATAATTTCTGACAACACTGCCCGCGCGGAGCTGATTGCATTTAACCGTCCGTTTCTGGAAAAAAGCCTTCCGGTCGGAAGCATCATTTCGGTAACAGGCCCGTTTCAGGTAAAATACGGCACGCTCCAGTGCACCTCTTTTGAATCTGAAAAAATCGCAGACGGTGGAAGCCTCGATGATTACGCAGATACAACAATCCCGGGCTCGGGCGTCCTGCCCGTCTATCCGCTTACAAAAGGCTTAACGCAAAAAAAGCTTTCTCGCATCGTGCAGTCCGCGGTCAATCAGTATCTTCACGGCATCGATGAAGTCCTGCCTGATGACATAATACAAAAAAGAAGCCTGCTTCCTTTTCAGGACGCCCTCTATAAAATACACTGCCCTTCTTCGGTAAAGGACGCAGAGGACGCGCGCCGGACCATCATCTATAAAGAACTTTTTCAGTTTCAGACTGCGATGGCAAAACGCGCCCTGCTTCATAAAGGCGAGCTACCGCAAATCAATTTTGATTCTGAAAGCATTCCGCAAACCGGAACAAGTTCAAAATCTGACACAGCTTCAGGCACTGGTCCGGACGCGCTTGATTTTTCGCCCAAGCAGGCAGCCTTACTTGAAAGGCTTCCGTTTGCACTTACAAAAGACCAGATGTCCGTCATCATGGAAATGAACAGGGACATTGACCGCGGCTTTTCAGAACGGAGCAGGATTTTAAAGCTCGTTGAAAATTCAAATAAGAATTCAGAAAATCCCCAGGCACTTCTTACAAAGCAGCCGTACACAATGCAGCGGCTTTTGCAGGGCGATGTCGGTTCCGGAAAAACGCTTGCCGCAATATTCGCCTGCCTCCGCGTTACAGACTGGGGCGGCCAGTGCGCAATCATGGCGCCAACCGAAATCCTTGCGCGGCAGCATGCAGAAACTACGGCAAAATTATTGGAGCCGCTTGGAGTACGAACTGCGTTCCTGAGCGGAAACCTTAAGGCACAAGGCAGAACGCTTTTATTAAAGGCATTAAAAGCCGGCGAGATTGACATACTGATTGGAACGCATGCGCTGTTTTCAAAATCAACAGAATATAACGACCTGCAGCTTGCCGTAATCGATGAGCAGCACCGCTTTGGCGTAATGCAGCGTCAGTCCATTATCGAAAAAGGCCGCGCAATAATCACTCCCGGTTCTGACATTCATTCTGCCCTCTATGCCGCCCCGCATCTGCTTATGATGAGCGCCACTCCGATTCCGCAGACAATGGCGCTTACCGTATTCGGCGATCTTGATGTTTCCACAATCAGGACGATGCCGCAGGGACGAAGACCTGTAATCACATATCTTTCGCAGGAAGGGCACGAGGAAAATGTTTACAATGCAGTGCGGAAGGAACTCCAGAAGGGGCGGCAGTCATATTTTGTTTACCCTGCAATCGAAGACAATCCCGACGCGCCTGACGGCAAGGAATTAAAATCGGCAACAGATGCATTTAATAAGCTTTCAAAAGTTTTTTCAGAATACAAATGCGCGCTCATTCATTCCAAAATTTCAGAAGACGAGCAGACAAGGATCCTGAATCAATTCCGCGACGGAAAAATCCAGATTCTCGCGGCTACAACAGTTGTAGAAGTCGGTGTCGATGTCCCGAATGCAACCTGCATGGCAATCGAACAAGCCGACCGCTTCGGCCTTTCTCAGCTGCATCAGCTAAGGGGCCGCGTAGGCCGTGGCAGCGAGCAATCTTACTGCTTTCTCGTATACCGCAAAAACCTTACTGAAACCGGAAAGGAACGAATGCGGATAATCAGGCAGAATACAGACGGCTTTGTAATTGCGGAAGAGGATTTAAAATTACGCGGCCCAGGCGAGCTCACTGGAACTGCCCAGGCCGGTGAATTAAATTTAGGGCTTGCTGATTTCAGCCGCGACAGAAAGCTTCTTCTCGAAGCGCGCGAAGACGCATTTAAAAAATTACGAAAGTAATTTTAAATTACGAAAGTAATTTTAAATTACGAGAGTAAAATTACGCAACGTATCCCTCAAGACGGCGCATTCTCGACGGCTGCTGGATTCTTGAAATTGCGTGCTTTTCAATCTGGCGGATTCTTTCTTTTGTAAGGTTGCAGATATCTCCAACTTCCTTAAGCGACATTGCCTTTTCGCCGCCAAGACCATAGCGAAGGCGCAGAACCTTTGCTTCATTCGGCTTAAGAGTGTCAAGCACATCATCAATATCATTTTTCATTGAATCATCAATAAGCTTTGAATCAGGATTTCCGTAGCGTGTTTCAACAAGGAAGTTCTCCATTGAAGTATCATCCGAATCTGCTGAATTAACCTGAGCCTCAATCGAAATCGTGTCGCGTGAAATTGCAAGCATCTCGCGAACATGAACATCAGTCATTCCAAGCTTGTTTGCGATTTCTGCAATTTCTTCTGACTCGCTCTTTTTTCCGTGAATTGACTTACGCGCCTTTTCAATCTGAACAAGCTCGTTGGCACGGTTAAGCGGAAGCCTGATTGCGCGGCTCTTTTCGCTTACTGCCTTGAGGATTGCCTGACGAATCCACCATACGGCATATGAAATAAAATGGAAGCCTGTATTCACATCAAATTTTTCGATTGCAGTCAAAAGTCCGATATTTCCTTCGCTTATTAAATCAGTCAAATCAAGACCGTGATTCTGATATTTTTTTGCAACGTTTACAACAAAACGCAAATTGGCATTTACAATTTTATCACGGGCAGCCTTATCACCGTTCTTGGCTTTTTTTGCAAGTTCAACTTCTTCTTCGCGGGTAAGGAGCGGGATACGGTTAATCTCTTTAAGGTACATTGAAAGAATGTTTTCGTCGTTAGCCATTGTCTGCCTCTGTTTTCTTATATTTAGGAAAATCCTATACCATAAATAGAGCAAATTCCGTGCCAACTTTTAATTTTTCAGTAATTTTTTATTTTTATGCGATTTTTTCTGGGATTTCAGGTGAATTCAAGCGTTTTTTTACTTGCCGTTTGAGCTTTTTGTTATTAAATTAAATAGCGCGATTTTTTATCTGGGTAATTTTGATACAGCCGATTTTTTTGCCTTTCAAATTGAGTCATTTTGACACAAATTTATTCATCTTTTACGACAAACAGGCTTCCGGACTGGTATTCAGGCATAAAATGCATCTTGCGGCCGTTAAACATAACCGTAATCACAAACTCGCCTTCCTTTATCTTGCTCGCAATAATCTGACCATAGCCGTAATCATCGTGGAAAACCTTTTCGCCGACCGCCCATTTTTTTGCAAGCGGATGATTTGCGTTCAAGCCGGCAAGCTCCGCGTCTCCGGTATCCTGCATTGAATCTTCTGAATTGATTTTCGAACTTGAACCAAAGCCGCCGAGGCCGTTCTGATAAGAGCGGGGCGCCTTACCCAAAACCCGGAACGCCTCAGCGCCTGCTTCCATAAGAAAGCGGCTTGGCATCATAAATTCGTTACGGCCATACATGCGACGCTGCGCGCAGCTTGTAATATAAAGCTCGTTTTTAGCACGCGTAATTCCAACATAAAAAAGGCGCCGTTCTTCCTCAAGGTCCGCACCTGCTTTATCGAGCCGCGGGAATATTCCGTTTTCAACTCCAGTAATTACAACGCGCTCAAATTCAAGACCCTTTGTATTATGAAGCGTAATGAGCGTAACTTTATCCGGGTCGTCATCATCGCCTGTTTCAAGCGTGCGGTCAAGCTCAATGTGGTCAAGAAATTCCAGAAGCCCTTCCATTGAAAAAGAATACACGACGGCGCTGTTTACAAGCTCCTGCATATTTGCTGCGCGCTGCGTTCCGGCTATTTCGTCCTCTGCCTGATGATATTCAAAAAGGCCGCTTTCGTTCATTATCATTTCGACGAACTCTGATAAGTCACGCGCCTCTTCCGGTGATGATTCCATCGAAGATTCCGGTGATGACAGTGAATCGCGGAACCTTTTAATCAGCGCACAAAAATCATTTACGCCGGCACGCGCTTTTTTAGGAAGCTTTTCAGAAAAAGATTCTGCAATGGTAAGAATATTTTCGCCGCCGCTTTCGATGCATTCATTAATTATTTTTTCCTGGCTCGAATTTCCAACACCGCGCGCAGGCTTATTAACAACACGCCTGAACGCGATCTCGTCCCTTGGATTTGCAACAAGCGAAATATACGCAAGCATATCCTTTATCTCTTCGCGCTCGTAAAACTTAAGCGAGCCGACAATCGTATACGGAATATTGCGGTGAAGGAATTCTGATTCAAACAACAGGGACTGCGCGTTCATCCTGTAAAGGATTGCCCAGTCCTGATACGGCACGCCTTTCGCATGTGATTTTTCAATCAGCTCTGCGCAAAACCGCGCTTCATCATCCTGCGTCGGAAGAAAAACAAGATCAGGCTTTTTTCCGTTACCGCGCTCAGCTATCAAAGTTTTTCCAAGCCGGTCCTGGTTGTTGCTTACAACACAATCCGCCGCATTCAGGATTTCAGAAACAGAGCGGTAATTACGTTCAAGCCTTATGAGCGTAGTACCCGGAAATTCCTTTTCAAACGAAAGAATATTTTTTACTTCCGCGCCACGGAATTTATAAATCGACTGATCATCATCACCAACGACGCAGACATAAGTTCCGCTTCCCTCTTCCACGCCCGAAAGCGCCTTGAGCATCATAAACTGCGCCACATTCGAATCCTGATACTCGTCAATCATAATCACCTGAAAACGGTAATGCATCTGACGGCGCACATTTTGATTTTCCTTAAGGACAAGAACCGGAAGCATGATTAAATCGCCAAAGTCAACATTGCCTGTCGTCCTAAGGCGCGACTGGTATGCACGGTAAATTGAAGCAAATTCAGGCTCGCTTGTAATCTCAGACAAATCATCATCAGGAGTAAGGCAGTAATCCTTTGCAAGCGAAATATAATGTGCCATCTGGCTTGCATCGGCCTTCTTGATATCAGGAACTGCCTTCTGTACAAGAGTCACCATGTCGTCATCATCGTAAACAGTAAAGTTTTTATCAATGCCGGCCTCTTCATAATAGCGGCGCAAAAACCACGAGCCGAAAGAATGGAATGTCCGTATCTGGCTTAACGACGCACGCTCATCAAGGGAAACTGCACGCTGCTGCATTTCCTTAGCGGCTTTTTTTGTAAAAGTGACTGCAAGAATTGAACGAGGATCAATGCCCTTGCGCGAAATAAGATATGCAATTTTTGTTGTAATTACACGCGTCTTTCCTGAACCGGCTCCAGCCAGAATCAGAAGGGGATTTCCTTCGTGCTCAACTGCCGCAAGCTGCTCGGGATTTAAAAGCGAAAGATATTCGTCAAGCTTGTCCATTATCTTCCTGCAGTAAGTTAGGAATAAATTTTATTTTTTCTGAATCAGAAATCTTCACACCTGAATCAGAAATAAAAATGCAGTCCAAATCAACATCGCTTGCAGCAACAGCCTTGGCCTTTACGACACAACCAGGCTTTATTGCATCAATCGCTTTCTTGTCATCACTGTCATACCGCACGACGCAAGCACCGTCAACCTCAGGCGCCTGAAACCATGCGCGAGCGATTGCATAACACTCGCCGTCTGGTGCATTTCCGCCAGTCCCCTGCTCTCCCACGAGCTCTTCGATAAGCACATCGTATGTCTTACCGACACGGCTTTGCAAACGCGATTGTGTAATCTGTTTTTGCGTCTCAACAAGCAAAGCCGCCCGCGAAGAAGCTTCTTTTTTACTTACCCGTCCTTTTAAATTATATGAAGCGGTATCTTCTTCGCGACTGTAGCAGAACGAGCCTGACCAGTCACTTTGAATTCCTTTTAATAACGCAACAGAATCAGCGGCGTCTTTTTCAGTCTCGCCCGGAAATCCCGTAAGGAATGTAGTGCGCAAAGCCGCTTGCGGGAAAGCGCTGCGGATGTCAGAAGCAAGGCGGATATATTCAGCGGCGCTGCATTTTCTGTTCATCGCCTTAATTATGCTGTCGCTTCCTGACTGGAACGGAATGTCAAAATATGGAAGGATGCGCTCATCTTTTTTGAGCACATCAAGAATGTCACGGTTAAAATGGTCCGGGTGAATATAAAGAAGGCGGATCCAGAATTTGCCCTTTAGCGAAGAAATCTCCTTTAACAAAAGAAACAGCGCGGACTTTTTCTTTGTCGGCACGATTGTCCTGTCAGCGGCAATTTCCGGAAGCGCAAAGCGGCCTGTTCCAAAAACATCATCGCCGGCGCCTGTCCCGTAAGCCGCCAGATCCTGACCGATTAAGTTAATCTCAAACACGCCCTTTTCCAAAAGCGTTTTTATTTCAGCAATAATATCGGCGGCGGCTCTGCTCCTTAACTCTCCGCGAATAAGCGGGATTGCGCAGAAGGAACAGTGATTGGAACAGCCCTCTGTAATTTTTACATAAGCAGAGCCCTTAAAAGATAAAAGCGTATTGCGGCTTCCACAGCTCACACCAGTCTGCGCCGGCTTTACTGCAATGCGTTTTCCTTTCATGATTTTTTTTGCCGCGTCCGTGATTTTTGATAAGTCGCCGTTTCCAAAAAAGCCGTCCGCTTCCGGCAACGCCTCTTCAAAGGCTTCAGCATAGCGCTCGGCAAGACAGCCTGCAAGAATTATTTTTGCATTCGGATAATTTTTGCGCGCAGCATAGACTGCATCAAGCGATTCTTTTTTTGCTGATTCAATAAAGCCGCACGAATTAATGATAATCAGGTCGGCATCGGCCGGATTAAATACCTGCTGGAATTTTCCTTCAACAAGATGCGAAATTAAAAGTTCGCCGTCAACCTGATTTTTTGCGCAGCCATGCTGGTCGATAAAGAATTTAGTCAAGAGCTTCTACCACGAGTCTGTAGCGGCCGTCGTCAGTGCGAATCCATTTAATGTCTTCAACAATAACTTCGCCCGCCTTGCCTATTTCAAGCTCATATGTCTGGCTTGCGGCAATTACCTGGAACTTAACTGTATTACCATTTGAAATCCATACACGGACTTTATTGTTTGCAGTCATCGTAACTACATCACCGTTCGTGTAATAATTTTCAACTGAATCTTTTCTGTCTACAAGATAACGGAACACACATGGTGCGCGGAAGCTTGCATTCAACGTAAACGGATAAGCGCGGTTGTCTTCAAGAACAAGGGTCTGTTCTTTTGTCGGACCTGATGTAAGCATCGGAATTGAAGTTGAATCCTGGTTTTCCTGAGCAACACTTGAATCCTTGAGCATGATGTAAACTTCTGCACCACGCGATTGTGTATTGGAAGAAATTTCCCAGACATC
>CACYCX010000193.1 GCA_902772975.1 uncultured Spirochaetaceae bacterium
GATTCCTTGCCGATTCAGTTTTCCTCCGTTCTCTGGAATTTCCACTTTTTCAAAGGTAAAAAAATCCCCTTCTTCTTGTAAGAAAATAAAATCTTTAAGTTCTTTTGATTCTGTTTCAGAGAGAAGTTTCAGTACGCGAAGAAAACGGCTGAACTCTTGTACGGTATCGACGTTAAATTCATTTTCAAAAGAAGATATAAATTCCTCATTAGATCCGACTTCAAATAATCTATTGTAAACGAAGTCTTCCACTTTCTCACGTCTCACGATTTGTTTTTTTCTGTAGGGTGTGTAGAAATGGAATATAAGGCAAATAAGGAGCCAGTAATTTCGTCCACTTGCCTCACAGTATATACTTTTCCTCGGTTCATGCCAGAAGAATGCTCTGTATGTGTTCATTATTTTGATTAGATCATAGTCTTTAATCATGTTTTACGCTTTCCCCAAATACAAATCTAATTTTATTTTCTTCATCAAGTTCAAATTTGCAGTCGAACTTTTACCAGCTTTGCTTTCACAGTGTTTACCACCTGTTATTTTGCCGTTACACAAAGTGATTACATCTTTTTCCGTCAGCTTTGCTCCGGGTCGCAGACTATAATCTGTAAGGTCTCTTCTTTTTTAACACCCATTATGGGATAAGCATTACTGTTAATATCCATTACACAATCTTCCATAATTTTTTCCTACCTAACCTTTTAAACTTTCAAGATATTCAATTGTTCTTTCTAACATTTTAATCCGTATTTTGTTCGGATTTTATTAAGGTTATCATTCAGCATTTTTGCCAGGTTATGATTTGTGAGCCTTTCCTGCACTGAATAAGATGTCTGCCTCTTAAGTTCGGCATTATATTCGCTGAAAAATGACTGCCTTTTCAAAACGGGAAGCTTGTAAATCTGCCGATAAAAATTAATTACTTCGGCATCATTCCTGTCACTAATGTCAAATCTACACTCCGGACATTGCTCAAACGGCCTGACTTTGTTTCCGCAGACTGGACAGATTAAGCCTGTCTTTTCAGGTTCTTGTGCATCTGATTTACTGGCAATGATATAATCCTGCAAAATTGCTTTAGATTTTGCAAGTTTGTAAAACATATTTGTAAGAGACTTCGGCTTACGCTCTTTGGTCCGTTCCATGCAGTAATTCAGGTAATCAAATATATTTTTGGGATTTAAATTCATCTGGGAACATAAAGAGGCTATTCCCGGAATAAAATTATCGTCAAAGACTAAATTTCCGTCAAAGATATTCTTGAGAGATTTAGTTATAATTTCTTCTGCTTCTGCTGTCTGTTGATTTTCCGTCAACGGATTATCCGCAGTGGTATTATCCGCTGTCGATATATCAACAAAGTTTTCAGTAGCAGTATCTGCTTGTTTATCTAGTAGTTTATTGGGTAAAGATTCTTGACCCGCGTCGGTCAAGTTTTTTGACCCGTGAACGGTTTCTTTTGATTTTGCGGGTAAAGATTCTTGACCCGCACTTTCACGCGATTTAGAAGTGTAATACAGGCAAAAATGCTGGTTTCCCTGAGCTGTCCGTGTCTTATATGTTCCGGAATCCTTGTCGTAATATAGATATGACTTAACATCAGTTTTGACGATAAGACCTTTTTTGACAAGATTCTGGAGGGTGGAAAGTACGCTTTCTTTGGTAAGATTGGTCATTTCCATCATGTACTTGAGGCTTCCGTAAAAAGGACTTATGCCGTCCTGACAGAAACCGTGTATTAATGCATAGAGGATTAATTCATTTGACTTTAGCTTTAATTCTGTCAGCATCCATTGTTGTATCGTTATATAAGTACAGCCCAATTTTAATTTCCTATATTATTGCAATTACTGAACAGACGATTGCAATTGCAGATACAAAAATCAAAAGCATATCTTTTTTTGATAAAGAACTTTTGTCCTTGACTGAAGGTATTTTTTTGATAATCGATTTGTTTTCTGAATCACATTCCTTTAAGAAATTTATTGATTCCGTTTTGACGTCAGAAAGATATTCATTGCTCGTATTAATAAGATTCTGCATCGTATCTTCTGTTGCCTTTTTTAGGGCACCAATCTGATTGTCTACGGCATTACGGATACTTTCGGTGATTTCGGAAAGCCGGTTATCAAGCTTATCTTCATAAACTTTGTTTCTTTCCGTTATTTCGCCAGTAAAACGGTCGATGTTCTTTTCGATGATTTCATCAGCGCTTTTTAAATCATCTACCGTATCTGTAATTCGTTCCAGTCCAAGTTTGATTGTTGTCGTCATTTCAGAAATGAAATTTGAAACTTCCGTCCTCTCTTTCTGCAGCTGCCTTTCAAGTGCAGTTACATCAGAACCAAGCTTCATGTTTTCCAATTTTGTCTCAAGGTAATTTTCGTAATTTTCGGCCAGGTCAAACTTGTCTTTTATACCTTTAGTTGCGTCAAGCAGTGCATTGAATTTTGACATCGTTTCGTTTTTAAATGCTTCAGTGTCGCTTTTGATAAGCATTCTCTCTGCTTTTACCTGCTGTACAGCTGCATTTTCCTCAATTCTTCGCTGCTCAAAAGCATCCTGAATGAAAAGTTTTTGGTTCTGAATGTCTATAATGCATTCAGAAAGCTGGAACATGAATTCCTTTGCCTGTACCTGACTTATTGTAAGCATCGTACAGTCAGGTTGATTTTTTTCATTAGGAATAGGAACTCTGGGCGGAATTGTGTTTATTTTTTGTACAGGCTCATTTTTTATCTGATTATCCATTTTCGTTTTCCTTTTCTATTTTTTTTCCGTTTTTCCACCATTCCTCGTAGTCATCAATGGTATCTATTACTGCCGGCTCATTGTCAGAATGAAGGACACCGTTTTTCCAGTGTTCAATATGAGTTCCGTCCATAAAAAAAACTGCAGGCAGTATTTCTCCTTTTTCACTTTCGGCATCGTTAAGGTATCCGTCCTTGATTCTTATAAGGACTTTATCTGTTTCATTCTCATTGCCAGTGAGATATTCGCCGTTGGCGATTGAACCGTCCCGCAGTAAAATTCTCTGATTCTGATAAAAGCTTAAATTTTTCATTCGTTTGCTCCTTTTGCTTTTTTGTTCTGAAATAGGTTTGTGTAAATACCAGCTTTCAGACTTTAATTTATTTTTATCTGCTTCTTTATATGCAGCGGCTAAAAGCTTTTCAATAAAATTGATTAGATACGGAGATTCAGTATTTTCCAGTTCCATATCAAGACCAATAATATCTTCTTCTGTAAGTGCGACCGAAATTATCACAGATTCTTTTTTCAATTTGCATCTCCTTCATTTGCTGCTTTAAACAGAGGCAGAAGAACAATTTCATCAGCTTCGATGAAATATATTTGTTTTCCTGCGGCATACCGTAGCTTCAAACTTCCTGTAATTAGCAGTTCCTTTCCTTTTACAAGATATTTGCATAGATTATCTGCTGAAAACTTTCGGTAATTGACCTGAATAAAAAGAGGTTCTTCATCCTTGTTGGGTGTCCCAATGTCAACGACAGTAAAAATTGCGACCGTGTTTTCTATTCCCTTTATGTTTACCATAACCATTTTTCCCGGCTGCACAACTTTGCCGTGAATAATTACTGTATTCATAATGCACTCCTTACAATTAATTTTACTGTGACTAAAATTAATCCCAGCAGCAATGATTTGAAAACTGCATTTCGTTTCCAAAAATAATAGTCATATCTGCTTGAGTATCTGCACAGATAGGCAATCAGAAAAATCAAAACAGTACCAATCAGAAAGAACAGAAGCACTGCAAGATATGTAAAGCGCATATCAAGCAGGTGCATAAACATATTAATCTTCCGTTCTACCTGATGTAGCACCGGACGGAAGATTTTAATTATTTTGAGAATCAAAAAACATCGTCCTCTTCAACAAAAGGCTCATTTTGATATAATTCCTGTATCATTTCCTGCGTCTGTTCGATTTTTTTTACTCCGATTGCAGTTGCGCTTTTTTTAACGCCGTCTTTTTCCCACTTGTCCTGTTTAAGGAAACCTTCAACAATAATACGCTGTCCCTTTTTCAGATACGGCAGCATTTTTTTTTTTTTTTTTCCAAAAA
>CACYCX010000194.1 GCA_902772975.1 uncultured Spirochaetaceae bacterium
ATTTTTGCTGATGAAAGGATTGCATTGTTGTATTCATAAAATTTTCCGTTATTGTAAACAACGATTCCTTTTTCTGTTCCGAACCAGATTGTGCCGTCCTTTGCGACATAAGATGTTTTTAGTGGCGAGTAATCAAGGAATGTTCCGGATTTTACTTCTTCGATTTTTCCGTTGCTCATTTTTACAACGCCGTTTTCTGCAAGTCCGATCCAGTAAATTCCTTTTAAATCCTGAAAAATTGTTGATGCAAAATAAACGCCGTATTTATCAAGCTCGGGCCGTGTCTTAAAAATTCCGTCTGTAAAAAGGAAGAGGCCTTTTTCGTTTGCGGTAAGGAGCCAGATTCGACCGGCGGTGTCGCAGTAAATTGAAGTGGCGATTATTCCCTTTGAAACAGTTCCGGCTTCAAACTGTGGTGTAATCATGTGGCCTTTTGACGTTATGTAGACGACACCGGAAGCGGTTCCGACCCAGATGTTTCCTGCCTTATCTTCGGCCAGGGCGCGGATTGAATTATTCGGAAGTCCGTTCTGTATTGTGTAGACTTTTTTTCCTTCTTCAGAAATTTTCTGTAAGCCTTCATCGTTTGAGCCTATCCATAAATTTCCGCGGGAATCTTCTATTACCACACGAACCGAAACAAAATCCAGATTATTTGAGCTTGAGCGCTTGTGAGTTGTAAAGCTGACTCCGTCAAAACGGGCAAGGCCTTCGTATGTTCCGATGTTGATGTAGCCGTCTTTTGTCTGAAAAATGTCTGTTGCAGTTGAACCGTTGAGTTCACCAAAGGCATTCCACGAGTGATAGACATAATTGTCAAAAAAATTGTCACTGGAAAAAACAAGCTGGGTTAAAATCAGCGCGAATATAAATAATACTGATAATTTCTTCATATAAATATTATAGACCTAAAATAATATTTTACAAATCAAAAGTGGAAGCGGCAGTCAATTTTTAAGCAATTTGAAAATACATTATCTTCATAGACGGAAAAAATACGGATATTAATACTCATTCCATCAAACTCCAAATCTTGATTCAAACAAAATTTTTCTATATATTATATCCATAAGGGCTTTCTGATGAGTCCAGGTGCTATGCAAGACACCGCCGCAAAACCCCGCCAGATCCGGAAGGAAGCAACGGTATGCGGATGGTGGCTGTGCCGTAGATTACCTGGGCTCTTTAGAAGGCCTTTTTCATCTAGTAACTATTCAATTTTTACAATAGAATTAACTCATGGCAAAGACAGTTGACGAGAAAAAAATCATTTACACAATGAACGATGTAAGCCGCGCATACGGTACAAAGGTCGTTCTTAAAAACATCAGCATTTCTTATTATTACGGCGCAAAAATCGGCGTTATCGGACCAAACGGTTCAGGTAAATCAAGCCTTTTTAAAATCCTCGCCGGAATTGACAAAGATTTTACAGGTGAAACAATGCTCCAGCCGGGATACACAATCGGTTATCTTGAGCAGGAACCGGAGCTTGAACCTGGCAAAACAGTAATTGAAGTTGTAAAAGAGGGCGTTAAACCAATTACGGACCTTCTTGAAGAATTTGATAAAGTAAACGAAGCATTCGGTGATCCGGATGCAGATTTTGATAAGCTGTGTGCCCGTCAGGCAGAAATTCAGGAAAAGCTTGATCTGGCAGACGCATGGAACTTAGACAACAACCTTGAGCTTGCAATGGACGCGCTTCGTTGTCCGCCGCCGGATCAGGTTGTAGATGTCCTTTCTGGTGGTGAACGCCGCCGTGTCGCACTATGCCGCCTGCTTTTGCAGAAGCCGGATATCCTTCTTTTGGACGAACCGACAAACCATCTGGACGCAGAAACAGTTGCATGGCTCGAAAATCACCTTCACGAATATCCGGGAACAGTTATCGCAATCACGCACGACCGCTACTTCCTTGATGATGTAGCAGGCTGGATTCTTGAACTTGACCGCGGCGAAGGCTATCCGTTTAAGGGCAATTATTCCAGCTGGCTTGAACAGAAGGAAGCCCGCCTTGCACTTGAAGAAAAAGGCGAAAGCCAGCGCAGAAAAGAAATGCAGAAAGAGCTTGAATGGATTCACATGGGCGCAAAAGGCCGTCAGGCAAAGCACAAGGAACACATCACGCGCTACGAAGAGCTTCTTGCTCAGGAAGGAAAAGTTAAGCTTAAGGATACGCAGATTTCAATTCCGGCGGGCCCGAGGCTTGGCGGTCAGGTAATTGATGCCGAAAACATTACAAAGGCATTCGGCGATAAGCTCCTGTTTGAAAATCTCAGTTTCCATATCCCGGCAGGCGCGGTCGTTGGAATTGTCGGACCAAACGGTGCCGGTAAAACAACGCTCTTTAAATTAATCGCAAATGCCGCCGGCGAACAATCGGATGAAAAGCCGGACGCCGGTACCATCACCGTCGGTAAAACAGTAAAGCTTGTTTATGTAGACCAGATGAGGAGCAAGCTCGATGATAATAAGACAGTTTACGATACTTTGACCGACGGGCTTGATTTGGTTAAGCTTGGCGCAGTTGACGAAAAAGGCCGCGCCCTCGAAGGCGGTGTACGCGAAGTAAACGGACATGCGTACTGCTCTTGGTTCAATTTTGCGGGCGCAGATCAGAACAAAAAGGTCGGCGTCCTTTCGGGCGGCGAAAAGAACAGGCTCAATCTGGGCATGATGCTCAAGGAAAGCGGCAATGTACTTATGCTCGATGAACCTACAAACGATCTTGATGTTCAGACAGTTCGCGCCCTCGAAGAAGCGCTTGAAGACTTTGCCGGCTGTGCGCTTGTCGTAAGTCATGACCGCTGGTTCCTGGACAGAATCTGCACTCACATCCTTGCATTTGAAAACAACAGCGAAGTGCGCTGGTTTGAAGGAAACTGGAGCGAATACGCTGAATGGAAGAAAAAGCAGTTTGGTGAAGACGCAGGCGTTCCAAAGCGCACAAAATACCGCAAGATGTCCCGCTAGGCAATATCAGGCAGAAATATGAAAGGCGATTTACTTCTTGTAATTGACATGCAGAATGTTTACTCAAAAGGCGGAAAATGGGAATGCCGTGATACTGAAGGCGCGGCTTCCAATGTCCTTAAAATTGAACAGGCAAAGGCATGCGACAAAATCATCTTTACAGAATTCATTCCGCAAAAAGAACCGGAAGGCGTCTGGAAAGATTACAGCGAAGTAAACGCCGCCGTTAATAATGATGTCTGGTCAAACGAAATTCTTGATTCCCTTAAAGAATCTGCTTCGCGCAACACGCTCTATTCAAAAAGCGTTTATTCTTCACTTAAGCATCCCGGCGTACTTGAAGAATGCCGCAAAGCAAAGCGCGTAGTCGTAAGCGGCGTTGTTGCCGAATGCTGCGTGCTTTCTACAGTCCTGGAATTGATTGACATGGGAATTTATGTCGTATACCTTACGGATGCAGTTTCCGGGCTTGATGTTCCAAAGGAAAAGGCAACGGAACTCATTTTGTCCGGGCTTTCCCCGCTTCATGTAAAAATTGAAACGACAGCTGAATTCCTTCAGGAAAAATAAATTTGCTATGCTGAATCACAATCCCGGGCGAAGTCCGTTATCTTATAACGCGTCCGGTGCCGTGTGATTTTACGAGAGACTCAACTTCAGAAGCAGTAACCATATTAAAATCGCCTTCGATTGTGTGTTTAAGGCAAGCCGCCGCGGATGCAAATTCTACGGCATCCTGCGGTGTTTTTCCGGTAAGCAGAGAATAAATCAAGCCTGCTGCAAACGAATCGCCGCTTCCAACGCGTTCTACAATCTGGATATCCCAGTCGCGGCTGAAATATGATTTTCCATTTTTGTATAAAAGGGCAGACCAGATATTCTCGCTTGCATTGATGGACTTTCTAAGCGTAATTGCAACTTTCTTAAAGTTAAACTTTTTAGTAAGAGCGGCGGCGGTTTCTGCAAATGCGTCCTTATCGATAATGCCGCTTTCTGTATCGGATTTCTTTGTCTTTATCCCGAACACATTTTCAGCATCATCTTCATTTGCGATGCACACATCAACATATTCAGAAAGCTTTTGCATTGTGCTTCGGGCTTTTTCAATTGACCAAAGCTTGCTTCTGTAATTTAAATCGCACGAAACCGTAATTCCAAGCGCCTTTGCTTTTCTGCATGCTTCAAGCGTGATTTCAGAAGCACCGTCTGAAAGTGCGGGAGTAACGCCTGTTACATGAAACCATTTTGCATCTTTAAAAATCAAATCCCAGTTGTAATCATCTGAGTTGCTTTCTGCAAAAGAAGAGCCTTTTCTGTCATATACGCAAAGGCTTCCACGCTGGGATGCGCCCTTTTCCAGAAAGTAAAGTCCCAGCCGGGATCCGCCCCGGGCTATCATCGAAGTATCAACTCCGTAACGGCGCAAAGAATTTAAGGCTGCCTGACCGAGCGGATTTTCCGGAAGCTTTGTTATGTATGTTGAATTTAGTCCAAAATTGGAAAGAGAGACAGCGACATTTGCTTCTGCTCCGCCAAACTGGGCGTCAAATTTATCTGCCTGAATAAAACGTCCAAAACCTTCCGGCATAAGACGAAGCATCAGTTCCCCGAATGTAACGACTTTCTGTAATGTTTCCTGCATATTTAAAATATAAGGCATTTATGGAACAATCTCAATATAAAACATTCTCTTCATCAATGATTATCCGGATGGCTCTATAAATATCTCTTGTCGAATATACTGGATAATATAAGTCAATTGATATTTTTATATAGGAATTATCCTGCTAAGTACTATTTTAAGTTCTTTTTTAGCAAAAGTAAAAGTTGAAACATTCACAGAAGACAATATTGTTTGGCTTGAAAAGAAATTGTTATAGACAATCCTCAGGGGAACGGATGCCTGCGGAGCAGCGAAGCTGATGAACATTACTTCGGTGAAGGGACCGTAGGTTTTGTATTTGAAGCCGGCGACTTTCTCTCCCATTCTTTGCAGAATACATGGAAGAGTATTGTTAATCTTTAAGTTTTTTTTACACCTCAAAATCCACACAAGCGCAGCTTGCGGTGTATGGGCGAACTTTGCTGTCTGCTACATAATAATACAGCCGGATTTTCTTTCTTCCGGGTGGGCTACTTCAAAGCCGCAGTTGGCTTCCATGTTGAGTTCGCGGAGTTCTTTAACTCCATCAATATAAAGCTGATAGTTGATGCCTGTAGATTCGTATCCGCAGCCTATTTCATAATCGTCGCCCAGTGATTCGCGGACAATCTGCTCGCGCTGTTCACGGGTTGTGTCTTTTATTAAAATGCTTGCCATGAGATGCATTTTAGCACGAATCGTGGATAATTACAAAATGAGTACTTGGAGCCAGAGGCATATGTAACTCTGATTCTTGCGTTTATTTTTGTAAAAAGCTTGCAACGCAAATTTAAATAATTCTAAAAGCGGGGAATATCTGTTGGATCAGGAAAACCATATTGTTTCCATTTTTCGTAAACAGCTTGTTCACTAGGTTCCATATTATCAGTATCTGAACCTGCAGTGAAAATTTTATTTTTATAATTTAAATCTGGCGTAGAAGTTGCAGTGCCACCTGCTACAGTATCGAGCTCGTCATCTGAAAGCTGTACTCCAGCAATTTCCTTTGCGTCTTTATTCTTAAGTTCCATAAACCTGCTCCTGATAATTGATATTCATCTACTATTTTATTCTGTTTTGATGTTTAAAACAACATTTTTTTATCTTATTTCAAATATTTCTGATTCTATAAACAGTACCGTCTTACTTGTATTTAGCGCTTATTCTAGAATATAATGGAAAAATGTTGATTGTTGATACAATCTTCTTGATTTTTTTTGGAGGAAACAAAATGTCTCTTGTAATGGTTGCGAAAATTCTCGCATTCACTCTCTATCTTGGTTTTATGATTTACATAGGACTCAGATCAGCAGGAAAGAACACAAGCGCCGCTGACTTCTTCTTGGGCGGAAGAAAAGTTGGACCTTGGGTTACAGCATTAAGCGCGGAAGCTTCAGATTCATCTGCATGGCTTTTGATGGGACTTCCTGGTCTCTGCTATCTTGGCGGAATCAAGGAAACATTCTGGACAGCGCTTGGTCTTATCGTCGGAACTTATTTAAACTGGCTTTTTGTTGCAAAGCCGCTCCGCAAGTGTTCAATTTCTTTTGGCGACTCAATTACAATTCCAGAATTTTTTACAAACAGATTTAAAGATAAGACACATCTTCTTTCAATTGTTTCTGTTTTCTTTATCGTTTTGTTTTTTACAATTTACACAGCGTCTGGATTTGTTGCATGTGCAAAGCTTTTTAATTCAGTATTCGGACTTCCGTATCACGCAGGTCTTGCAATCGGTCTTGTAGTAATTCTCTGCTACACGATTACAGGCGGCTACACTGCAGTTTGTATGACGGACTTTGTTCAGGGAACTTTGATTTTTGTTGCATTCGTAATTTCAGCAACAATCGCCGTATTTGCTCTCGGCGGACCAACAAGTGCAATCGAAGCAGTTCAGAGCTTTGACGCACGCGCAATTGCAGGTGAATTCGGTTCAAAGATGCAGGCTGCATTCCAGGGAAACAGCACATACAAGGGAATGTCAATTCTTTCGGCACTTGCCTGGGGATTGGGATATTTCGGAATGCCGCACATCATCGTACGCTTTATGGGAATCCGTTCAAATGACGAAGTTAAAAAAGCACGCCGCATCGGAACTGTATGGATGATTATTTCTTATGTCGGAACTTTCCTTATCGGAACTCTTGGTACATCATATCTTCTTAACCACGGAATTCTTTTGGGAACAGGAAACGAGCAGGTTTCTGTAGCAGGCGTTGTTCAGTTTGGAGATGCAGAAACTGTATTCAGTGCAACAATGCAGCAGATGTACCCGGCATTTATTGCGGGCCTTTTTCTTTGCGCAATTCTTGCAGCTTCAATGTCAACGGCCGACTCACAGCTTCTTGCAGCATCATCAGCAGTCAGCCGCGATATTTACAAGGGCCTTATCAATAAGAATGCTGAGGAAAAAGATGTTCTTAACATCGGACGCTTTACAGTATTCCTGATTGCACTTATCGCTCTTTTCCTTTCGCTTAATCCGCAGTCTTCTATCTTCGGGCTTGTTTCATTTGCATGGTCAGGCTTTGGCGGAACATTCGGACCGCTTGTCCTTCTCGCACTTTTCTGGCGCGGAACTACGGCAAAGGGCGCAATTGCAGGTCTTGTCTGCGGCGGCGTCGTAGATGTTACATGGCACTATCTGCACGGCGGAATTTTTGATTTGTACGAAATCGTTCCTGCATTTGTAACATGCCTTGTGATTACGGTTCTTGTCAGCCTTATCGACAAAAATAAAGATCCTGAAATGCTGAAGGAATTCGATGCTTACAGGCAGCTTTCCGATTAATTTCAGATCTGAAAATATTTTGATAGTGCCCCTTCTGCCTTCAAGGCGGATTGAGGCGCTTGATTTTTGCCGGCCATACGAAGCGGAATCAACCGAGGTTATGGCGCGGCTTTTAGAATCAACAGAGAATGTTTATGCCGTGGAATATTCAGGCGGGCTTTGCGGTCTGCTTTATCTGCGGAATAAACGCTCTGTTTTTTATGTCCTTCCTTTTGCCGCTAAGCGTGAAGAACGCGAAAAAAAATTAGCCGCGCTTTTTGTAAAATCATTTTCCTGTTTTATAAAAGACTTTAATCTTTTTGCTGTAACGGGAATTCTTTCTGGCGCTGAACTCATAATCGACGCCGTTTCAAAAACAGATATTTCAAAACGAAAATCCTCCAGAAGTGAATATTATTTGATGCAGGCCGGCACATACAGGCGCGAAAACCTTACGAACAAATCAGGCTTCTGCATCCGTAAGGCAACCGCCGCCGACACCGACAAAATCTTTCCGCTTGAAAAAGCCTTTCAATGGGCAGATGTAATTCCCGAAGGCTATACGCTTTCCGACGAAAAAATCCGCGAAAAGCTTGCGAAGACGCTTTCTAAAGAAAACAATAAAAATTATGTCCTTGAGGCAGGCGGCGAAATTCTTTCAAAGGCAAGCATTAACTTAACAGGCGAAAATGTTGAAATGATTTCGAGCGTATACACAAAAGAAAGCAAGCGGCGGCTCGGATATGGAAGCACAATCGTAAACCATCTTGTGCGCCTGATTTGCACGCGTGGTAAAAAAGCAGTCCTCATTGCGCGTAAAACAAATTCAGCGGCGGTCAATGCGTATAAAAAAATCGGATTTAATATAACAGGTGATTTTGTAATCTGCTACTGGTTTGAAGAAAAATAAAAAGACGAAAAATAAAAAAAATGCGGTTGATTGTGTAACCCGATTGTTCAACTAGATGTCCGACAATAGATTTTTTACTGGAACATAAAAGTCTGTTCGTCGATTTTTTCCATGCCGATTGCTTTCCAGAAAATTTCGGCATTCGTATCTTTTGCGGCAAGGCAAACCTTTTTGGCGCCTGTTTCAAGCATGAGCCGTTCCATTGCGCAGGTTCCGATTCCCAGGCCGCGGTAATTTTTGTTCACTTCAAATAAATCAATTACCAGAGTATTTTCGACAATTTTGTAAACGCAAACCGCCTTTAAAAAGTCATTCGACGGCTTGAAGTCAAAAATCATAAAATTGTTATCTTTCAGGATAAATGAAAATTCGCCGTTTTCCGTATATGATTTGAGCAGAGGAAAATTATCCCAACCTTCCATTGCCATATAGGATTCAAAAATGTCAGAGTCAACGATACGGTAATTTAAATTCATTACGATATTTTATAATGAAAAGCGGTTATCCGCAAGATTTTCCCTATATTTACTGGCAGTCAGAATCGGCGCCCAGGAACAAAGTGCCCTTTCCCTTTTCGGTTGTAAGCGAAATCAGCTGATCATCGATGCCGCCGTTAGCGAGCAAAAGCGGAATTCCGTAAGAGGTAGTTTTTTCTGCGGCCTGAATTTTTGTTTCAATTCCGCCTGTACCAAATGAATTTGTTTCGCCGATTTTAATGCTTTTACGTAAATTCTGTATGTCGGTTACGAATTCAACAAGCTTTGCATCCGGGTGTGTTTTTGGATTGTCAGTATAAACGCCGTCGATGTCGCTGAAAAGAATAAGTAAATCCGCGCTCCACAAAATAGCCGTAAGGGCCGAAAGGTTATCGTTATCGCCGATTGCAAATTCATCAGTTGAAACAGAATCGTTTTCGTTGATTACAGGAACTACGCCTTCGTCAGCAAGAGTGAAAAGCGTATTTCTGATATTGAGCGAGCGATGATTGTCTTCAAAATCTTCTTTTGTAAACAGAAGCTGTCCGATATGAATTCCCTGTTCGCCGAATGCCTTGCGCCACTGTGACATAAGCTCAACCTGACCGATAGCGCAGAGAGCCTGCCTGAAGTGAACGTCCTTTTTTCTTGCCCATTCCTTTAATGTAGAAACGCCGCTTACCTGAGCGCCAGATGAAACTACGACAATCTGCTTTCCCATATCGATGAGCTGGCGGCATTGACGCGCAAAGCTTGCCATAAAATCCGTGTTCTGCGTTCCGTCTTTTTTTGCAAGCGTATTGCTTCCGATTTTAATTACGATTTTGCGCGAGGCTTTTACTATTTCAGAAATGCTTGTAATTTTTGATTCTGCTGTGCTCATCGGATTTGACCTTCCCCGTCTATCAGATATTTTATTGTGGTAAGCGCCTTTAACCCCATCGGGCCGCGAGCGTGAAGCTTTTGCGTGCTGATTCCAAGCTCTGCGCCGAACCCGAATTCGCCGCCATCTGTAAATCGCGTAGATGCATTTACATAAACGCAGGCGGCATCAACGCATGACTGGAACAATCTTGCTTTGGCGCGGTTGTTTGTAATTATGCTTTCAGAATGCTTTGTGTTGTGCGTATTGATATATTCAATTGCTTCTTCAACAGAATCAACCGCGTGCACGAGGCATTCATAATCCAAAAATTCAAAGCCGTAATCGGAATCTGCCGCCTTTACCGTGTGTTCGCTATCAGCGCTCTGGAAAAGCGGAAAGCAGTATTCGTCTGCATGAAACTTTACGCGTCCTGAAAAGCGCGCGGTAAGCATCGGAACAAATTTGTCCGCAATGCGTTTATTTATAAGAATTGTCTCGAGTGCGTTGCATACACCGGGGCGCTGGATTTTTCCGTTTTCTGCAATGTTTACAGCCATCTCAAGATCAGCTTCGTCATCAACATATAAATGGCACACGCCGCTTCCCGTTTCGATTACAGGCACCTTTGCGTTCTCAACGACTGTCTTAATAAGCTTTGCGCTTCCGCGTGGGAGCACTACATCAATCAAGCCGCGCGCACAAAGTATTTCGTTTACATCGTCATGGCTTGTGCTTTCCGCAAGTTCAATTGCACCTGGAACCCCGTCCGCGCATTCAGCAAGGCCTTGCTTGATTGCGTTTACGATAACCTTGTTCGAATTTATTGCAGCAGAAGAGCCGCGAAGTAAAATTGAGTTTCCGCTTTTATATGCAAGGCTGAAGGCGTCTACAGTAACATTCGGGCGTGATTCGTAAATTATTGCTACAACGCCGAGCGGAACGCGGACTTGCCGTATTTCAAGATTGCCCGGTGTTTTCCAGCCGTGTTCAACTTCGCCGACAGGATCTGTCTGGTCGATAACAGTCTGTACGCCCTGAATTATTGAATCGATACGCGCTTCGTTTAGCGAGAGGCGGTCGATGAGCGGCGCCGGCGTTCCATTTGCCTTTGCGTTTTTGACATCGAGCTCGTTTGCTGCAAGAATTTCGGCCTGATTTTTTTTAAGCGAATTGATTACACTTTTAAGCGCGGCGTTTTTTTTCTGTGCGCTTTGTAATGAAAGAGTCTCGTAAGCGGCATGAAGACCGCCGCAGATTTGCTGAAGATTCATTGTTACAATAAATTACAATTAGTAATTGGCAAGGAAATACATTCCCAGGAGCATCAGGACGCGGTACTTGTCGTTGTCCCAGTCATTTTCCACAGGAAGATTTTTTATGAAAAGCCAGAATATTCCGAATTCAGGATCAATTCTTAAGGCATATTCAATAAAGTCATCGCTTTTTGTCTGCTGACCGAACATCAGGTAAACAACATCGTCGATAATCTGGAGGAAAAGTGGGAAAGCGTTCTGCCATGAGCCTGAACTGATATGAGTTCCGTATTCATTAAGCTTGTAAAGAACATTGTCCTTTAATTCTGCATCGGCTTTTTCTACCCAGGTTTTCTGAATTAAAAGCGAAAGGTTTTTCTGAAAGCTAGAAATGAGTTTTGTTTCAAAATCGGGCTGTTCTTTGCCGAATAATGGACTTACTGCGCCAAAGGCTTTTGCAATTTTATTTGCTGATGAAGTAAGCTCTTTTGCGCTTTTAGCTGTTGTTGCGGTTGAAATCTGATCGAGAATACTTTTGTCTACATATTTTTCAATTTTTTTATCAAAACCCATATTCAGATAATAGTTATTAAACGGGATTTGTTCAAGTGCATACAGTTGGGTACAAGCATATAATGAAAGGCATATAAGATAGAATCTCCCGCCGAAAATGTGCACATCGCACGGCTTTCCCACGGCTTTCGCTTTGCTCTGCCGCTTTTTTCGTCAGCCGCCTGTCTCCATCTCATATATACTGTTGTTTTGAGGGACTTTATATGGTAAGATTTTAGAATCAACATTGTATTGACTACGAGAGGGTTTAATATGAAAAAGATTCTTCCCAAACTTGTTTTAAGCCATGTGCTTATCGTACTCTTTTCTATTGTTTTGCTTTCTGTTCCGGTTATCGGGACTCAAGTAAAGGAGCTCACAAAAAATATTGAACAGAACGCCAAGGCAGAATTGTCCGAAGTTTCCGTTTCAATCAATTCTTTTTTTGACATTCCAAAGCGAATCATTAAGGATATGGAAATTTATGTTAAAAATTCCGAACTCGATATAAAGGCAACTCAGACCGGGTTTAAAAATCTTATAAAGGATACCCCGGCTCTCTTCTGCCTTTATTATGCTGATTCAGTTCCGATGAATAACGGCGGAATTTTTTATTCAAGTGACGGATGGATTCCGGATTCTGATTACGACAAAACGACGCGCGACTGGTATATAGGCGCAAAGAATTCAACACAGCCGATTTTTACGGAACCATACATTGATGGAGATACGAGCGCGCTTGTTACGACAATTGCATACGGAATCCGCGACGGCTCTGATTTTAAGGGCGCAGTTGCAATTGATATTCTTCTTAAAGATTTGAACGAAATCGTAGGAAACATAAAGCTTTCTAAAACAGGCGTTTCTTTTTTAATCGATCAGGATGGAAATTACCTTACCAATGATGACGGCTCAAAAATCATGCAGGGTAATTTCTTTACGGATTACCCTCAGTTTACAAAGAACAAAAAGGAAATTCAGCATGGAACACACATCAATCTTAGCGCAGACGGCGGATATTATTCTGCTTCGTGCATTGCAAATGATGATAACGGATGGATTTTTGTTACGATAGGAAAGTCCGGTGATTTGTTTGAGTCAGTAACATGGAACATTATTCTTGTTGTTATAGTTGCCTTTGCGTCAGTTCTTCTGGCATTTATAATTTCACTTTTGTCAGCCGTTAAAATTGTAAATCCGATTAAGACAGTTGATAAGACAATCAATGAAATTGCATCAGGAAACGCAGACCTTACAAAGCGCCTTAATGTTGACAGCAACGATGAAATCGGAAGCCTTGAAAAAGGATTCAATAAATTTGTTGAAAAGCTTCAGGAAATTATTTCGCAGATTCAGGGTTCAAAATCAGAACTTGAAAATGTTGAGGACAATCTTTCTACAAGCGTTACGGAGGCTTCAAGCTCAATCGTAGAAATTATTTCGAATATCGAAAGCGTAGGAAGTCAGGTTGAAAATCAGGTAAATGCTGTTTCCCAGACTTCAGCCGCCGTAGCAGAAATTGCAGAGAACATAAACAGCCTTGAGAACATGATTCAAAAGCAGGCAGATGGAGTTCAGAATGCAAGCTCTGCGGTAGAAGAAATGATTGGCAATATCAGCTCGGTAAATCAGTCAGTCGAAAAAATGGCCGAATCATTTGCGCGGCTTGAGGAAAGCTCAAAAGTTGGAATTGAGCAGCAGCAGTTTGTTGACAGTCAGATATCAGAAGTTTCGCTCCAGTCAAAATCACTGCAGGATGCAAACCTTGCCATTTCAAATATTGCGGGGCAGACAAATCTTCTTGCAATGAATGCAGCAATCGAAGCCGCGCATGCCGGAGAAGCAGGAAAGGGCTTTGCGGTTGTCGCCGACGAAATCAGAAAGCTTTCTGAAACATCATCAAGCCAGTCAAAGAAAATAGGCGCAGAGCTTCACAAAATCGTTGAGACAATTAACGGAGTTGTTGAGGCATCCGCAAAGAGTACGGAAAGCTTTAACAATGTGTCTTCACTTATCGGCGACACCGATCAGCTTGTACGCCATATCCGCTCGGCAATGGAAGAACAGAATGAAGGTTCAAGACAGATTCTTGATTCATTAAAACTGATGAATGACAGCACTTCTGAAGTTAAGACTGCATCACACGAAATGAAGGAAGGAAACCAGATGATTCTCAACGAAATCCATAACCTTCAGGACACGACGCTTGTAATCAAGCAGAGCATGCAGGAAATGTCTTCGGGAGCTTCAAACATGAATAAAACAAGCGCAACGCTCTCTGATATTTCATCAAAGGTACGTGACTCAATTTATAAAATTGGCGGAGAAATCGATCAATTTAAGGCATAGGAAAAATGACGGAAAACAGAATTACAGTTGCAGTAACAGGAAGTGATGGCGCAATGGGCGGCGAGGTTGTCGCTCACTTGCTTGATTCACAAAAGGATTTATATCTTAAGCTTTTTTTGTATGACAAGACAAAGCACACGAGACGCTTCTTCAAATCGCTTTTAAAACGCGGAAAGGGAAGAATTTCTGTAATTAGAGGCGATTTAGGAAATTACGATGATGTTGCTTTGCTTATAAAAGATGCTGATTATGTAATTCACTGCGGCGCTGTAATTCCGCCAAAGAGCGACCACAATCCAGAAAATACAATCCGCACAAATTATATCGGAACAAAAAATGTTGTGGACGCCATCCACAATTCCGGCCGCGAAGACAAAATAAAACTCGTTCACATATCTACCGTCGCGGTCTATGGCAACCGTGACTATCATCACCTGTGGGCGCGTATGGGAGACCCTGTAATATCAAGCGCTTACGATTACTATTCAGCCGCCAAGGTTAAAGGCGAGCGCTATGTTCTTGAAAGCGAAATTCCGCACTGGGTCGTATTAAGGCAGACGGCTGTTTATCATAAATATTTCCTTGCAAATAATATGAACGACGGCCTTATGTTCCACACATGCTGGAACGCGCCGCTTGAATGGATAACCGACCGCGACTCCGGGCTTTGCATTCAGCACCTCGTGGAAAAAGACATTGAACACAAGCTCGACGGCTTCTGGCAGAATGATTACAATATCGGCGGCGGCGCATCATGCCGCGAAACAGGCTTTGAAACATTTAATTCAGGCTTTGGCTTAATGGGCGCAAATGCAAAAAAATTCTTCAAGCCGTATTGGAACATTCCGCGCAATTTCCATGGAGTATGGTACACTGATTCGCACATTCTTGACCAATGGCTCGATTACCGCCGTGAGAGCTCAGCCGATTACTGGGCGCGAATGAAAAAAGCATTGTGGTATTATTCACTCGGCCGGATTGTGCCTGCTTTCTTAATCAGAAAATTAGCAATCGAACGCCTCCTGAAAAATTCGAACGCGCCTATGAATTGGGTTCGCCTTAAAAAGCAGGGTAGAATAGATGCTTTCTTTGGCGGAAACGAAGCGCTTGAAAAATTGCCGCGTACTTGGAGCGATTTTCCTGTTCTTGCAGAAGGAAAAATTCCTGGCGGCACAATCGATTATGCTGACTTAAAGGATGAATCAAAAGCAGGCCGCTTTGTGCTCAGTCACGGCTATGACGAATCAAAGCCTGATTCGGAAATTGCGCTTAAGGATTTAAAAGAGGCGGCCGCCTTCAGGGGAGGCAGCGTTGTATCTAAGAGTTTTAAGAAAGGTGATTTATACAGCAGGGTTGAATGGAAATGCCATAACGGACACACATTTACAGCACGTCCGTTTACGATATTAAAAGCGGGCTTTTGGTGTCCTGAATGCTGCGAGGCGCTTCCTGACTGGAAATTCGATAAGGCCGCCGCTCAAAGCAATTTCTATGCCCAAGTCTGGTACGACACTCATTCCAGGGATGAAGAAAACAATGTCTATCCCTACAGCCAGAATGAGGATGACGATTTGATTAAGCCGGTAGAAAAATTATGAAAAAGGCGCTGATATATGTTTTTTCCGGAACAGGAAATACTATGCTTGTTGCCGGCCTGTATAAAAAATTCCTGACTGATTACGAGACGACTATTTATCAGATTCGCATGGAAGGAAAAAAATTTCTTCCGTATCCTGATGCAGAGGAATTTGATTTAATCGGATTCGGTCATCCTGTATATGGATTTAACGTGCCGCTTCCGATGAATGATTTCTGTAATCAGCTTCCCGAATTAAAAGAAAAAAAGAAGGCGTTTGTCTTTAAGACAAGCGGCGAGGGCCTTATCTGGAACATGTATTCTTCGCAAAAGATAATCGCCGCGCTTACAAAAAAGGGATATGATTTTTGCACCGACAGGCATATCGTAATGCCTTACAATATGATTTTCCGCCATTCGCCCGAGATGGTCAAATCAGAATTTATTTACGCAAACGCGCTTGTAAAGATGAATGCGGAACAGCTTATGCGCGGCTA
Source organism: uncultured Spirochaetaceae bacterium (assembly GCA_902772975.1). Classification (GTDB taxonomy): domain Bacteria; phylum Spirochaetota; class Spirochaetia; order Treponematales; family Treponemataceae; genus Treponema_D. The sequence continues at coordinate 15,867 of CACYCX010000194.1, forward strand.
TCGTGAAAATGTTAAGATTGGAATGTTCCGCCGCTGGTTTGTTCCGATTATCAGAATTGTCTGGATTTACGGGAAGCTTCAAAGTCCGTTCATGAAAATCAATAAGGCAAAATGCACCAGATGCATGAGGTGCGTAAGAAATTGCCCGATGCAGAACATCACCTTTAACAGCTCCAAAGGAAAATTTAAATTCGGAACAAACTGTGCCTTGTGCGTTGCCTGTTCATTTGGCTGTCCGCAAAATGCAATCAGCATCGGTTTATTGAACGGCTGGAAGGTAAACGGCGCTTATCATATAGAAAATACTGCGCATGACAAATCAATCGCGTTCCCATATTTTAACGAGAACCTGAAGGGAATCAAGCGGTGGCTTTATTACAAATATTACCGCAAGGCCGATTCGCTTTTAATAGAAAACAACATTGATATAGAAAAATTTGAAATATAAAATTCAAATTATAAAAAAAAATTCCGATACTTGAAGAAGCGGAGTTTTTATGAAAAAAATTTTATATTTTGTTTTAAGTGTTTTTATTGCCGTAAATGTATTTGCGCTTGATGAAATCATTGACAGCGGAATTGA
>CACYCX010000195.1 GCA_902772975.1 uncultured Spirochaetaceae bacterium
CGCTTTTTTTGAAGAATAAAATTTCATCTCAATATCGTAAAGACCGGGTTCTACGTTAAGGCCGCCCACGCCCGCCGTCGAAGGAAAGTAGCGGCAGATTCTGACATCCGCCCGCTCTGATACTTCGGTACCAACCTTCATTGCAAAACCAAGCAGGCCTACAAGCAATCCTGCCGCGCCATCCATATCCTCGGACGAGCGGCTCACGGCAGTAGACGATGCCGCTTTCGAAATCGAGCGCACCAAAGAGCGCGTCATAATAGCGGCGTAATGCTGCGAAAAAGTATCTTCGGCAATATTTTCTATGCTTTCGATTTTATCAAGGACGGTAGAATAAATCTCGCCGCTAGATTTGTTTTTAGCGTTTACTTCGACATACGAAATCGAAGAGCCGCGTTTTTGCATTACGGGGAGGGAAAGCTTGTAATAAATGTCGCCAACCGGAACGCGTAAATTTTCTTCAACCTTTACAGGACCTGCGCCGTAAAACGCAATAAAATTCAGCCTTGATTTTCCATCCGGAATGTAAAGTTCATCCTGCAAACCGGACGGCATTTTAAAATCATAAATCGAAGGTTGTAAATCAAACGCCCGCTTTATTCCGTTCAAATCAATTCTTGCTTCGTCAATCTTTCCATCGCTGCGGTACAAAAGCATGCTCAAATATCTGGCAAGCGCACTGTTATGAAATTTTATTTTTGACGCCTTTCTGACGGCGGCTGTATTTCCGTATTCAGAAGATTCTATTATGCTCTGATACTTACTTCCGGCAAGCCTCATCTTATTTTCAAAGCGCCTTATTTCTACCATTGCATCATCATTAAGTCCGAGCGAAATATAATTGAGGCACATAAAAAGATTGGTGTAAATATCCTCGTATGTTTCGCCCGCGTAATCCATTACATTATCATTAACCAATGCAGAACCGATTGCCTGCGTAATGCTTTTTGAATAATACTGGTCAATTAATTTTTCGCCGGTTGAAAGATATTCATTGCTTGCTTTTTCTTCACCCGCAAAATGAAGGAGAAGCCCCTTATCAAGATTGTAAATTACCTGATCTTTCTGTGTATAGATTTTTTTTACATCTTTATCAAGATAATCTGCCGCCTGCTCAAACTCTCCGTTTTTAACACATGAATCAACATGCGAAAAATCATAGTCTGCCATTGACGCGCAAGAAAAAAAAGCCGCACAGCAAAGAATAATGAATACGAGTTTATAATATTTTTTTATTTGATTCAAAGCTCTCATCCGTAATCAATTCCTCAAAAATCAGTCAAGCATAAGATATGCAAGAGTTACGGCATCCTTTACAAGGTTCTGTACGATGCAGTATTCGTTCGGCATGTGGGCAGTTTCATCCAGCGTTGACCATACGACACAATCAAAGCCCTTGTTCCTAAGCTCTGCGCCTACAGTACCGCCGCCGATACCTATAATTTTTGTTTCCTGATTCCATGCCGCTTTTATTGCTGCGGAAAGCTTTTTTACTACAGGTGAATCCTTTGGAGTCGGAACCGACGAAGCCTCGTGAACAGGCTTTACAGAAATCTTTACGCCATATTCATTTTCTATTTCAGAAGCAATTTCCTTCATCTTTGAAATTACATCAGAAGTTTTGTAGCACGGAAGAATCCTGCAGTCAAAGCTTAATACATCCTGTCCCGGAATTATGTTTATGCCGTCAACATTTTTCTGCCGCATTGTAGGCTCAAATGTAGAGTATGGCGGATCAAACATTTCATCCCTTTCAGAAAACGTCTTGTAAAGCCCGTCCCTAAGCTTTAATGCAAGAGCGCTGCCAGCAAGGCAGGCGTTATTTCCCTGATCAGGCCTTGAGCCATGGCATTGCTTACCGATTGTCTCAAATGTAATCCATAAAAGATTTTTTTCTGCAATCTCTATCGTGCACCCTTCACTGTCGCCGCCGTCAGGAATTATTACTACATCGCCTTTTTTAAATATGCTTGTCTGTTCTATTAAATATTTAACCCCGTAAGTGCTTCCGACTTCCTCGTCCGCTGCAAACAAAAGCTTTACTGTATGCTCGGGCTTTATTCCAAGGCTCACAAATGCCCAGGCGGAGGCAAACGCGGAACACAATCCCTGCTGGTTATCTTCCACTCCCCTTCCGTAAAGGCGGCCGTCTTTTTCCACAACGGTCCACGGGTCAGTCTGCCACAAGCTTAAATCACCGGTGGGAACTACATCCATGTGCGCCATAATCCAGATGCTGTAATCATCTTTTTTACCCGGAATTGTCGCGACAAGATTTGGCCTTATGCCTCCTGCAGCGCGCTCGTCGGGTGCGTCATAGCGTTCAAGACAAGAAAAGCCATGAGAACGAAGGAAAGCTTCAAGAGCCTCGCACTTTTCCTTTTCGCCGTCTCCTCCATTTTCCGGAGCAAGAGCTTTGTGACTTGTCAAAAGCTTTTCAAGTTCTATATATGTTTTCTGATTCTGTTCAATAAATGCCTTAACTTTTTCTATCATGCCGATATTTTAGCACAAGGCGGCAAAAAGAAAAAGATACTGCTGCAAGGATAAAGGAGGAAATCTTTAGTCACAAAGCCGCAATTCAGAATTTCAGTAACAATATGCATAGCAAACAAATGAAGCTTACATCAGCTTTTCGGCGGCGGATTCCCATTTAGCGTTAAGTTCGTCAAGGAGCGCGGCGAGCTTTGATATTTCGGCCTGCACCGCCTTTGCTTTTTCGCCGTTTGAATAGACAGAAGGGTCAGAAAGTTTTGCTTCAAGCTCTCCTTTTTTAGCCTCCGTCTCAGCAATTTCTTTTTCGATTCTGGCTACTTCCTTTTCTGCCTTCTGCTGTTCGGCACGGATGCGTTTTGATTCTTCCCATGAAAGCGCATTTTGAGACGCGCCCTGATTATCGGACTGAGCCGCGCTCTGATTTTGAACGCCGCCTGATTGTGCCGAAGAGTACGCCTTGCCCAAAGCGGCGTTTTTACCGGAACCAGTTGTGTTTGAGTCAGGAGCCGGAACCTCGCCGTTTGCCTCAGCTTCAAGGCGCTCCATGTAATATTTGTAGTCACCCGGAAATACGCGTGCACGACCGGGAGTAAGCTCAAGAACCCGGGTTGCAAGTCCTTCGATAAAGCCGCGGTCATGGCTTACAAAAACAACAGTCCCGCCAAATTCCTTTAACGCTTCAAGGAGGACATCCTTTGAATGCATGTCAAGGTGGTTTGTAGGTTCATCAAGCACGAGTAAATTTACAGGACGCAGCAAAAGCCTTAAAAGCGCAATCCGGCTTTTTTCTCCACCAGAAAGAACATCAAGGCTCTTAAATACGTCATCGCCCCGGAACAAAAATCCGCCCAGATAATCGCGTGCCTTAGGAACAAGCTCCAGAGGCGACTCGCTTTCTACAAGGTCAAGCACGCTCTGACTTCCCTTTATCGTCTCGGCATTATCCTGCGAAAAGTATCCGATTTTTACGCCAGCGCCCGGAATTAGGTTTCCGGTAAAATCGTTGTCAGCGCCCGCAATTATCCTTAGCAGCGTAGATTTTCCGGCGCCGTTTCTTCCGACTACAACAAGGCGCTCACCGTTTTCGAGTGTAAAGTCAAGATTGTCAATTACATTGCGCTTTCCGTCATACGATTTTGTAAGGCCTTCCATTCGGTAAACAAGATGACCAGCATGCGGCGCCTTTGGAAAAGTGAACTTGATTTTCTTAAGGCTTTCAGGTATTTCTATCAGAACCATTTTATCAAGCTGCTTCTGTCTTTCCTGAGCCTGAGCTGCTTTTGACGCCTTATATCCGAACCTGTCGATGAACGACTGAAGGTGCGCTATTTCCTGCTGCTGCTTTTCATAAGCGGCAATCAGCGTGGCAAGCTCAACCGCGCGCACCTTTTCGTATTTAGTAAAGTTTCCGGGATAGCATTTAAGCTCGCCGTTAAAAAGCTCGTAAACTTCATTTATGGTAACATCAAGGAAATAGCGGTCGTGACTTACAAGCAAAAAACCGCCCTTAAAATTTTTAAGGAACTGCTCAAGCCATGTGCGCGCTTCGATATCAAGATAGTTTGTCGGCTCGTCCAAAAGAAGGATATCCGGATTCTGCATCAAAGTTTTTGCAAGCGCAATCCTCATCTGCCATCCGCCCGAAAACTCTTCCGTCATCCTGTCAAAATCTTCGCGTGAAAATCCAAGTCCAAGAAGAACTGATTCTGCAAGCGCGCTCCTTCTATGCCAGCCTGAATCCTCAAGATAAGTCATCAATTCAGAATGGCGCAGTACAAGCGCATCGCTGTCAGGCGGATTTGATTTTAATTTTTCGCCGATTTCGTCAATCTCGTTCTGGATGTCATATCCATACTGGAATGCCTTATCAGCTTCCTGCATCAATGTCGCGCCTTTATGAGTAAGTCCTGATTGCGGAAGATAAGCCACGCGCGCGCCCTTCTGCACGATGCGGCTTCCACTGTCAGGCTCGATAAGGCCTGCCATTATTTTTATGAGCGTTGTTTTTCCGGCACCGTTTGCGCCAGTCAGCGCCGCTTTAGTTCCTGTCTGCAAATTGACGGAAACATCCTTTAAAATATCGCGGTCACCGAATGCCAGAGAAACTTTTGAAAACTGGACGAATGCCATGAGTTACCTGCTGAAGAAAAGTATAATCGGACTTTTTCCGCGCGACTGAACGATATTATTTTTGATTGTTGCCTCCGTCGCGTCTTCAAGAGATAGTCCGTTAGACTTAAGTGTATAGAAGAAATTTACTTCATCATCAGCGCCGTTAAATTTGAACGTCAAAAGTCCGTCGTATTTACCCTGCAAAGATGAATCAAGCAAATATTTTATCGAAACATTTCCGCGAGGCTTTGCGCTTCCCGGGATTACGGAAGGCACTAAAAGATTGTAGCCTGTCCATGTAAATGTTGAGCCGTTAAAAATAAGCGTTCCGTAATTTGAGCTTTTGAATGAATCAACATTGTACAGCTTCTGAAGCTCTTCCGCACGGCGGTTCTGTTCGGCTTCAATTAATTCTGCAATATTGTAATCATCAGAAATCGTTACGAATGTGTACGCCTCCGGCTTTCCTTCATTTCCGTTGTAGTTGATTACAATCTGGTCAGCGCTTCTGATTATAAGCTGGAACGGCGTTCCGTTAAAATCGTAAACTGCATCGCGGATTTTTGTAAGTCCGTTATATGTTCCGGTCCTGAACCTGTCCTTAATGTTAATCGTAACCTTGCCGGATTCTACGCCAGTATCAAAGCCGTAAGCTGTTTTCATAACCTCAAGGTCAATCGTATTATCCTTTAAAAGACGCGCATAGCTTTCCGGGTACCATTTTGCCTGAAGCACCTGATTCAAAAGCGAATCCTCACTCTTAACCTCTTCTTCCTCAATATCGCCGGAGACGATTACGCCGCCTTCGCCTGTCTCAAAAAGCGAAAGGTTATACGAAAAACACCAGCCCTTTGTTCCGCCGGTAGTAAGGACACAAAGCCAGTCGCCTTCAAGCTTTTCGCCTTTACCGACCATAACGTCCTGACCTTCGCCCTTATAGAGAATTTTTACAATCTCGTCCTTGTGAAGCCTGTAAACCTGCTTTGATGTATTCACAGGCGCATTTCTTACAGGAAGTCCGTCAACCTTTATCTTTGCGTACGAGTGCATGTAGTCCGCATACTTTGCCTTTACCTTTTCAACTTTTTTCTTTGAAACAGGCTCGGTAAGCTGCCAGAGCGGAATTTCAACCTTTTCCCTTGTACCCGGAATACCGATTACATAAACATGGCTTATATTCGACTTAATAAGGACCTTTACAATCTGTCCGTCCTGCAATTTTTTTTCAGGAACATCCCACAACAAAACTGAATATCCGATTGAACGGCGGCATGAGCAGAAAAATGCTCCGGACAAAATAAATGCTGCAACTAAAACAGCGCGTGCAAAACTAAATTTCTTCATATGAGCAAAGCATAGCAGAAAAAAGGTGTTTTGAGAAGAAAATTTTGCTAAATATTGTATCTGTCATTATTTTGCGTTATTATACAATATATATGAAAGAAGTTGTTATTCCATCTCGAAGCGAAGTCCCGGAAAGTGACAAATGGGATTTGACTACATTATTTAAATCAGATAAAGACTGGGAAGATTCCCTTGCAAAAATAGAGCCGCTGGCAAAAAAGTTTTCGGAGTTTCAGGGAAAATTAGGTTCATCTCCTGAAGTTCTTTTACAGGCGCTTTCAATTTACGAAGAATTATGGAAGACAGTTGAGCTTGTCGGAAATTACGCAGGCCTTTTGCAGACGGCAGACGAAAGTGACGAAAAGGCGTCTGATATGGACGGACGGGCCACAATGGCAACATCAAAGGCAGTCGCCCTTACAAGCTTTGCAGAACCTGAATTCATTTCAATCGACAGTGAAAAAATCCAGAAATGGCTTGAATCACCTGATTTTGATCCGTACAGAATCTGCCTTCAGAAGCTTCTGAGGATGAAGGAGCATGTGCTTTCTGATAAAGAGGAACGCATTCTTGCATTGCAGATGGAGACGGCTCAGACGGCTGGAAAAACATTCAGCCTGCTTTCAAATGTTGACCTTGATTTTGGAACGGTTACGGAAAACGGAATTGAAAAGCCGCTTACGCAGTCAACATGGTCTGAATTCCTTGAAAACAAAGACAGAAACATAAGGAAAACTGCTTACCAGAAATTCTACGGGCAGTTTGAAAAGCATCAGAATACTATAGCAAGCCTTTACGCCGGTTCTGTAAATCAGGATATTTTTCAGGCAAGGGCGCGCGGCTATTCTTCTTCACTTGAGGCTTCACTTTTCTGCGACAAGGTTCCTGCAAGCGTATACCACAACCTTATTGATACGGTTCACAAAAACCTTCCTGCACTGCACAAATATTACTCGCTTACAAAAAAAGTGCTCGGAGTATCAGAGTTGCGTCATTACGATGTTTACGTTCCGCTTGTCGAGGATATTAAGACAAACACACCTTACGACCAGGCAGTTGAGATTTGCCGTAACGCGCTTAAGCCGCTTGGTACGGATTATACAGACATTTTGTGCAACGGCCTTAAAAACGGCTGGGTTGACAGATACGAAAATAAAGGCAAAAGGAGCGGCGCATTTTCAAGCGGTGCCTATACGGGATATCCTTACATTCTCCTGAATTACAAGGATTCAATTATCCGTGATGTATTTACGATGGCGCACGAAGGCGGTCATTCAATGCATTCATGGTATTCTGCGCACAACAATCCGTTCCTGCAGTACAGCTACACGATTTTTGAAGCGGAGGTTGCCTCAACCTTTAACGAAGAGCTTGTGTTCCAGTATTTATTGAAGAATGCAGACTCAGACAAGATGAAGGCGTATCTTCTTTCGATGAGGGCGCACGATATTTTGTCTACTCTTCACCGTCAGACGATGTTCGCCGAGTTTGAACTCAAGGCTCACGAGATGGTGGAAAACGGCACGCCGCTTTCAGCGCCGGTGCTGAGAAAGCTTTACCGTTCGCTTTTGGAGCAGTACTTTGGTCCGGAGATGGTTTTTGAGGAAAATTCAGACCTTGAAGGCTTACGGATTCCGCATTTTTACAATGCATTTTATGTTTATAAATATTCTACTGGAATTTCAGCGGCGCTTGCACTCGCAGACAGGGTTGTAAACGGCGGTGAGTCAGAAAAAGAAGATTATTATAAATTCCTTAAATCAGGCGGTTCTCGATACCCGATTGAATCACTCAAGGTTGCGGGTGTCAACATGGAAAGCACGGAACCAGTTCAGAGCGCACTCGACAAGTTTGCAAAAATTGTCGATGAACTTGAAATTATGCTAAAGAAGTAAGTAATTTCAGCCGATATATAAAAAGGAGACTTTTTTTCTGATATTTAGGAGCTAGAGCATGAAAAAATTAAGTAAAAAACAATTTACATCCTTTGTAAGAAAAGTACCCAAAGCAGAAATTCACATTCATATAGAAGCTGTAATAACACTCAAATCTGTAAAAAAGCTCTATGCAAAACGCTTTGGCAAGGAAATGTCTCCTGAAGAAGAAAAATCACTTTTTGCCTATAACGATTTGAAAGGCTTTATCGATTCATTCCTCAAGATTCAGGATATGTTCATCGATGTTTCTGATTTTGACTTTGTATTTGAAGATTTTGGAAAGTACCTTGTAAACAACGGAATCAAGTATTGCGAAGCATTCTTTGCGCCGTCAGCTTTTGTTAAAAAAGGCTTTGATTACAAGGCGATGGTTGAAAATTTCTCAAAGAACATCGAAAAAATCAAAAAGGAAAAGGGCATTACAATCAAGCTTCTTACTGATGTTTCAAGAACATTCGGACTTGAAAATGCACAGGCAAATTATGCAATGTTTAAGGAATGCCCGAACGAAAATATTATCGGTATCGGTCTCGGCGGAAACGAAGCAAAGGGTCCGTGCAATCTCTTCGGGCCTGTTTTTGAAAAGGCGCGCGCCGACGGTTTCCATGCCGTTGCCCATGCAGGCGAGGATGTAGGTCCAGAATCAGTTTGGGATGCAGTTAAGATTCTTGGCGCTGAGCGTATCGGTCACGGCATTTCTTCAATTCAGGATGAAAGCCTTATGGACTATCTTCGCGAAAAGCAGATTCCGATTGAGTGCTGCCCAACGAGCAATATCTTTACAAAAAAATATGTTCACAAAATGGAAGACCACCCTATCCGCGCCTTCTTTGACAAGGGACTTCTTGTTACGGTGAACACAGATGATCCGGTTTTCTTTAAGACAACTTTAATCGATGAATTGTATGCCGTTTACACAAAGCTGAATTTTACTGAAGATGAAATCAAGGCACTTATCATAAACAGCTTTAAGGCTTCATTCCTCAGTGAAAGCGAGAAAAAAGCTTTTATTGATTCAGTTGAAGAAAGCTGGAAAGCTATTTCAGATATACCATCAAAAGCATAATATCACTGTTTCTTATTCCAGAAATACGGCTTGCCTGACCTAATGTAATCGGACGCACCTGCTCAAGCTTTGTCCTTGATTCTGAAGACAATGACGGAATTGCGCTGTAATTAAAATCAAGCGGAATTTTTACATTCTCCATACGGTGAAGTTTTTCCACTCGCCTGTCCTGCTTTTCGATGTAATATTTATACTTAAAGTCAATCTGGGCATTTTTCCAGATTTTTTCAGGAAAGCCCGGATTATCGCATGAAGGATTTTTTTCGATTACAGAAAGAGCTTCCTCTTCCATAGAATACTTTTGAAGGACTGCGTCAAGCTGCTCCTTACTTTTCAGACCGACTTCAAACGCCTTCCGGGAAAGCCGCCGGTCCGCTGTATCAAACCTGAGCTTTAACCTGTACTCCGCGCGCGCGGTAAACATGCGGTACGGCTCTTTTGTTCCAAGCGTTACAAGGTCGTCAATCAGGACGCCGATATAAGCCTCGTCCCTTCCCAATACAAGCGGCTCCCATTTTGGAATCGCGCGGAATTTCTGGTATCCGGCATTTTTCTGAGCCTCCTCAAGTGCATGGCTCAACGCTTCCGATTCTTTGCGCGACATATTGTAAAACGCTTCCCTTTCTTCATCAGAAAAATGCGCTTTCGGGCAGAACGCACCCTTTTCGCCGCTTGAAGCCGTACCGCCAAAAGAGCTTTGAGATTTGCATATCGGGCCGCACTGATTTATATGCGCGCGGGCGTATAGACCTGCATTTATGCCAGCCACCAATCCCTGACCGGCGGCTTCCTCATAGCCAGAAGTTCCGTTAATCTGGCCAGCATTGAACAAGCCGGCAACGCGCTTTGTCTCAAGACTCGGATAAAGCTGGGTCGGCTCGACATAATCATATTCGACCGCATAGCCCGGACGCGATACAACCGCATTCTCAAATCCTGTCATCGTACGCAAAAAGGCGTCCTGAACCGATTCCGGCAAAGATGAAGAAAGGCCGTTCAAATAGATTTCTTCTGTTTCAAGTCCTTCCGGTTCAACAAAAATCTGATGGCGCTCACGATCAGCAAAGCGCATTACCTTGTCTTCAATTGAAGGGCAATAACGCGGTCCGATTCCAGAAATTTTTCCGCTGTACAATGGTGAGCGGCCGATATTATTTCTGATTATCTCGTGAGTTTGAGGATTTGTGTAAACGATATGGCATGGAACAAGCGGACGCTTTACTTCATCTGTAGAAAAAGAAAAAGGAATTACCTCGTCATCTCCCTGCTGTTCTTCAAGTACCGAAAAATCAACTGAGCTTCTAAGGATTCTCGGAGGCGTTCCGGTTTTAAGGCGTCCGGTTGTAAATCCGATTCTCTGAAGGGCTGCAGTCAAACCGAATGCTGCATTTTCTCCAAGGCGTCCGCATGGAGCATCATATTCACCAATAAAAATTCTTCCGCCCAGAAAGGTACCTGTTGTAAGTACAACAGAACGAACCGGGATAATGCGGCCTCTTTCTGTAACGACTCCGATAATTTTTTGTCTTTTGTCTGAAGTGCTTTTAGAGCGGACTTCCCCAGGAATTGTTCCGTTTTCTGCTTTTGAATCTGAATCAGGGGGTAAATCTTCTTCCGACTCACATGTAAGAATATCAACAACCGTATCCATTAGTGTAGAAAGATTTTCTGTTGATTCAAGTGTTTTTCTAGCAAGCTGTGAATAAAGGATTTTATCTGCCTGGCTTCTTGGTGCCTGAACTGCAGGACCGCGGCTTTTATTAAGGAGGCGGAATTGAATCATGGAATTATCGATAAACTTTCCCATCTGACCGCCGAGCGCATCAATTTCGCAAACAATGTTTCCTTTTGCAATACCTCCGATTGAAGGGTTGCATGACATTCTGCCGATTGCATCTATACTTTGTGTAATAACTACAGTTTTAAGTCCCATCCTAGCACATGCAAGAGAAGCCTCTATTCCAGCATGTCCTGCGCCAACTACAGCAACATCAAAACAATCATAGAAACCTGGCATAACAACTCCATTATCGACACAAAGCAATATAAAAAAAAAGCCCGGCAGCCTTTCTAAAATTGGAAGCGCGTTAAAAAGAAAACAGGAAGGTTTACTTTAGCGCTCTCCATTAAAACCGGCTCGGATCGGCTATGCCGTTCCGCCGAAGGTGGCTGCCCCACACACAAAGTCCCGTCAAACAGACAGCATCCTTTTCACAAGGGAAAAGACAATATAAAAAAAAAGCCCGGCAGCCTGCCTAAAATTGGAAGACCGTAAAGAAAATTGCGCAGCAATTTTTAGGTCTGTCCATAAAACCGGCTCGGATCGGCTATGCCGTTCCGCCGAAGGTGGCTGCCCCACACACAAAGTCCCGTCAAACAGACAGCATCC
>CACYCX010000196.1 GCA_902772975.1 uncultured Spirochaetaceae bacterium
AACCCGCTGCTCAGTCAGACTGTCAATGAATACAGGTTCTCCGGGCGCCGTTCTTTTTTTATGCTCAGGGAAAATCCTGATTACACCCGTATCCCAATGCTCAACCTTGCACACAATTCTGTCGCCTGCGCAAAGTCCGTATTTTTCGATTAATTTTTTAATTGAACAGCATGTAATCGGAACCTTAGCCGGAAGCTCAAAGTCGCCGCTTTCCAAATCAAAACTCTTGTTCGCAGGATCAGCGCCAATATACTGAACCTCATATTCCTCGCCGTACAGCCTGTATAAATCAAGCACGAGCTCCTTGCGGAATTCGCCGGTGACTTTTTCCAGATCCTCGTTTTCATATACGTAAGAAAAAAAGGCCGGATTAACCTGAGGATCTACAAACGGCATAAGTCTGTGGCCTGTTATGAACATACCCTTTTCAATTTCATCAGGCGTAAGCGTAAAGCTGAAATACTGGTCTGTAAACGCACCGGCCCTCGTAATAAAATTGCCGTTAGAAAGCGGGAATACATACGGAGAATCAGTTATATAATTAAGCGCAGTTTCACGGTCAAGGTTAAATCCAAAAACAGACATTGCCTTGATATAATCCTTAACCGAAAACTCTTTAAGATGAGATCTAAAAAAATCTAGCAGAATAAATTCTTCGCCGAGTTTCATATCCATTAAGATAACAAAAATTTCAAGTTAAGTAAAATTCTTGCAGGAAAATTTTCAGCAAAATTAAAAGCTGCTTTACCTTACGCGAATATCACTTATTTCAAAATTCAGCTCTTCAAGAATTTTCTTTACGGCATCAAGCTCACAGCCAGTTACCTTGAAAGTAAGCATGCGCTTTCCGCCGGTTTCCATTTCCTTTGTAACGACAGAAACAATATTTGCGTTAAGCTCGCTCAATCTCTGCGTAACTTTAGCAAGCTGGCCCGGCTTGTCATCAATCCTTACAACTGCCCTTACACCTTTCTGGCGCGCACCGAACATATCAGTAAACAGGTGGAAAAGGTCGCTTTCTGTAACGATTCCGACTGCAACGCCGTTTGTTACGACTGGAAGACATCCAATCTGATTGTCAACCATAATTCTTGCCGCTTCTTCAATCGCTTCGTTTTCTGAAACAGTTATAACCTTTGGGCACATAACCTTCTTTACGGTAAGCTTTGAAAGAAGATAGCTGATTTCAAACATATCAAGCGTAGTTGCCTGAGAAGGACCTGCCTGAAGTAAATCATTTTTTGTAACGATTCCAACAAGAACACCCTTATCAATTACCGGCAGCTTGCTGATATTATTTTTATTCATCAATTCTTTTGCTTCAGTAACAGTTGTGTCCGAAGTTACCGAAATCAAATTTGTCCTCATTACTTCTTTTACAATCATAGCGTCCTCCGATACCTTAACGGGCTGAATATGCAGCGCACCGCGCACTGCCTGCTACTCAAATAATAACACCGAATTCCCTTTCAGGCAAATTTAATCAATATCGAGCGATTTTGCGCTAGGCGCCAAGGTATGCTGCTTTTACAGCCGGGTCGCGCGCAAGCTCAGACGCAATTCCTTCCTTGCTGATTGTACCTGTCTCAAGAATATATGCCCTGTTCGAAATCGAAAGCGCCTTAAATGCATTCTGCTCAACCAGAAGAATAGTCGTACCCGCCGCATTGATTTTCTTTATGATATCAAAAATTTCATCTACAAGAATCGGCGCCAGTCCCATACTCGGTTCATCAAGTAAAAGCAGCTCAGGCTTAGCCATCAATCCGCGGCCCATTGCAAGCATCTGAAGCTCGCCGCCGCTCAGCGTTCCCGAAATCTGCCTGATTCTTTCCTTAAGGCGCGGAAACAGCTCAAAAACCATTTCCATATCTTCTTTAATTTTGTCGTCGCTTCTGGTAAACGCGCCCATTTCAAGATTTTCCTTAACAGTCATATTCTGGAAAATGCGGCGGCCTTCCGGTACCTGAATAAGCTTGTGCTTTACGATTGAATCAGGCGCCATCGAAGTTATGTCGATTCCGTTAAACGAAACAGTTCCGCTGCGTTTTTTAATTATGTTAGATATAGCGTGAAGCGTCGTTGTTTTACCGGCGCCGTTTGAGCCGATCAAGCTGATTATCTCGCCCTTTTCTACAGAAAAGCTTATACCACGAAGAGCGTTGATTGCTCCGTAAGAAACATTCAGATTCTCAACCTTAAGCATTAACAGCCTCCTGTCCAAGATACGCTTTGATTACCTGCGGATTTGATTTGATTTCATCAGGCGCACCAGAAGCAATAATCCGTCCGTAATCAAGAACAAAAATGCGCTCGCAGATTCCCATAACAAGCTTCATATCATGCTCAATCAAAAGGATTGTAAGATTAAATTCCTTTCTGATGAACGCAATAAGATTCATCAGGTCTTCCGTTTCCTGCGGATTCATACCGGCGGCCGGTTCGTCCAAAAGCAAAAGCCGCGGATTTGAAGCAAGGGCACGGACTATCTCAAGCTTACGCTGTTCGCCATACGGCAGGTTTTTAGCAAGCTCATCTTTTTTACTGTCAATCTTGAATAGTTCAAGCAGCTGCATTACACGCTCTGTCATTCTTGTTTCATCGCGTCTGAACCGCGGCGTCCTGAAAAGAACATCGAACGGATTAACATGACGCGATGCGTGAAGTGCAATACGTACGTTATCGCTTACAGAAAGATTTCCGAAAAGCCTTATATTCTGAAATGTTCTCGCAATTCCCAAGTGGCAATGGCGTGCCGGAGATAATTTATTTATTATCTGAATTTTTCCTTTTTTATCCCAGAAGCTTATCTGCCCTTCTGTCGGAGAATAAACTCCACTGAGCATATTAAACACTGTAGTTTTACCGGCACCGTTTGGTCCGATTAATCCCACAAGTTCTCCTTCATGAAGCTCACAGTTAAATTCACTTACTGCACGCAGGCCGCCAAAAACAATCGATACACCTGAAGCGCGCAAAATAATTTCTTTATTCTCAGGCATTTTTGCCTCCGTCTACTTTTTTTGTTTTAGCCGAACAGAACGCAAGGAATTTATCCCATGCTTTTACAAAAGAAACCTCGCGCGTTCCAAGCAAGCCCTGCGGCCTGAAAATCATTACGAGAATAAGGACTACCGGATAGAAAAGCATTCTGTAATTCTGAAGGAATCTCAAAAACTCCTGAAGGTAAGTCAAAACGAATGCAGCCAGAACACTTCCCGTTGTTGAACCCATTCCGCCAAGCACGACAAAAATCAAATAATCAATACTCTTTGTAAATGATGCCTGATCCGGTTTAACAAAACCGATAAGGCTTATATAAAGCGCACCGCCAACACCAGCTACAAACGAAGCTACGACAAAGCCCAGCATCTTGTAGCGGAAAACGCTTATTCCTGTTGAATTAGCAGCGATTTCGTCTTCGCGAACAGCCAGAATTGCGCGGCCGTATGTTGAACGAATAAAATTCTGAATCAAAATTATTAGCACCACAAGTACGCTCGTTATTACAAGGAACGCCATTTTCGGATCGTAAACCATGACTGTTTCAAAATCCATGCCGTTCGGACCGCCAGTCCATTTCTTTAAGTTAACCAAAAATACACGGATAATCTCGCCGAATCCCAGCGTAACAATCGCAAGGTAATCGCCTTCAAGCTTCAATGTCGGGAACCCGATAAGGAATCCGAAAAATGCCGTTACGATTCCGGCAAGCACCAAAGCTACAGGCAGCGGAATATGCGCATTCTGGCAGAAGAAAATCGTAGAATACGCGCCGATTGCCATAAAGCCCGCCTGGCCCAGCGACAGCTGTCCGGTAATGCCGCAGATAATATTTACGCTCAACGCCATTATTGCATTAATCCCTGCAAGTGAAAGAATCTGTGCCAGATATGCGTCAAGAACATCTATCGAAATCAAAAAAGTCGGAAACGCAACACAAACAACAGAAATAATTCCTAAAATCAATGTATTCCGAAAAAACTTATTTTTCATCATGCTCCTCCTTAAACCTTAACAACCGCTTTTTTACCCAGAAGGCCAGTCGGGCGGACAAGCAGGATAATTATCAGGATTCCAAAACTGATGGCATCCGCATATTGAGAAGGGCCATATCCCTTAGTAAGCGTTTCCGCAATTCCAAGAATAATTCCGCCAATCATGGCACCCGGAATAGAGCCGATTCCACCAAGAACAGCCGCAACGAATGCCTTTAATCCGGGCATATATCCCATCATCGGGTCAACCTGCGGATAGGCACTTGCGTAAAGCACACCGGCAGCAGCAGCAAGCACGGAACCGATTGCAAATGTTATGCTGATTGTTTTATTTACGTTAATTCCCATAAGTGAAGAAGCCTGCAAGTCATAAGAAACAGAACGCATTGCCTTTCCAGTTTTTGTGTAATTAACAAGGACATTAAGTCCTATCATAAGGACAACGCTTCCAAAAATTACAAGCGCCTTAATTCCCGGAATTGAAACAGCGCCAAATGTCAATGCTCCAAGCTCAAGTGTCGGAAACTGGCGCGGATCCGGTCCTACAAACGGAAGGATCCTCATAAGGTTCTGGAGAATAAGTTCAACAGCGATTGCCGTAATAAGTGAATTAAGCCTGGGCGCATTTCTCAAAGGACGATATGCAAGGCGCTCAATCGCAATTCCAAGGATACCACAAAAAATCATTGAAACAACAAGGGCAAGTGCAAATCCCTGAGGAGTAGCTCCTGTTGCCATAAGAACAAAATATCCGGCATATGCGCCCATCATAAGGATATCGCCGTGCGCAAAATTTATAAGCTTGACGATACCATACACCATCGTATACCCAAGCGCCATCAATGCATAAATGCTTCCAAGCGACAAACCATTGATAAGCTGCTGCAAAAATAATGAACCGATATTCAACATATCCTCCGTACAAAATGCAAAAAAAAGGCACCTATTCCGTAAAGAATAAGTGCCCCTTTGCACTAGATATATTCTACCTATTTATACAACTTATTTCAAGTTATAGCAACTGCGTTATATAACCGTAAAACATTACGGATTAACAGTTGTCTTGTAAACAGTTGTAAGCTTTCCGTTTGAACCCTTTACGATTTCGAGCATAACGGCAGCCTTGACAGGATTGTGCTTTGCATCAAAAGAAAGTGAACCAGTTACATAATCCCCCTTCATTTTTGCAAGAGCAGCCTTTACTGCAGGAGCATCAGCTGAACCTGCGGCAAGAATTGCGTCCTTAAGGATATAAACTGAATCATATCCGAGAGCAGCGAAAGCAGTCGGAGCCTTGCTGTATTTTTTTGTAAATGCAGTTACAAATTTCTTTACAGCCGGTGCAGTTGAATCTGAAGAATAATGATTTGAATAGAAGCCGTTAAGAACTTCATCACCAGCCTTGTCTGTAAGGCCATCCCATCCGTCAGCTCCAACAATCGGAGTATTTACGCCCTGAGCACGAAGCTGCTTTGCAATAAGAGCAACAACACCATAATAATCCGGAAGATAAACGATATCTGGATTTGCGTTCTTGATTTTTGTAATCTGAGCGTTAAAATCCTTATCGTTTGTTGCATAAGATTCTTTTGCAACTACTGTACCACCGTTTGCCTTGAAAGCCTTCTCAAAGTTCTCAGTAAGTCCTACTGAATAATCATTTCCGATATCATAAAGGATAGCAGCTTTCTTTGCCTTAAGGTCTGTTGCAGCAAACTTACCGCCAACCGTTCCCTGGAACGGGTCAATAAAGCATGCGCGGAAAATGAAGTCACCGGCATCTGTGATATCCGGAGCTGTAGCAGCAGGAGCAATCTGAACTACCTTCTGTGCCTGAGCGCGCTTTGTAATAGCCTTTGTACATCCAGACGTAAGTGAACCGATGATAAGCTTTACCTTGTTCTGAGTTGTAAGCTTCTGGTATGCACTTACTGTTTTCTCAGGATTTCCTTCATCATCTTCGCTGATAAGAACAAGCTGCTTACCGTCAATACCGCCAGCAGCATTAATCTCTTCAATTGCCAAATCAATGCCGTTTTTGCATTCAACACCGTAAACTGAAACTCCACCTGAAAGAGGGAAAATTCCGCCGATTGTAATTGTGTTTGCCTTTCCGGCTGCGAATGCATTAGCAGCAACACATCCCAAAACAGCTGCCAAAGCTAATTTTGCTAATCTTTTCATAATACCTCCAAAAAGAATTGTATATTGAGATATTATTAATTTATCAAAAAATGTGTCAATATTATTTATGCTTATTTTCTGAAATTATATTAAATTTCTTTAAAAAAAATAAAGCCGCCTCGCTAAATTGAGACGGCTTAAGGTAAGTTTTAATACTTACTCTGCAGCTGCAGGAGTTTCTTCCTGTGTAGTTTCAGCAGGAGCCTCAGCCTTTGCTGCCGCTGCTGTTACTTTAGCAGCCGCTCTTGCCTTGTTCTTAAGGTTTGCGTTGCAGAACTTACAAACCATAACTTTTTTTCCATCAATTTCGTGCTCATAAAGAGTCTTGATGTTAGAAGTGTTACAAACAGGACACTTTCCACGACCGTGGTTGGCCATTGATCTGATACCTGTTCCGCGATGTGCTTTAGACATTTTCTACTCCTTCACTTAAGCTTCAGCCTTTGCAGAAGCTTTCTTTGCTGCTTTTGGAGCGGCTTTCTTGTCATTTCCTGAATCAAGGTTGAAGTCAACCAGTTCAAGAATTACCACATCAGCAGCGTCTCCCTGACGGAAACCCAACTTCATAACTCTAGTGTAACCACCATTTCTGTCCTTCATGCGAGGACCGATTTCTGTAAAGAGCTTGTTCAGAATTTTCTCATCCTGAATGAACTTTGCTACTTCACGGCGATTATGAACACTGTCCACCTTGCTTCTTGTAATCAGTTTTTCAGCCTTTCTACGAACTTCAAGAGCCTTAGCCTTTGTAGTTGTAATGCGCTCAAATCTGAAAAGAGAAGTAACCATATTACGTGACATTGCACGACGATGTGCAGAAGTACGTGAAAGCGGATTAAAACCATTTTTATGATTCATCTGTCTCGTCCTTTTTCTTAGTCAAATTGACATTCTTCAAATGACTGTAGTCTGTCATTCCAAGAGTAAGATTCCATTCAAGAAGCTTTTCCTTAATTTCGGTCAAGCTCTTTTTACCAAAGTTTCTTGTTTTGGCAATATCATCTTCTGTCTTCTTTGTTAATTCGCCGATTGTGCGAATGTTTGCATTTTTCAGGCAGTTTGATGAGCGAACTGATAATTCCAATTCCTCAACAGGAGTGTTAAGGATGCTGCGAATATGCTCGTCACTTTCATCAAGATCATCGCCCATAGAAATATCGCTGTCATTAAAGTTAACAAAAATAGAAAAGTGATCTTTCGCAATTTTTGCTGCTTCTGCAAGCGCGTCATCCGGAGCAATAGAACCGTCTGTCCAAATCTCAAGAACCAGTTTATCGTAGTCATTTCTCTGACCAACGCGGCAAGGCTCAATAGCATATTTTACCTTGCAAACTGGACTGAAGATTGTGTCCATTGCAATTGTTCCAACAACTTCGATATAGTTTGCGTTTGTCTCCGCAGGAACATATCCTCTGCCTAAATCGATCTGAATTTCCATGTCAATTTTAGCTGATTCTTCCATTGTAAAAATCAACTTATCTTTTGACATAATCTCAAGCTGACCGTCTTTAGCGAAATCATCGCTGTAAACGGTTCCCGGACCCTGGAATTCATAGAGAATCGTATCAGATTCAACATCCTCAGGAAGGCGCAAACGTATCTGTTTCAAGCTGTTGAGAATTTCAAGAGTATCTTCCGCAACATTCGGGATTCTCTCGAATTCATTTGAAATTACATGAGGAACACCATCTGCACTATATGAGGTTATACGAATTGAGCTGATTGCATAGCCCTGAATCGATGAAAGAAGAACTCTGCGGAGAGTATTTCCGACAGTAGTTCCAAATCCAGTCTCAAACGGATAAGCAGTGAACTTACCGTAATTCGGATTAGTCTCAATATGTTCAAATGTAATGCCCTTCGGTTTCTTAAAACCTTTAAGCAGATTTTTGCGAGCCATCTAAACTCCTTATTTGGAATAGAACTCAACAATAAGATTCTCTTTAACTGCGTAATCAATATCACTCTTAGCAGCTAAATTAACAACCTTTCCAGTAAAATTGTCCTTGTCAGCTTCAAGCCATGCAGGAACTACTCTCTCACCATTTGCAAGAAGGATCTTCTTAATTCCTGTAGAAGCCTTGCTTGACTCCTTAACAGAAATTACATCACCTACTTTTACGAGGAATGACGGAATGTCAACCTTTTTGCCATTAACAGTGATATGTCCATGGCTTACAAGCTGGCGAGCTTCCTTTCTAGTTTTTGCAAAACCAAGTCTGAAAACAACATTATCAAGGCGTGATTCCAGAATCTGAAGAAGCATTTCGCCTGTAGCACCATGTCTCTTTGTTGCCATGAAATAATATCTTCTGAACTGTCTTTCAAGAACGCCATAGATAAATCTGACCTTCTGCTTCTCTTCGAGCTGAAGACCATATTCTGACTTTTTGCGTCTTGTTTCTTTCTGGTTTCTCTTTGATTCTTTAGTATAACCCATAACAACAGGGTTAATACCTAAAGCTTTGCATCTCTTCAAGAGAGGCTGTGTACTCTTACCCATTCTAAGTTATCTCCTTCGTAATTACATGCGGCGAGTCTTTCGCGGACGGCATCCGTTGTGCGGAATAGGTGTTACATCCGAAATTGACTTAACCTTAAGACCAAGAGCTCCTAAAGAACGGATAGCATTTTCTCTGCCGACTCCAGGTCCCTTAACATAAACATGCACCTCACGAAGACCATAACTTACAGCCTTCTGAACTGCTGTCTCTGCAACAGTCTGTGCAGCAAACGGAGTAGACTTCTTTGCTCCACGGAAACCAAGTCCACCTGAAGAAGCCCAAGAAAGAGCATTTCCCTTCAGGTCAGTAATTGTTACGATAGTATTGTTGAAGCTTGCCTGAATGTACACATTGCCTTCATAGACAGTCTTCTTTTCCTTTCGTTTTTTTACAGTAGCCACTTAACTTACCTCCGCCTTATGCTTTCTTCTTGTTAGCAACAGTCTTTTTCTTACCCTTGCGTGTGCGAGAGTTCGTGCGTGTGCGCTGACCGCGAACAGGGAGTCCCTTGCGGTGGCGAAGACCACGATAACATCCGATATCCATAAGGCGTTTGATGTTAAGACCAATTTCTGAGCGAAGGCGTCCCTCTACCTTATATTCTTTGTCAATGAATTCACGAAGCTTTGTCAAATCATCTTGAGAAAGATCATTAATCATTGCCGATGGATTTACTTTAGTCTCTTCGCAAATCTTTCTTGCAGCAGAACGACCAATACCGTAAATATAAGTCAAGGCGATACAAACATGTTTGTTAGGGAGGTCAACTCCCGCAATTCGAGCCATCTAATACTCCTTTAGCCCTGTCTCTGCTTATGCTTTGGGTTTGTGCAAATGATACGAATTATACCATTTCTCTTGATAACCTTACATTTGTCGCAGATAGGCTTTACGCTGGTTCGTACTTTCATAAAAGTCCCCCTGGTAAATGTGATAGATTGCGCAACTATAGCGCACACTCAATTATGGCAATTCACAATGAACTACAATTGAGTGCAACCACTATATCACATTTTCCATTATTTGTTCTACAGGTATTTCTAAAAAATCCGAAATTTTCTACAGATTTCTTGAGCGTACCCGGCCCTTTTTCATAAATCCATCGTGATGATGCATTTTGAGAAGAGCTTCAATCTGGCTCATAGTATCCAAATCTACACCAACCATAATTATCAGTGAAGTTCCGCCCATAAGCATTGCAACTGACTGCGGGAACTTAAAGATAAGCTGGATGATTGTCGGCAATATTGCAACTGCCGCAAGGAACAATGAACCTGGAAAAACCAAGTGATTAAGAATCCGCTGTAAATATTCTTCAGCTTTATCCGCTCTTACATTAGGAATTGAGCCGCCATTTTCCCTGATCTGCTTTGCTATTTCTGTGGGGTTCATAGTTACCTGTGCGTAGAAGAAAGCAAAGAAAATAATAAGAACTACTAAAAGAACATTATACCATAATCCGTTCGGATTCAAAAAAACTGCAAGTTTCTGTACCCATCTAGCAGCACCTGAACCACTTGCAACAGATGAAACAAGCTGCAAAGGAAGCTGCAGGAATGAAGAAGCAAAGATCAACGGCATTACGTTTGTCGGGTTAACCTTAAACGGAATGTATGTTGACTGTGCCGCATACTGCTTTCTGCCTCTCATCTGGCTTGCGAAATGTACCGGAACCCTGCGTTCACCTGATTCCTCGCATACAACAAGCGCAATGATTGCAACAAAAATGACAAGAGCAACAAGAACGAACACAACATTAAGTCCGTCGTTTCTTACCTTGTCTACGAGTTCTACAATTGCACTCGGCATTCTGGCTACGATACCTGCAAAAATCATAATTGAGATACCATTTCCGATTCCGTGACCAGTAATCTGATCACCAAGCCAAACTGTTACCATAGAACCAGTTGTTACAGTAAGCATTGCAAGAAGCTTAAAAGCAACCTCATTATTGAGGGAAATTACACCAATATTCTTAGCATAAATAGTTACAGCAAAAGACTGAATCAAGCAGACAGCTACAGTTCCGACTCTTGTCCAAACTGCCATCTGCTGCTGTCCTCCATCCTCCTGAACAGCACGTTTAAGTGCCGGGAAGATAATCATCAGCAGCTGCATAATAATCTGTGTAGAGATGTACGGCATAACACCGAGCATGAATACAGAGAAATTTGAGAATGCGCCGCCGACAAAGAAGTCCATGTAACTGGCAAATGCATTGTTGTTCGCCTTTGCAAGATTATTGAAATAATCAAACAAGGCGGCGGCGTCTATGCCAGGAATAGTAAGAACACATCCAAGACGATAGACAGCCAGAACAACAAAAGTGAAGAATAGACGGCTGCGAAGTTCAGGAACCTTAAAAATGTTAACTAATGAATTGCTAGCCATTTATTACTCCGCGACTATTCTTTTTTTTCTGATGAAGTATCTGCAACAGTAACAGTTCCACCTGCAGCTTCAATCTTAGATTTTGCTGAAGCAGAAACCTTGTCAACATTAACAGTAATCTTCTTTGAGATTTCCCCGTTTCCAAGAATCTTAACTGGAAGAGTCTTAGATTTTAAAATTTTCTTGGCAACGAGCGAAGCCTTGTCTACAGTTTCTCCGTCTGCATACTTACTGTTCAATACTGAAACATTTACGCATGCATATTCCTGCTTGAACGGATAGTTAGAGAATCCTCTCTGGGCGATGCGTCTGTAAAGAGGCATCTGTCCACCTTCGAATCCTACATAAGGAACACTTGAACCTGAGCGAGACTGCTGACCTTTATTACCTTTACCAGCTGTCGTACCAAGTCCAGAAGAAGAACCACGACCTACGCGCTTCGGTTTTTTATTGGCACCTCTAGGTGCTGTTAAATCGAACTCAGCCATTATTGAATCTCCTCAACCTTTACAAGGTGTGCAACTGCTGCAATCATACCGCGAACAGAAGGATTATCCTCCTGCTCAACAGATGAACTGATTTTCTTAAGTCCGAGGCTGCGAACAGTAGCTACCTTTGCAGGTTTCTGACCAATCACGCTTTTTGTAAGTGTAATCTTAAGTTTCTTAGCCATAAATTACCCCCACAACTCGTCAAGAGTTTTGCCTCTGTTCTTTGCAACAGTAGAAGCATCCATAAGGTGCTCAATTGCATCGAAAGTAGCACGAACTACATTTACTGATGTTCCAGAGCCCAAAGACTTTGAAAGAACATCTGTAGCTCCTACAGCGTCCATAATTGCGCGAACAGCACCACCTGCGATAATTCCAGTACCCGAACAAGCCGGCTTAAGGAGAACAGATGAACTCTTATACTTACCGATAATGTCATGCGGAATAGTTCCGTTCTTTATCGGCATATAAATTAAATTTCTCTTTGCGCGGTCGATGCTCTTTCTGATTGCCTCAGTTACATCATTAGCCTTACCAAATCCGTAACCTACGCGACCCTTCTGATCACCAACTACACTCAATGCTGCAAAAGACATACGGCGTCCGCCCTTTACTGTTTTTGCAGTTCTGTTAAGAGTAACGAGCTTTTCTACAAACTCTTTCTCTTTTGGTTCTTTATCAAAATTTCTCTGGCGTTCCATAGATACTCCTAGAATTGAATCCCGGCTTTGCGGGTTCCATCTGCAAGGGCCTTTACAACACCATGATAAAGATATCCGTTGCGGTCGAATACTACAGATGTAATATTCTTATCCTTAAGGCGTGCTCCCAAAGCTTCACCAAGCTTTGCTGCTCCCTCAGTTGTTGGCTTAAGGGCTGCAAAATCTTTTTCCATTGTAGAAATAGAAGCAAGGGTCTTACCCTCATCGTCATTAATTACCTGTACATAAAGATTCTTGTTGCTCTTTGTAACTGTCATGCGCGGGCGCTCAGCAGTTCCATAAACAGACTTACGAATATGAATCTTTCTGTGAAGGCGTCTTCTAGCTTTGTCATTCAGTTTTCTTAACATATGGCTTCACCTTATTCTACACCAGTCTTACCGACTTTGCGTCTGATGACTTCA
>CACYCX010000197.1 GCA_902772975.1 uncultured Spirochaetaceae bacterium
CAAAATACAAATCCTGATTATCAATAAGATTAATCATCAGATAAGATTCCGGCTTTCCGATTATACTGATAGCCTTTCCAAACTCGGACTTCAAAACATCTCTTTTTTCTGCAGGCAACTGCATGGTCACCTTTGCTTCAATCATTGGCATGATTTATTCCTCCTGATTTTTCTCATTATAGCATGATACTCTCTTCATATAAACACAGCCGGAATTTTTGGATGATGCAGGTGATTTCCATCTGATTTATAAGACTTCCCAGTGCCCGCCTTTAGCCCCATTTTTACGGATAATGATACCTTCTTTTTTTAATTTTTCAATATGTTTCTGAACAGCACTTGGATTAACAGAAAGTGTGTCACTTAATTCTTTACGGCTTATCAAAGGATTTCCCTTTATAAGTTCATAGATTTTTTGAGTAGTTTCTGACCACCTTCTGGTTTTACACTCCTGCATCGGCAATTATATCATAAATACAAAAAATATTAATTAAACTGTTGGTTTAAAACCATCTCCTTCAGCATTATCGCATTCTTAGCCCCATTTCCCTTCGGATGGTTATTAAAATACACTTGCACTTTTCTGCCCTCTTCCGAAGCAACATGTACTACCTGTACAAACTCCTTTAATTCCTCTTCTGAATATTCATAATCATATCTGCCGCTTCCGTTTTGTTCAGGACTTGCTGAGTACCATGCATTTGCATTTCGTCCATGTAAGCGGATATAAGCATTCGGGCCTATAAACTGTGTTCTTGTGGTGGTTTCGACAGGCTCAACCACCGACATTTTTGGCAGATTCTTCAAATCTGGCATATCACAAAAAGCAACTGAAGCTTTTCGCTGAACAAGGCCCTCAAATACAGATTCCCTTATCCATTCTATGTGGCGGAACTCTATTACAACCGGGAATCCCTCAAAAGCTGCAATCACCTTTGCAAGATAAATTCGGTTATCATTTGTGTAATGAAAGCTCTGCGGAAACTGAAATAGAACCGCACACAAGCAATCTTTTTCCAAAAGTGGATTCAGCGCTGTCTTAAAGTCATCTGCCGAATTTTGCCATTGTGAATCAACTTCATGCGTAAGCAGCCTGTTTGCCTTTATGCTGAACTGGAGATTTCCTTCACTCCGCTCGTAAAATGAAAACAACCGTTCTGCCGTA
Organism: uncultured Spirochaetaceae bacterium; assembly: GCA_902772975.1. Classification (GTDB taxonomy): domain Bacteria; phylum Spirochaetota; class Spirochaetia; order Treponematales; family Treponemataceae; genus Treponema_D. The sequence goes on from CACYCX010000197.1 coordinate 1,166, forward strand.
GGCATATTGTAAAACATATTATTCAGCTCCACTGCATTAAACTGCGTTGCATAGTAAGAGAGAAAATCTGCCCGTTTTATTTCCGGCGGATAGAAAACGCCTTTCCATTCAGGGTAATCGTATCCGCTAGTTCCTATCAGTATGCTGCTCATAAAACTTTCTCATATCCTTTCCGTATATGTACACTCTTACAAATATTATACTACACAAAATCCAGTTTTGTAATTCAACAGCCACATCCAACAGTGCCAAAAATTGACACCAAAAACAAAAAATCTGTGATATAATATAAGTATGAAAAGAAAAACTAAACCAAGAGAAAACCATACAAAACCGCTGAGGCTTTTTAAGGTTGAACAGGCAATCCAGAATCTTACTTACCCGAGCGTAAAAAGATTAATGAAGGAACTTGAAGTTTCACGCCGCACGATTCTCCGTGACATCGACGAACTCAAGATTTATTACAATGCGCCGATTGAATACGACCGCTCAAAAAAAGGATACTATTACAGCGACAATACATATTTCGTAAAAAACATGATGCTTACCGAAAGCGAAATTTTTGCAGTCACAGGAATTCTTCCTCTGATGGAACGCTACAACAATACTCCGCTTAAAAAAACAATTACAAAAGTTTACGAAACAATTTCGCAGATGCTTCCCAATCAGGTTGAAGTTCAGTCAAGCTTTATGAATGATGTTGAATTCATTTCCGATCCGGTTCCAATAATCAAGGAGGAAATTTTCAATTCAATTTTTAAGGCCACAAAGCTGCATAAAATCATGAAGTTTAACTACCGCTCAATCAGCTCAACGGAATACAAACCGCACACGCTTTACCCGTACAAGATTTACAATCAGAAAGGCGACTGGTATATTCTGGGCTTTAATCCTGACCGCGAAAACTTTTCAACCTTTACTCTTGCACGAATGAAAAACATTTCGCTTTGTAAAGAATTTAAACCAGATCCAGATTACAGAAAAAAAATTCATATTGATCCGAATTTTGGAATCTGGAACAATGATTCAGCTCCGCAAAAAATTGAGCTTCTTTTTGATAAGTCAGTAAATACTTATATTCTGGAACGCACCTGGCATAAAAATCAGGAATGCCATCAGAATGAAGACGGCACGGTCTACCTCAGCTTTGAGTCAAATCAGATTCAGGAAACATTGTACTGGGTTCTCCGTTTTGGTTCGGCCGTTCAGATTATAAATCCGCCGGAGCTTAAAGACGCGTATAAAACTGAAGTCAGCAAAATGATGAAAAAAATCAAAAGGTAATTCACTCATATGAAGCAGCTTCATTCATTTTATTTTCAGGATCACCTGATGCTCATCACGGAAAAGGAACCTGAAAAGCCACACAAGCATCTTGCCTCTCATCTTGTACTTTCGCTTGACTCGGATATGGAATGGAATGTTGCTGGCGAAAAAATTTGCTGCCGGGGAATTTACATTGACGGAAATGTGGAGCATGTCTGTTTTACTAAAGGGCGTTTTGTGCTGTTCATGTTTTTTAAGACAAGCAGCTGGGCTTGTTCAATGGAACAAAACCTTTTAAAAGGAAAGCCATATGCATTGCTCGACAAAAAGCTCGTAGAAAAAGTCCGCCTCATCGTCGATTCACTTACAGACATAAACAATCCGCCAAAGCCCAAAGCACTTGATGAACAGATTTTAAGAATCTGCAATTTTTCAAAAAATCACGAACGAAAATATGACCTAAGAATTCAACAGGCAATCAGTACCGTTGAAAACATGCAGACGATTACCGAGGACACAATAGCCCGGCTTGCAGAAGGTGCTTTTCTTTCGCAGAGCCGCTTTTCGCATCTTTTTAAGGAACAGACCGGAATGAGTCTTGCAAGCTGGTTTGCGTTTGAAAAGCTCCGCAAAACTTACAGATATATTTTAAACGGAATGAACATAACCGATAGC
>CACYCX010000198.1 GCA_902772975.1 uncultured Spirochaetaceae bacterium
GAGGAGCTTGTAAAATGAAAGTTATTCTTAACAAAGACGTACCTCACATTGGTGAAGAGGGCGATACAAAAGAAGTTGCAAAAGGTTTCGCAAGAAACTTCCTTTTCCCGCGCGGACTTGCTTTCCCGTACACACCGGAAGTAGTTGCAATTTTCGAAGGCCGCCGTGCAGAAATTGAAGCACGCAAGCAGAAGAAAAGAGAAGATGCTGCAAGCCTTAAGGAAAAGCTTGAGAAGCTTGAGCTTGTTGCAGTTGTACCGGCAGGACAGAACGGTAAGCTCTATGGTGCTGTAAGCTCACAGACAATCGTTGATCTTCTTGCAAAAGAAGGATACGAGTTCGAAAGAAAAAGAGTTGAAGTTCCTGGAGTTACAATCAAGAATGTTGGTAACTACAAGGTTACTCTTAAGCTTTATGAAGCACAGACAGCTGAAGTTCATGTTGCTGTAAAGGCACAGGAAGAAGCTTCTGACAAGTCTGAGAACACAGAAAAGAAGGCAAAGGCTTCTGCTCCAAAGGCTGAGGCTCCTGCAACAGAAGAAAAAGCAGAATAGTTTTTTACTGTAAATGCTTTTTTGAATATGAAAGCCGGACGTTTATGTCTGGCTTTCATTGTTTTTAAATCAAAATACAAAATTGTTGATAACTTATTGATATATTGTTCATAGATGGGGGATAAAAATGAGCTACGAGGCATTGAAGGATAAAGTTCCGCCGCATAATCTTGAGGCAGAGCAGGCTACATTAGGAGCGCTTCTTTTTGACTGGGGCTCAATTTCAAACATTATTTCCCTTTTACAGCCAGACAGGTTTTATTCATATCAGAACAAAATTATATATGAGGCAATGATTTCTCTTTTCGGGCAGAATATCAGGGGTGATACGCTCAGCCTCATAAATGAACTTACAAAAACAGGAAAACTTGAACAGGCCGGTGGAGCGGCTTATATAGCGGCCTTGACTGATACCGTTCCAACAAGCTCGAATATCGAATATTACGCGAACATAGTAATTGACTGTGCTACAAGACGCGATTTAATACAGGTTTCCTCTGATTTGAAGGCCTTTTCCTTTGATGCAACCAAGGAAAGCCGGCATATTCTTGAGGAAGCTGAAAAAACAATCTTTGATTTGACAAACCGCAGCCAGACTACAAAAATCTATTCAATGCAGGAAATCATCAACAATACGATTAAGGAAGTTGACAAGCGCTTTAACGAAAAAAATTCGTTTACTGGAATTCCGACCGGCTTTGCCGTTCTTGATACGATGACCAGCGGCTTTCAGAAATCAGAGCTTATTATCCTGGGAGCGCGTCCTTCAATCGGTAAGACGGCGATGGCGCTGTCAATGATGCAGTTTATTGCGGTTGAAAAAAAGATTCCGTGCGCGTTCTTTTCTCTTGAAATGTCGTACAATATGATCGGACAGCGCCTTTTGAGCCAGGAATCCCGCGTTCCAGGAAACAAGATTAAGTCCGGTCTTCTTGGAATCCCGGATTTTCAGAAGCTTCAGGACGCGGCGGCAAGATGCTGGAATGCGCCTTTATATGTAGTTGATACTCCCAACATGCAGCTTCTGGACTTAAAGGCAATGGCGCGCCGTCTTGTAGTAGAGCAGAAGGTGGAAATCATTTTTATAGATTATATCGGTCTTATCGAAACGGAAAACAGAAATGCGCCAGTTTACGAAAAAATTTCTGAAATTTCAAAATCATTAAAGGCGCTGGCCCGCGAGCTTAATATTCCGATAGTTGCGCTTTGTCAGGTTGCCCGTGACGCTGAAGGCGCAGAGCCGACGCTTGCCCAGTTGCGCGGTTCTGGCTCAATCGAACAGGATGCCGATGTCGTAATGTTCCTTCACCGCGAAAGAATTAAAACCGCCGAACAGGAATCAAATCCGGTTCAGGATGCAAAGCTGATTGTAGCAAAGCAGCGTAACGGTCCTACTGGCGACGTAGATATTCTGTACCTTGCTTCCTACACAAAATTTGAAAACAAGGCGCGCGGTGAAGAATAAGGGGAAAGCCTTATAATTATTCTGATATCTTTGTAAGGTCGGATGCCGAAAGCAGGGCAGGCTTGTTTGAAGCATCTGTTACCATGAGGTCGGCGCCGGTTACTACAATCGGAGTTGCCTTGTGGACTTTTACAGGCGACTTTTTTACAAGCGAAAGGCTGTCAGAAAATTTTCCTACAAAGAAGCTGCTTCCTTCCTGAATGACGCAGTAATAATTTGCTCCGTCCTTAACCAGAACTGATTCGTCAGACAAGATTTCTTCAGATTCAGAAACTATTTCAAGTGAGTCTTTATCGATTGAAACAAGCTTGACGGCGCCTTTTCCTTTATTTTCGCCTGCAACCGCAATAAAGCCGTCGCCGCCTTCGAAAACAGTCCTGTTCCTGATAACTTTGACCGGGGATTCTTTTATTACGCTTCCTGTCTTGGAATTCATTTTTACGATTTCAGAAAGCTGTGAGCCGTTTACAAGAGTAATGCCGTATGCACTCGGAACGCTCTCGTTCTTCTTTTCTTCGGCGGCGACTTTCTGCTGATCCTTTGCTATTTCCTTGCGTTCAGACTGCGCCTCTTCAGTTTTTTTGTCTGCCTTTGACTGAGCTTCATCTGCCTTAGCCTCGGCTTCCTTAGTCTTTTCCTTTTGTTCGCTTACTTCCTGCTCCTGATTTTTTTCTTCATCACGGGCTTTTTCAGCTTGCTCCTGAGCTTCCTCTGCTTCAAACTTTGCTTTTTCTGCTTCTTTTTCAGCAGCTGCGGCATTTTCCTGTGCCTTTTTGTCTTCAGGATTTTCCTCAGCCTTTTTCTTTGCTTCGTCTGATTTTGCCTTTGCCTCATCAGCCTTTTTCTTTGTATCTTCTGCCTTTTCTTCGGCGGCTTTTGTCTCCTTCCTTTTGTCGTCCAGCTTTTTTTCTTCCTGCTTTAATTTTTCCTCTTCCCTGGAGGCTTCCTTTTTGGCTTCGTCTGCTTTTGTCTGTGCGTTCTCTGCCTCGCGTTCCTTTATGTCGACCATCTGCTTGCGGTCCTGGATGTTCTTGTCATCATCTTCCTGCATTGAGCTTACGACTTTCTTGTCGCTGATGACTGATGTGTCAACCGTGCTTAATCCGCCGTCAATGTCAGAAACCGGAATTACAATCTGGGATTTTCCGGGCCAGTCCTTATATGAAGTTGAAAGTCCCGCTTTTTCACCTGTAAGATTATTTACTACAATTGATTTATAGCGTTCGTTAAACACATCCATTTTTCCGCGGTAAACGGCATTGTAAACGGTTACGAATGTCGCGATTGTTTCAGCATCGCTTTCTGAATAATTATATGCGCTTGAAAGGTAAGAAGCGATGATGTGCCTTAAGTTTCTGATGTGGTCAACTCCGGCGTCCTGACCTAAAACGAGAATGTCAGCATCAAGCTTTTCTTTTTCGTTCGGATCTATTGCATGAATTACATAATATTTAGACTGGGAGCCTGCTGTATTCTGACTTTCAGGTGATTTTTTTACGGATAAGCCGAGGGAATTACCGATTGATTTAATCTGTTCAAGCGTATCTACCTTGCTGTGCGGACCTGTGTAATTTTCAAAAACTACAGTCTGATTTCCGACGCTTTTGATTTCCTTTTCCGCAACTTCTACAGAAAAGCCGGCGGTTAAAATAAATAAAACAGCAATAATGCAAGCGCTAAACTTTTTCATTGAATTGACCTCGCAATAAAAAAAATTATAGCATCACATTTTTAAGGCCGCAAGATGCTCAAGAGTGGAGCGGACTTTTTCTTTTGTTGAAGAAGAATATTGAGGAAGAAGCATGTTCGAAAGAATCTGCTTTCCTTTTTTGTTTACGGCAGGGCGTCCCATAAAGCGGCAGACAGAATAAACGGCATCGCATATCGAATGCAAAAGCTTTTCCTGATGCGGTTTTGTTTCATGGAGCAAAAGCTCGATCGATTCAAGAAGGCTTTCGTCATAGTCAATTCCGAATTGAGAAATTGACTTCATGCATTCGTTAAGGATTATGTCATTTTTACTTGAGGCAAGCTCAGCCTGAATTATTCTTGAAAGAAGCTTTTGCGAATCGCTGGTCCCGAAATAACAAAGCGTACTTACTGCCTGCGCAGCCTCTGAAATGCTGATTTTATAAAGTGAATCAAGCTCCGTATCACGAACGGCATCAAAACTTTTTTTGCTCAGGATCTGATTTATGTAGTTTTCAAGAAGCGAAGAGCATTGTAAAAAATAATCTAATTCCTTTTCTGAATAATTTCCTTTTTTTAATTCTGAAATGACGTGCGGAAAACTTGCATCAGCTTTTCTTTCCGTAAAATTATTTTTATTAGAAATGCAGCCGCAAAGCTTTTCCCCGGCTTTTCTATCCGCCTTGTGTTCTTTAAGTGAAAGAATTTTATATCCTTTTAAATCCCAGTTGTCCTTTGCAATAATCAAAGTTCCGGTATCATCCCATGATATATATTTTGAAGCATCATCATTTTGCGGAAGCTTTGCGGCTTTTATTCTTGTGCCGTAATGCCTGAAAACGAGCGCCGTCTTTGAGTCAGAGAGACAGATTGTGTTTGAATCCGCGCTGAATAAAACGACATCGTAAGGATTTACTTCAGGCGTACAAAATGAATGAATCACAGAGCCTGTTTCAATGTTGACAAGGCTTACCTCAAGCTGACCTTCTTTTTTACCAAGAAAAAAGGCGCTCGTTTTATCTTTGGGAACAAGTCGCGACAAACTGAATGCGTTAATCTGATTCGGTTTTAAAATCCATTTTGATACCGCTTCGCCGGAGTGCTTTTCTGAAGGCGTGCCTGATGAAGCATTGATTGCACAAAGGCCTGCGCTTCCGTCATTAAAGCATAAAAATACGCCGCTTGATACAGAAAAGGCTTTTGTGATTTTTCCTGAAAAAATTATTTTTTCAAGCGGTTTTCCGAACGGAGAAAACCTTTCCGCGGCTGTCCTTCCATTATCCTCATCTGAAAGGAAAAATAAAACCGAGCCGTCATTTAAAAGCGCAGGCTCAAGGACCGCTGAAAGCCGCTCGGTTCTGGCAGTCCATTTTATGATTCCGTTCTGTCCGATGCAGGCGGCGTTTTCAGAACCCGAGACAAATAAACGGCCGTCATGTGCAAAAAGAGGCTTATGAATAATCTCAAAGCCTGCGTCACATGATGAGAAAATCATGCCTGTCGGATTAAGAAAAACGACTTTTGATTTTGAAATTACGGTGCACAAAGTATCATGAACGCCGCGCACTAAAAACGGGGAAGGTGAATATGTAAGGCCGTTTTCCCATAAAAGGTTTCCGTCTGATGAAATGCCTGAAAGCATTTTGCCGGAAGTAAGGAAAGCATAACCGTACGATGTTTTTACAGGCGGAGCGATTACATTACCGCCTAGAGTCAGAAGCCATGAATAATTAGACTTTGTGCAGGTAAAATCCTGCATCACGGTTTTGCCTTCTGCCCCGGATTGCGTAAAAATAGCAGTTGGAATGGAGAAAATCAGGAAGCAGAAAATTAGAAATCTTCTTATATTGTATACAAAATAATACAATTTTACCTCTTAAAGCGTATCTTTATGTATACAATATAAGAGCGTTTCTATATGGGAAGTCTGCGGATAAAAATCAAGCAGGAAAAGCTTTTCAATCTGATAATCCGAAAGCATCGACATATCGCGCGCCTGTGTCGCAGGATCGCACGAAACGGCCCGAATTACCGGAACCCTGCTTTGACTTATCCATTCGCGGACTTCTTTTTCCATGCCGCTCCTGGGCGGGTCGATTACGATTGCGTCAAAATTGCCGTTTTGCGCGATAATTCCTGCGGCGTTGGACTTAACCCACTGCGCGCCGCTTATTCCGTAGCTTTCGTGCGGACGGCCTGCCATATTTTCTTCGGCAAACACCATCGCGCCCCTGTTATGCTCGACCATAGTTACCTTTTCGAACGAATCTGAAAGGAATACGGAAAATGTTCCGGCGCCGCTGTACATGTCAAGCGCATTTTTTCCTGAAAGACCCGCCGTTACCGCATCGATTGTCTTTTCGAGAACCTCAAGGTTTGACTGGAAAAAGCCGCGCGCGTCAAATGCAATTTTCCTGCCCTTAATATCGCATGTTATGCGGCACTGATCGGAATCGTTAATGCCTTCAAATCTTGGCTTTATGTAATGCTTTCCGCGGTTTTTCTTTTCTTTCTGGGAAAGTGCCTTATACGGAGTTTGCGCGCGGCGTTTTTCGATTGGGAGGGCGACTGACATCGAAGGCGAGGCGTTCTTTGCCCCGAAATACTGGCAGCGTCCTTCCGGTCGTTCAGAAGCAGGAGTTGATTTTAAATAATCGTTGATTTCCTGACTTGCGACGGGGCAAAAATCGGGAAAGACGATTTCGTTCGAGCCCTTTTTTTCAAGGCCGCCGTCGTGAAACTGGAAGCGGTTTCTGTATCCGAGCGGATTTCCCGATATGACTTCAATTTCGGGAATCTTTACCTTGTTCTTTTCAAAAAGCTCACGCAAAACCTGCTTTTTCAGTTCAATCTGGTAATTGTTTTCTATATGCATCATGTTGCAGCCGCCGCATTTACCGTAAAGCGGACAGACCGGTGTTACACGATAAGGAGACGGTTTTAGTATATTTACGATTCTTGCAACATCATAATCTTTTTTGGATTCGGTAATTTCGACTTCAAGCTCTTCATCCGGGAGTGAAAAAGGAACAAAAACTGTTTTTCCAGAATTTTTTCCTACACAATACCCCCCAAATGCAAAATTTGATGTTATAATATTATATAAGGCCATAAGCCTATTCTATCAATTTAAAAAGGGAGTATCAATTATGAATACAACCAGTTTCTTTCAGACAATGAGTGATGGAACTGAAATTTCTGTAACAAGGTGGATTCCTGACGGGGAAGTAAAGGGGGTAGTTCAGCTTTCACACGGCATGGCAGAACACAGCATGCGCTACGACCGCCTGGGAAGTGTCTTTGCGGAAAACGGCTATGTCCTTTCGGCACACGACCACCGCGGACACGGAAGAACGGCTCAGAAAGCAGAGCAGAAGGGAACAGGAGGCTTTGGCTATTTGGCTGACAGAAAAGGCTTTATCAAGATAGAAAGCGATGCGCTTGAGGTATTAAAAAAGCTCAAGGAAGATTTTCCGGGAAAGAAAACCTGCCTTTTAGGTCATTCCTTCGGATCTTTTGTAGCTCAGGCTCTTATGGAAGATTACGGAAACGAATATGACTGTGCTATTCTTTGCGGAACGGCAGGCCCGAGGCGTCTTCTTATCCTTGGAGGCGAATTCCTTGCGTTCTTCAACATCCTTTTCCTCGGAAAAAAGCACAAGTCTAATTTCTTAAATAAAATTTCGTTCGGTTCATATTTAAAGCATATTGAGAATCCCGGAACGGACTTTGACTGGCTGAGTAAGAGCGAGATGAACGTAAACATGTACATGGCGGACCAGTGGTGCGGATTTGTTCCGAGCGCAGGCTTTTTCCGCGATATGTACGACGGATTTACAAAAATTCACAAGCGCAGGAACATGAAAAAAATCCCGAAATCGCTTCCGGTTCTCTTTATTTACGGAAAAGAAGACCCTGTCGGTGATTACGGAAAGACAGTAGAGCTTCTTGCGCAGGATTACAGGGATAACGGAATGCAGGATATTACCGTCATTCCTTATGAGACTCTCCGTCACGAAATTTTCAATGAAGTTGAAAGCGACAAGGTCATAGCGGACTGCCTTGACTGGATTTCAAAGCGCCTTGACTAAGAAATCTGTCACAAGTAATATGAATCATTGTGTTAATTCGTTATGGTAAAGATAAGAACGGCCGACCGGTAAAGAAGGCCGTTGTTTATACAAAAGAAGAACATTGCATTCCACGTGAAAAAATAGATCCAGAGGCAATCCGCATTGTAACAAGACTCAAGGAAAGCGGATTTTCAGCTTATATTGTAGGCGGTGCGGTCCGTGACCTTATAGTGGGAAACCAGCCTAAGGATTTTGATATTGTAACTGACGCAACTCCGTCTAAAATCAAGAGAATTTTCAGGAATTCGCGCATAATCGGACGGAGATTCAGGCTTGTTCATGTATTTTTCGGCGCCAAGATTTTTGAGGTAAGCACGTTCCGTTCAAATGCAGAAGGAAGCGTCGGAAATGATTTTGGAACGATGGACGAAGACGTAATGCGCCGTGACTTTACGCTGAATGCGCTTTATTATGATCCGCTTCAGGAGCAGGTAATCGATTATGTCGGCGGAATGCGTGACATCAAAAAGGGAATCCTGTGTCCTGTAATTCCAATCGACAAGATTTTTGTTGAAGACCCTGTAAGGATGCTCCGTGCCGTAAAGTATTCGGCTACAACTCACTGCAAGATGTCGTGGGCTCTCCGCAGGAAAATCAGGAAAAGCGCTCATCTTCTTTCTCCGGTTTCGCCATCGCGCCTTACCGAAGAAATGCTTAAAATCATAAACAGCACTCACAGCTTTGAGATTGTATCCGAGGCGCTTGATACTGACCTTTACATGTATCTTCAGCCGGCTGCAACCGCAATGATGTACAACGACAAGGAATTTGAAAAAAGCTACCTCAAGCATTTAAAGATGCTCGATGCCCTTAATACGGTCGAAAAGGACGCGCGGCTCGGGAAAAAGCTTGTTTACCTTATAAAGGACTTTATCCTTACGCTTACGGACTGGCAGAAGGAAATATCGGGCAATTCGTCAGCGGGCGAGCTTTACGTAAAGACCTGGTCTGAGTGCAGAAATTTTGTTCTTCCGATGAATCCGCAGCGGACGGAGCTTGAATATGCGATTAAGGCCGCGCTCAGGGAAATCGGAGTTTCAATCAGGATTCCTAAGAAAAAGCCGGCATCGGGCGATGCCCCTGAAAAGGCTGTTTCAGAGAAGAAATCAAAGGCTTCTGATGCTGAAAAAACTGAAAAAGCTCAGGATAAAAAGCCTAAGGCAAAGCCTAAGCCTAAATCAAAGCCCCGGAAGGCACGAAAGCCTAAAGCCGACGAGCCTAAATCCTGACTTTAGAAATCGTTATTTTCTTCGGATTTTGTCTGTTCCCGTAATCTTATCGATTATGATGCTTACTTCCTCAATAAGAATTCCGGTAAATTTTTCGATATTGTCGATTATGTACTGCTGAAGCTTGTAGACTTCACCTGTAAGCTGCTTTCCGAACGGAACGTCAATCGTAATTATGAGCCTGTATCCGCGGCTGTTTGTCTTTATCGTAAACTTTTTTACGCGGATGTTCTCGTCAAATTCGTTTACGCAGTGCATTGCCATCTGAGTGAGCGCCGCTTCTGATATGCTTACGCGTCCTTTTTTTGAAAATTCCGGGCGGACGACTGATTTTTCAAATACGGTTCCCTTTGCGCCGGCTGCTGCAGCGCCTCCGTTTTTGCGGCTTAAGAATTTTGCCTTCTTGTCGCTCCAGAAAATCTTTATTGAGTCATAAAAAATCTGCGAGTAATTGCGCTTGATTTCGATTGCGGGAACTGGAATGACATGCTTTCCTTCAATCTGGCGCGAACGGATTGCCTTGTCGATTTCCTCGCGGGTTGCGATGTCCTCGATTTTGATTACAGGCGAGGGAGCCGGGAGCTGAAGACGGGCTGCAATTTTCTGAACCATTTTTTCTGATGTACCGATCAAAAGGATTTTTTTGTAGCCCTTATCGTGAATAGTCTCTGCCATCTGTTCACGGTGCTCTTTATCGTCAAAAACTGCGACGCGGACGGCTCCCATATAGGTGTCGGCTGTCTTTGCTGATTTTCCGGTAATGATTTTATCATCTTCGATAAGAAGTCCGTCGTCAATGATGGCTTCGATTCCATATTTTTGTGCAAGAAGCTTTGCCTTAAAGCTTTTTCCGGTTCCGCTTTCTCCGACAAGCGCGTAAACGGTAATTTTTTTGAATTTTGTTAGAAATTTTGAAAAGTCCATTAACTTTATTATAATTCCGCTGAATACAATTTTCAAATAATTTTTTAAGAAAATTGACTTATACGCGAATTTTTTGAGGCACGCTTCTGCGGAACACTAAAAATTTTTTGATTTAAAATCCTTAATGAAATTCTCAAAATCAGGAGGAAGGGGAGCCTCAATTGAAGAAGGAAGTCCGATCGGATTATCAGCCGGGAAAATCATCTTTCTGGCATGCAGCAATATCTTTGGCTTTGAAAGCTCCTTACATTTTGAAACAGCGCCGCCGTAAGCGGTATCGCCGAAAAGCGGATGTCCGTGAATTGAAGACTGAAGCCTTATCTGGTGCTTTCTTCCGGTTTCGATTTCAAACCTTGTAAGCGTAAGGCTTTGGCCGGACGCTTCGCCGTATGACAGCGGAGTTGCCGTTGTGATGCATTCTTTTCCATCGGCGGCGGCCTTCATCGTGTAAAATCCGCCGTGCCAGATATTGCAATCAGGTCCGACTGGAGAATCAGGCACGATGGTGGAATCAGGCCGTTTTTCACTATCAGGCCCGATGGTGGTACCGCAAGGCATTGTACCATCGCGCCCGGCCTGCGTGATTTTGTCGTGCCATGTTTCGGGAGCCTTTAATATTCCCTGTATTATTCCCAGGTAAATTTTCTTTATCTCGTGCGTCTGAATTTTTTCAGAAAAATACCTGGCTCCCTTAAGCGAAAGTGAAAATGCAAGAAGACCGGTTGTCTGCCTGTCGAGGCGGTGAAGCGGGCCGGGCGTAAATGATAGGGATTTGCCGCTATGCAAAAGGAAGTCAGTTTTCATCAGGTGGACCAATGAGTTGTCGCCATGTACTGAAATGCCGTACGGTTTGTTGATTATAAAAATATGCTCGTTGCGGAAAATCGTTTCAATCTTTATGTTCTGATTATGCGGCTTTCCGGATGAAATTACGGATCCGTCATTTGTGGCTTCGTTTTGCTCTGATTCCTCTTTATTCAATAAAAAGGCGGCGATTTCAATGTCATCATTTTCTTCGATTTTTTGTTCAGGAGCACTTTTTTTTCCGTTAAGCTTGACAAGACCTTTTCTTACTGCCTTGTAAATTTTCGGAACGGAACAGTTTTTAAGGATTTTTTTGAGGATTTTATCGAGTCTTCGTCCCTGATCATCAGGACCTGCCGTAAAATGAATTACTTCCACGTAAAACAATTTATAGTAGAAATCTGATTTATGCTACTAGACAAAAATTATAGTAATGTTAAAATGTAATTTGTATGTTCTACAGTGTAAAAAGTCAGGTTGCAGCACTTTTTATGAATCCGGTCTTTCAGGCCTGCATATTCAGCTGGTTCTGCGCCCAGTTCATAAAGACAGTTATAAATCTCTTTGCAGGAAAAATACACAGCCTGAAGACTCTGCTTGAATATTTAATCTGGAAAACAGGCGGATTTCCTTCAAGCCACACTGCTTTGGTAACTTCACTTTGTACGACTGTAGCTTTCCGTTCTGGAATTAATTCAGATGTTTTCATGCTTTCGTTCTGCCTCATGATGATAACTGTGCGCGATGCACTTGGGGTCAGGCTTTCAAGCGGAATTCAGGCAAAGCGCCTTAACGAAATCGGAAAGGAACTTGATAAAAAAGAAATCTTAAACTACAAGCCGATTAAGGAAGTGCAGGGACACCGTCCTCTTGAAGTAGTTGTTGGCGGCATCCTTGGTTTTTTTATTGGCTTCGGCTTTTCGGTATTGTAAAATGATTGAAGTATTAAAAAAATATGCCGTTCCAGGTCTTTGCCCTCTGACAGTCCTTATCCTCTTTTTTTGTTTCAGGACAATTCCGTCTGCAAAGCTTTGGGAAGGATATACAGTGCTTGCAGTTCCGGTCGAAGCCGACATGTCATCTGTAGAAAAGGCGCTTGATGAAGAAGGCGTCAGGGAATACATCTGCCTTGAAAATCAGAAGAGGGAAGAGTTTCCGACTTTTGCGCCTGTAATACTTCTTGATGATGCTGATGATTACTCAAAGAAAAAGCTGAGTTATTTTTTTGACAGGGACAGAAAGAGCACGATTTTTTATATTCCGGACAGCTTTAAAAATGAAGCTGCCAAAGCATGCCGCGTGATGAAGGAAAAACATCAGATATCTCCTGTGCTTGATACAACAAGCCGCTTTCCGTGGATTACAAGCTTTGTGTGCATTCTTCTTGCGTTGAGCTTCCTTGCTTTTTCTTCCAACCGGGAAATTTATTTTTTAGGCGCTTTTTTTTCAATTGCATTTATTGCGTCAAATCCGTTTTACATTAACGGAGCGGCGGTCTGCATTGGTCTTTACGGCTACTTTCTTCTTCAGAAGGTGTGGAGGAGAAAAGGCTTTGTTAAATACCTTTTAAAAAATCCGTTTGCAATTGTTTTTGTAACTGTTCCGGTTTTATTAACATTTTTTGTTTCATTTAAAAGCGGCGTATTTTACATTCTTGCGCTTGCCGGAACTTTTGCCTCGCTGTTCATCACTTCCAGAATCGAAGATGATTACGAGAGCTCACTGCGCTTCTGCCCGGTTCCAATCCGTCCGGCCAGATATATGGGCGTAACAAGCTGCCGCACAATGCGGACAATGATGTTTTCTTCAATGGCAATTTTTGCACTGATTATATTTTTCTTTGTTTCAGTTCCTTTTTCTTCGGCTGGTGCAAAGAGCAGTTCTTCATCAGACGGCGTTCTTCTTTTGCCGGGCCCCGTTGAATATACGGGCACAAGTCCTGATTTTCCGGGCATTGACGATTACGTAATCTGGAAATGGAATAAGACGACTGAAAGCTACAGGTCAATCCGGGATACCGATATTTCTTATCCGAAAGAGGGCGATACTGTTTCGATTCCGAGATACAGGCGGACGGAAAACGGAATCCAGTCCTTTACTGAAATTGCATTTACTTTTGACAAAGCGTTCCGCGAAGGCGTAATTTCAGGAATCGACACGCTCGGATATCCTGCAATTGAAAAATTATGGAAGAATCAGCGCAGGAAATTTTCTGTTTCTTATGCGTCACAGGCGGGCGAGCATCTTAGTACGTTCAGCCTTGTTATTCTGATTTTATCGATGTTCGTGCCATTAGGCATGACTGTTTATTATATTTTGGGGTGGAAGAAAAACTGATTATGTCTCCTGATTTTGTACCAAATAAAAAGGAACTTATAAATGACATTACGGTAGGATTTTTGCCTAAGGTTGTAAGGGTTCCTTTAGTTCAAGAAAAAAATATTGAATGCAGTCCTCTCGTTAATCCAGGTCAGAAGGTAGTGGAAGGACAGGTGATTGGAGAAGCCGTAGAAAAAGATTACGCTTCTGCAAAAATTCATTCGCCGATTCCGGGTGTCGTAAAGGATATTGTTTCATGTACTTTTCCTGACGGAAAATTCGGAAAGGCAGTTGAGATTTTTCTTTCTGGAAAGTTTTCATTTACAGGAAAAAGACAGAATTTTTACGATTCAAAATCATATGATTCTTCTTCAATCTTAAAAATGATAAGTGACGGCGGAGTAATAAATACTTTTGCCTCGCGCTCCCCGGTTTCGCTTGCCGAGCAAATCAATAGAATCAAACAAATGGACGAGCCTGTGCTGTTTGTGCGTCTTTATGATGAAGATCCGTGCGTTCAGACTGACATGGTTCTTTCACGAACATATTCTGAAATGCTTGTTGACGGAATCAAGATAATTCTTAAGGTGCTTGATGCCAAAAAACTTGTTGTTGCAACATCAAGACAGGATGTTTTTATTCCGGCATTCGTTACATCAAAAGAAGAACTTGATGAGGAATTCGGCGTTGACGTTACCGTCGTAAATATAAATCAGTATGATTATCCGGCAGGCGGAAACCGAGAAATTGCAAGCCGCTACAAGAAGCAGGTAAAATCTGATAAAAGCGTAACGAGCATTATAAAAGAAGCTGTTTTTGTTGATACTGTTACGGCTATTTCTGTAAGCGAAGCCGTTTCATACAAAATTCCTTCTGAAAAAGTTTTTGTTCATGTAGCAGGCAATTCGCTAAAATCAAGCGCAGTTTTAAAAGTCTGCGTAGGCGAAAGCTTTGCCTCGATTGCTAAAATGTGCGGCATTGAAAGAAAAAATATCGGCCGCATTATCGTAAACGGATATATGAACGGCTATGCGGTTCCTGATATTGATGCACCGGTAACAAAATATGTTAAGTCAATTTTCTTTATTGCAGAGCATGATATTTTCAATAAGGCTGATTCTGTATGCCTCAGGTGCGGAAAATGCGCATATGTGTGCCGTTCAAAGCTTTCGCCGTATGTGCTTTATGATCATGTAATCAACGGAGTAAAAATTCCGCAGCAGTATATTGATTCAGCATCCCTATGTTCGGGCTGCTCCCTGTGTAACAGTGAATGTCCTGCAAATCTTCCGCTTTCGCAGATAATTCAGATTGTAAAGGAAAAAAAATATGAGCGATAAATTTTATTATAAAAAGGTAAGCCTTAATCCGTTCAATCTTGCAATAAAGTCACAGACTGTGCGCTTTAATTTTATTATTCTGGTTTTAATTCCGCAGCTTATAATGCTGCTTGTTACAAAAAGCTATGATTCGCTTGCAGTTATTTTGTGCGCAGTTCTAGCTTCCGTGATGACTGAGCTTGATTCGTTTATCAAAAAAGAAAATGTTCTCTTTTCAGCATTATATGCGGTTGTTTCAGGACTTTTAATAGGATTCCTGCTTCCGTCCGGATATCCGCCGGTAAGCGTTTTTTTCCTTACAGCTTTCTTTATGATGCTTTCAAAAATTATTTTTGGTCCGATCGGAGTAAGTCCTGTTAATCCTGTCGTGCTTACAGTTTCGTTTGCATGGTTTATCGGGCATTTTAATTTTCCGGGCTTTTCACTTTCATTGAACGAGTTTGCGGAAAAAAACGCGTCAATGTTTTTGATTCAGGATATCAATTTGATGCCGTTTGATGAAAAGATTACGATTTTATTAAATGATAATGTATTCAAATTATTTAATGTTTCGATTCCGACCGGCTATGTATCGCTTTTCTGGGACAGTCAGTCTGTAATTCCTGCATTCAGGTTTAACTTCCTTACGATTGTTTCATCGCTTGTCCTTTTGGGGCTTAGCATTCAGGAAGCAGGAATTCCTTTAACATTCATCGCAGTATATTCGCTGCTTGTAAAATTTGTATCGCCGTTTTTTACGGGAACGCTTATGATGCAGGGCGATGTGCTTCTTGCGCTTCTTTCAAGCGGAACTTTATTTGCTGCATTTTTCCTGCTTCAGTGGACCGGAACAGTTCCGATGACTGTTACCGGAAAAATTGCTTATTCATTATCAGCCGGATTTGTTGCATTCGTATTTAACGGAGCAGGCACATCGCCTGTAGGTTCCGTAATGACAGTGCTTGTAATGAACATTACTTCGCCGCTTATTCAGCTTGTCGAAAGCAGGCGCGCATTGAGAAAGCTTTCCGCGCACTTAAAGGAACAGTCTGATTCAGAAGAAAATGCAGCAGGAGGAGACAATGAGCGAAGCTAAAAAACTTCATCTTATAAAGTGCGGCATTTGTGTTGGAATAATAATTGCTGCATTCGGGATCCTTTCCGGTTTTATTTGCCTTGCGCGGAAAAACTGGATTAACGGATTAAAGGTTGCAGCCGAAAGAACTCTTCCGGAAAAAAGCGGATATAAGGTTATGGATTTTGTTCCGATTGAGTCAAACCTTTCTACAAGTGCAGGCTGCTTTGCGTTAGGCGGCGAAGCTTCGACGGACGGCGACTTGATTTTTGTCGTTCGCGCTACAACATATTACGGCCCGTTTCCTGCTGTTTATGTTTATCATGCCTCAAATGGTGCAGCAGAATTTATAGGATTTTACATGCTTAACAGCACTATATCAAAGCAGATTGTACTTGACGGAAATGACAGCTGCATAAAATTCTGGAAGTCACGATGCGAGATTCTTGCAAAAGAGTATACCGCTTCAAAAAAGGAGCTTAAAAAATGAGAAGGAACCTTTACTTTGTTTTTACGGCAGCGTCATTTGCGCTTCTTGTTTCAGCTCCGGGACGCTTTTCATGTGCTTTGATTCTTGCAATTGAAATGCTTCTGCTTGTAACAGGCGGAATTACCGTTTCATATATCTGTAATTTTTCACGCTGGGAATCTCTGGAAAAAGGCATAACGCTTATTTCGATTATGTTCCTTACGATTTTGTACAAGCAGCTTGTCATGCTTTTGTTTCCGCTTATGGCACTTCAGCTGGGATTTGTTTTTTACATTCCGGCCGTAAGCTCGTTCCTTATGGGAAATATTTTTGGAAGGCGCACTGCTGAACTGGAGGAAGCTTTAATTCCTGCGCTCAAGCTTACCGGGATTTTTATTTTGTTTTCGCTTCTTTTCTTTTTGTTCAGGGATGTTATAGGCTTTGGAACTGTGACTCTTCCTTCAAAAACCGGAATTGTTGAAATTATTTTGTTTGATGTTTCCAAAACTTCATTCCTTCAGTTTTTTGCTTCCATTCCGGGTGCACTCGTGCTTGTTGTACTGGCAATTTCGCTTTTGATTCTTGCACAGGATAAATTCAATATTTTGGAAAAGGCAGGTATTTTAGATGAATCTGTTGATTGATTTTTTGTTTTATTTGCTCTGCTGTTCCGCAGTTTTGATTTACGGAATCGGCATTAACAGAAATGTTGAAATTACTCTTTCAAGAAAAAATATGTTTTTTTCAGGCTTCAAGTCATGCCTGAGTTCTGTAATTACAGTTACACTTTCATATCTCCTGATAAAATTCCTCCTTGTTCCGCTGAGGCTCTGTGAGCTTTATCCGTTTATAGCCCTTTTGATTTTCCTTTCGTTCAATGTTTTCCTTGAAATATTAGGGCAGGTTACTACAAAAAAAACAAGCGCCGAATTTGCGATGCCGTTTCTTGCCGTTCTTCTTGCATTGAATGAAGGAACAGGTCTTGTGAGTGCGATTTTCATAACGCTTTCCTGCATGGCTTCTTTTTTCCTTCTGATTCCGGTTCTTTATGCAATTCTTCGCCGAATGGAAGCCGTACATTCATCTGATATTTTCAGGCAGAAGTGCAAGCTTTTCTGCTGCCTTGTAATTATCATGATCGCATTTTATTCATTAAATATCTCATGGTTTAATCCAGGAGTTGTAAAATGATTTTGAAAATTTTTCTTTTGATTTTATTTGTAATTTTGATTTCGCTTCTTTTTTATTTTGTAATAAATATTTTTGTTCCCGCGGTAAAATCGCAGGCAGTAAAAAATGCTGATGTCGTTTTTTCTGATTTTGAAACTAATTTTATTTTCAGGAAATCAGAGAACAAGCTTAATTCAGAAAATAAGCGTGCTGTAGTACTTTTTACACGGAATGAAAAGATGGATGAAAAGCGCCTTTCGTATAAGGGTGTAAAAAACTGCGTGCTTTACCATTCCGTTTATGGAACTCCAAGCGGAAATGTCCACGAGTGCATAGGGTATGGTGACTGCATAAAGGTTTGTCCACAGCATGCTATTAAAATGAAAAACGGAGCTGCAATAGTTACGAATATGTGCTGCGGATGCGGTCGATGCATTTCTGTATGTCCGGTCAAGATTATTGAAATGATTCCGAGAAATCAGAAAAGCGTAAAATTTTATTCAGATGAAGGGGAAAATGCAGAAACTCATATTATTGAAATCCCTGAAAAAAAATACTTTAAATTTTGGAAAACCTGTTATAGAATAGTATTCAGAGGAATTTCCAAAAAATAAATAAATAAAAAACTAAAACTTCTTTATGAGCAAAGTTCATTTATGCCTGGAATTTTCCAGAGAGTCAAAATTTTTTACAGACAGCTCTTCTTTTGATGCGGTTTACAAGAATTTCTTTAAACCGCTGGGAATGCTTTTATTCTCAAATCCAGGCTTAAGCTTTTCAATTAACTTTTCCGGAACTGAACTTGAAGCGCTCAAAAAGAAAAATCCTGAATATATCGAGCTTTTAAAGACTTTAGTATCACGAAAGCAGCTTGAGGTTATCGGAGGAGGCTATTATAATCCTGTTTTCCCGCTTTTATTTCCTCAGGACAGGACTGGTCAGATAGAACTGCTTTCTTCACTTATCAGGCAGTGTTTCGGAAAGAGGCCCCGCGGTCTTTCAATTTGCGGAGACTGCTGGGAACCATCACTTGTAAAATCATTTGAATCATGCTCAATGGAATATGTTGTGCTTGACAGCTCCCTTATTCCGCAAAGCAAGCAGTGCTATCGTCCGGTCATAATGTCAGACCGCGGAACTTCGATAGCAATACTCCCTTCGTACAAGGCGCTCGTTCCGGGAAGGGAAGAAGCTGCCGCCGATTTTGTAAAGCGCGTGATTCTTTCAGCCCGCAAGGTTGAAAAAACAGACCGGGAATATGCTTATGGAGACCGGGTTGTCGTAATCAGGTTTTCTGAAGAAACGATTCCTGTATTGTTAAATGCCGAATGGACGCAGTCGCTCATACAGGAAATACAGAAAAACAGCGCAGAGATTGCACTTTCAGTTCCGTCTGTTGCAATGAAGCTTGTTTCCACTATGATTCCGGCTTACATAACGGCAGGTCTTGATGCAGGAATTGCGCGCTGGTGCTTTGCGCCATATGAAGCCGTTGAAGTAAAGGATAAGTATCCTGTAAACATTTACGATTTTTTTGAAACATATCCTTCAAGCAGGGCTCTTTATGACAGGATGATTTATGTAAGCCTTCTTGTAAATCAGTGTCATGGAGACAAGGCGCGCAAAAAATCAGCCCGTGAATTTCTGTGGGCTTCTCAATGCGGAAACGCATATGTCTGCAATGCATGTGATCCGCTGGTAAATTCACTTGAAATAAGAAAGGCATACAAGAACCTTACCGAAGCCGAGAAATTAGTACGCATGTCTTCAACTTTTAAGGAGACAGTAACAAATTACGATTACAACGGCGACGGCTTTAACGAATATGTCTGCCGGCTTGAAAAATTCAATGCGTGCATCGGAACTTACGGCGGAAGCGTCTTTGAGCTCGATGTAATGAAATCAAGCGGAAATTACGCCGACAATATGGAGCGTATCTCTACATTTGACGGAATTAACGATGAATATTTCAGGGGCTTTTTTGTAGACCACCTTTTTGAAGCAGATGAATTTAAAAAATATGCAAAGGGGCTTCCATGCAGAAACGGTCAGTTCTCAGGCAGACGCTATAAGGAAGTTTTATTCAGTGCCGCCCGTCATGAAATTCAGCTTGAATGCAAGAGCGAATTTTCTTCAATGAACCAGCCGATTTCACTTCGCAAAAACTATAATGTAACGTCAAACGGAATTGTAGTTCAGTACATCATCAAAAACGAAGGACCTGTTGCGTTAAAGGCAAAGCTTGCAATTGAATCAAATATCTGCGAGACCGAATTTCTTTCTCCTGACTGTGAGCCGTTCAGCATCGAATATGTTACAGGCGGTCAGGTTCAGTCTGCCGAAAGCAATATCGCATCAGCTTCGGTAAGTGAAAGCGGCCTTATAACTGGCGTTGATACTGTTCAGGTTACTGACAGAATGAATAATGTTTCGTTCATGTTTGAGCCAAACGAAGATGCTTCCCTTGTTTTCTTCCCGGTCGTTTTCCACCGGAGGCCTGACAATTCAGATGAGCTTAAGGAAGCAGGACGCACGCTTGCACTTTCTTTTGTATGGGATGTAGACCTTGCAGGCGGAATGGAAATGGAAAAAACGATTAACCTTACGATTGCTTATTCAAGGAAAAGGCGTAAGGAACAGAAGCAGTAAAACCACGTCGTTAAAAACAGCCGTCGCATAAATACCAGCCATCTCATAAATTGACGAAGACTTGTCTTCTTATTATAATTATAAAACTATGAATAGAAGACTTATCACATCCGCATTACCTTATGTAAATAATATCCCTCACCTTGGAAATTTGATTCAGATGCTTTCAGGTGATGTTTTTGCCAGATTCTGCCGTAACCGCGGCTACGATACGCTTTATATCTGCGGCACAGATGAATATGGAACGGCCACTGAGACAAAGGCAATTGAAGAAAAAAAGACTCCTCGTGAACTCTGCAACCATTATTATCAGGAACATACAAAAATCTATAAATGGTTCCACATCAACTTTGATAAATTCGGACGCACTTCAAACGAACAGTGTACTGAAATTACACAGGATCTTTTTAACGATCTGGACAAGGCCGGCCTCATTACAGAGCATGTAAACAAGCAGCTTTATTGTCCTAACTGCAAGATGTTCCTTGCAGACCGATATGTTGACGGAACATGCCCGAAATGCGGAAGTACTTGCGCGCGCGGTGATCAGTGCGACGCTTGCGGCTCGCTTCTTGATCCGATTGAATTGAAGGAACCAAAATGCCATACATGCGGTGCAACTCCTGAAGTAAGGGAAACAAAGCACCTTTACATTGACCTTCCAAAATTGAGCGGCAAGCTTGATGAATGGATGGCAAAAGCAAGCGTCGAGGGCAAATGGTCTGATAACGCAATCAACATCACAAAGGCATGGATCCGCGACGGCTTGAACGAGCGCGCTATTACACGCGACCTCAAATGGGGAATTCCAGTACCAAAGCCGGGCTATGAAGATAAGGTATTTTATGTGTGGTTTAACGCGCCAATCGGATATCTTTCAATTACAAAGCAGCTCGCTGATGAACTTGCAAAATCAGGCCGCGGCACGTTCGACTGGAAAAGCTGGTGGCTTCCTGAAGAAAGTGAAGAGGCAAAAGGAAAGGGTAAGGTAGAGCTTTTCCAGTTTATCGGAAAAGACAACATTCCGTTCCATACGGTAATTTTCCCGTGTACGCTTTTAGGTTCACCGCATAACTGGACTAAGCTTTATCACATGAGTTCATCAGAATACATGAATTACGAAAACGGCAAATTCTCAAAAAGCCGCGGCGTAGGCGTATTCGGTTCAGATGCAATTGAAACCGGAATCCCGGCCGATGCATGGAGATTTTATATTTTCTATAACCGCCCTGAAAAACAGGATTTCCAGTTCACATGGAAAGACTTTATGGAAAAAATGAATTCAGAGCTTATAGGAAATCTTGGAAACCTCGTAAACAGAACTCTGCTTTTTGTAAATAAATATTACGACGGAATTATCCCTGACGCTCCTGTAGATGAAGAGCTCTGGAAGCAGGTAAAGGCACTTGAAGAAAAGATTACAGAAAATCTTGAATGGGCAAACCTAAAGGACGCTTTCCATCAGTGTTTTGAAATCGCAGATATCTGCAATAAAAAATTCCAGGCAGAAGAGCCATGGAAGACCCGGACGGCTGCTCCTGAAAAAGCCGCCTCATTGATTCATAACCTCTGCTATGTAATCAAAGACCTTATGATCATGATGAATCCTTATATGCCTGAATATACACAGATTGTGGCAGGATATTTTGGCAAGGCAATTCAGGAAACAAAAGTCGGAGTTCCTGCAAAGGAAGGTCTTAACTGGAACGATCTCGGAAAGACAGAAGGGCTTGAAAAAGTTGGTCCTACGGAAGTTTACTTTAAGCCTCTTGACCAGAAGACAATGCTTGCATTCCGCGAAAAATTCAGCGGACAGCAGAAAAAGGAAGAGCCTAAAAAAGAGCAGAAGCCGAAAAATCATTCACACGCTGAGCCTGAGGTTCTTCCATTAGAAAAGCAGGCCGAATTCTTTAATCAGAACATTGAGCTTAAGGTTGCTAAAATCATTAAGGTTGACAACAATCCAGAAGGCGACAAGCTTTATATCGAAACACTTGATGACGGAAGCGGAAAAGAACGCATAATTCAGTCTGGACTTCGCATGTACTTAAAGCCTGAAGAGCTTTTGGGAAAGCATATCATTATAGCCGCAAACCTTGCTCCGAGAAAAATGCGCGGAGTAGAAAGTCACGGAATGCTTTTGGCCGGCGATTATACAGCAGACGGAAAAGAATGTGTTGAAGTGCTTGATGCTTCATGGGCTCAGCCTGGAACAAAAGTAATTCTTGAAGGCTCTGATGTTAATGCCCAAAAGAAAGAAGAGATTTCTGTTGATGACTTTTTCAGCGTTCAGATAAAGGCTGTGGATGGCGTAGTTCAGATTGCCGGAAAAAAGCTTCTTGCTGACGGAAAAGAAATCAAGACTGAAAAAGCACTTAATTCAGATATCGGCTGATTATTTATGGAAGAACTTCTCATAAAACAAACTGGCGACTCAGCTTTTCCTAACGAAGGAAGTTTTCTGCAGACGCCTTTTTGGGCTGAATTCAAATCACGCCACGGCTGGTCATACAGAAGATTTTTAATCGGACAGGATGAATGTGCTGTCCTTACTCGAAATTTCTGCAAAGGCTTTTTTACGCTGTGCTATATCCCGCTTTTTCCTGTATTTAAAAAAACAGAAAGTGCGGAAAATATAAGCCGGAAGCTTTATGAGGCTGCGTCGGGAATAAAGAAGTTTCTTCCAAAAAATACGCTTGCTGTAAGGTTTGATCCGGCAATTGAATTTGATTCTCCAGAAGAACGCGATTCGTTCAATAAAGAAATAAAGAAAACTGAATTATTCAGGAAAGGGAAAATCAAAAAAAATTCTGTTGACATTCAGCCGCCGGACAGCACTCAGGTGGACTTAACTTTGAGTGAAGACCAGATGCTTTCTAAAATGCATTCTAAATGGCGGTATAACATCAGATTGAGTGAGAAAAAGGGCGTTCAGATTAAAAAATATGATGGCAGAAGTCCTGACCTTTCTGAAAAAATCGATAAGTTTTATGAGCTTACAAAAGAGACGAACGCCCGCGATGGAAATTCAAGTCACGCTAAGTCGTACTATAAGGATTTGCTCGAATATTCGGCGGCGCAGATTGGAGAAGGGAAAGATTGTCCTGTCGTAAATCTTTATATCGCAGAACACGAAGGTGATGAGATTGCCTCGATTATTACGCTTTTCAGCAAAACGGAAAGCATTTACCTTTATGGGGCAAGCTCAAACAGAAAAAGAAATTTAATGCCGAATTATCTTTTGCAATGGACTGCGATGAAGGATGCAAAAGCATACGGCTCAAAATATTATGATATGTATGGACTTCCGCCAGAAGGAAAAGACGAAAAGCATCCGATGCACGGTCTTTATATGTTCAAGTCAAATTTCGGCGGAAAAATGATTCACCGTCCAGGCTCGTTTGATGTTCCGCTAAGCTTTTTGTACAACGCGTACAGTCTTGCGGAAAGCTTACGTTCATTCTGGTTCAAGGTTATTATGAAAAAACTCAGGGGAAGATAAATATGAATATGGAAGCCTTTATCCTTGGTTGCGGCGGAATGATGCCCCTTCCGTACAGACATCTTACTTCAGTGCTTTTAAGGCGCGACGGTGATTTGTTTTTGTTTGACGGAGGCGAGGGAACCCAGATTTCACTTAAACGACTTAACCTCAAATGGAAAAAGATAAACGCGATTTTTGTTTCTCATACTCACGCAGACCATGTTACAGGACTTCCCGGAATCATGATGCTTTCTGCCCAGGTTGACAGAAAAGAGCCGCTTTATATTTACGGACCTCCGAAGATCGCAGAATATATTGATACAAGCCGAAAGGTTCTGGACATGTATATAAATTACCCGGTTGTCGTAAAGGAAATTACGGCTCCATGCGTCGTTCATGAAGAGCCTGATTTTATCGTAAGGGCATTTCCCCTCCAGCACACAAAAACATGCGTAGGCTATGCACTTGAAGAAAAGGACAGACCGGGCGAATTCAATCCGGAGGCAGCCAAAGCACTTGGAGTTCCATGCGGACCTTTGTGGGCAAAGCTTCAGTCAGGACAGGAAGTTCAGGCAACGGACGGCAGCATTGTAAAGCCGGAGCAGGTTTTAGGAAGCGCGCGCAAGGGAAGAAAATTTTCGTATGTAACTGACACGCTTTACCTTGATTCAATTGCAAGGGAAGTTAAAGACTCAGACCTTTTGATTTGCGAAGGAATGTTTGAGCATGACCTTCTGGATCAGGCAAAGGAAAAAAAGCACATGACGGCACTACAGGCCGGTACAATCGCGCGCGATGCAAACGTAAAGAAAATGGCAATGATTCATTACAGCCCGCGTTACACCGATAAAGACCTTTATGTGCTTGAAGAGGAAGCACGAAAAGTTTTTCCGGAAGCAATGCTTTCACGCGACAGAATGAAAATCGACATTCCGTATGTTGACTGAATATGATTGAGCTTGTTCATTTTTCAAAAAAGTACAGCATCGCCCCCTTCAAAACTTTCGCCGCCGCCAGTGACATAAATCTTGTTGCTAAAAAAGGGCGTATTACAGGGCTTTTAGGACCGAACGGAGCCGGAAAGACTACAGTTATCAAAGCCATCTGTGCACTTCATTATCCGACCAGCGGAAAAGTATTAGTTCATGCAGATTCCGGCGAAGTGCTTGATACCGTGAACGACAGCGTTAAGGTAAAGGCAATAACAGGTTATGTAACAGAGCGCCCTGTTTTATACGAAGATTTTACTGTGCGTGAATTTCTAGCGGCGGCGGATTTAGTTTCAGGCCGGATTGTGAAAAAAACAACGGAACAGCTGGAAAAAAAAGCTGCGGCCAGCTCTGATTTTGAAAAGGTCGTCGAAATGTGCTCGCTCTCTGATGTCCTTTCAAAAAAAATAAAGTCACTTTCAAACGGCTATTACCAGAGGGTAAATCTTGCACAGGCATTAATCAGAAAGCCTGAAATACTTGTATTAGACGAGCCTGCAAGCGGACTGGATCCGGCCCAGATAAAGGAAATGCATTCGATAATAAAAAAATTATCTTCTGAAAAAACAATTCTTTTTTCAACGCATATCCTTAGTGAAGCTGAAAAACTATGTGACGACATTTACATTATCGCAGAAGGAAAGCTTCTTGCCGGCGGTTCAAAGGAAGAAATAAAGAAAAGCTTAAATGCAAAATCACTTGAAGATGCTTATATGAAGGCGGTCTCAAAATGAAAAGGAAGTCTGCTTTTTTTAATCTTTTAGGAATTGAAATATTTTCGTATTTAATTAATCCGTTTTATTTTTTTCTTGCGCTAATTTTTCATCTATTTTTGGCAGGCGGCTTTTTCTTTGCCGGTCAGTTTTTCTTAACCGGAGTAGAGCGGATTTCGCTTAATAAATTCTTTTATCTTATTCCGTATATTTCATGCTTTGTTTTCCCGACCCTAACAATAAACATTAAAAAACGCGACTGGCAGATGACGCTTCCGTTCAGTCAGTTTAAGATAAATGCAGCAAGATATTGTGCGGCTCTTATTGTTTATTCAGTTTACCTTTTATTTTCTTCCGTTACGCTTTTCTGTGCCTCAGCTTTTGTTCCGTTTGATGCAGGTTCATTTTTTACGGGATTTGCTGGAATTGTATTTTACGCTTCGCTTTCGATAAGCCTGTGCATTTTTCTTTCAAACTATATTGAAAACCGTGCGGCTTTTTTTGTAGCATCAAGCTTGATTTTAACTTCAATAAATTTCATTCACCTTTTACCGCTTTATTTTTCTTCCGGTAATTTAAGTTCAGTTTTTAAGGCAGTAAGCTTTGCATGGCATTTTGACGGCGCCGGAAAAGGAATTTTTGATACAAGGGATTTTGCTTTCTTTGCAATTTTTACTATTGCATTCTTGAAGCTCGCTTCGTATTCAGAGGAAAATAAAAAGGGCGTACGGTACAGTAAAAAAAATATTTTTACTGTAATTTTGATTTTTGTTTTTTTGCTTCTTGACTTTTCAAAAATTTATATCAGGGCAGATTTAAGCCGCAATAAGCAGTATTCGTTTTCAAAATACACGCAATCACTTGCACGGTCAGCAGAGGAAAACATTCAGATTACATATTACAGATCCCCTGAACTTTCCCGGATGTATCCGCAGGTCCGTGATATTACGGATATGCTCCAGGAATTTTGTGCGTCATGCGGCAATGTTTCACTCAGAATCGTGAATGCTGAAGGCGAAGACAAGAATTCACTTTTACAGCTTGGAATAAGAAGCTACCAGATACAGAGCGCGCAGAAGAATAAAATTGAATACACTGATGTTTATTCTGCCCTGGTAATTGAGTATCTTGGAAAATCTGATGTTATTCCGTTTTTAATATCAACACAAAATCTCGAATATGACATAGCCTTCAGGCTTGATTATCTGATTAACCAGAATGTACGGCGTGCCTTTATCTTATGCGGCTCGGATAATTATACGCAAAAGGATTTTTCATCGCTTTTACAATGGCTTTCAGTTGAGGGCTTTTCTGTAAGCGTAATTGATAATAATAATGTTTCTGATTCCCTGAAAAAAATCGCTGTTAGTGGAAATAGCCTTCCGCCTTTGATTTTGTGCGGCTCTTCCAGGCTTTCGGAAAATGACGCGGCGGCAATTGAAGATTACGCCTTGCGTGGCGCGCCGCTTATCGTTATGACTTCGATTTATAATGCCCGTCTAACCGGCGACTGGGGGATTGAACGGAATTACGGCGATAAATTTATCCCGGTCCTCAAACGATGGGGCGCAGTTTTTGACGAAGCAATTGCCGCTGATATTTCAAACGTGCGCGCTTCGTTTCATTCAGGCTCTGATGCAGGATCGGATAACGGTAATGACTTTAATGGCGGAGAGCGCTACGAATATGTAAATTATCCGCTCTGGATTTCAATTCTTCCTCAGGAAAATGTAAGGGAAGGCGTTACGGTTTTCTGGCCGGTGCCGCTTAAACTGATTTCTGAAAATGCAAAGCCGCTTTTTGTAACAAGCGAATATTCATGGCAGTTTCTGCCTGATTATGATTTGCCTTACGGTCAGATGTATATAACAAATCCGTTTGAAATTGCAAAAGCGTACAAGCAAGGCGAATATTCAAAAAAAGTAAAGTCAACTGTTGCCTGTAAAATCGAAGGGGAGCTTTCAGGATATTACGGCAACAAATCATGCGGAAACGCAAATGTGATTTTGATAAGCGACCAGTATTTTGCAAATGATCTTGCACTTGCGCTTTCAGGCGGCGAGACAGGCGATTTCAGAAATTTAAGCTTTATATCTGATGCGCTTTTGAGGCTTGGAGGAAACGAGAGCCTTGCGGAATTAAAAAAGCCATTGTCTGCTTCAAGACCGGTTTATGATATGATGGATCCCAAAAATTATTATTCAAGGCAGAAAGCAGTCTTTTTGATTGTATTTGTTTTAGTTCCATTATTAATAATTTCAGTTCCAGTTTTTGCTTTTTTAAAGCGCCGGAGATGGAATAGAATATGACTGACGAAAAATATCTCGCAAAAAAAATAATTATAAAATTCAAAAAGGAAATTTTACTTGGTATCTTAATCTTAATTTATGCTTCAACTTTTATATTTGACGGCGCAAAAGAAAAGTCATTTACAAGCGCATTGTTGAATAAAAAATATGATGTTACGAAAATCATTCTTTCGGCTAAAATGGAAGGAACTCTTGTTCTTGAAAAAACCGGAAGCATCTGGAAAGGTGAAAAAATATTTTCTTCTGATATGGGAGAAAAGAGTTTTAATTTTATTGCAGACAGTTCTATTGTAGAAGGGCTTCTTAATGATGCTAGAAAGATTGGCAGAATGTATGAAATTTCACACAAAAGGGAAAGCTGGAAAATGCTTTCTCTTGAGGAACATGACTCATTTCAGGTAAAATTTATTTCAAAAAATAATGAGGGCGATGAAAAAATAGTATCGAATTTATTTTTCGGGAAATTTGACGGAACTAAAAAACGAATAGCCTTCAGAACAGGAAGCCGCCCGGACGCATTCCAGACAAGCGGCGGCTTTTCCATGTACCTTACGACATCAAGCGACTGGTGGAGTGCACCGGAAATACTTCCTAAAATCTACGGTGAAATTTCAAGCAAGACAGTCGCTTCTCTAAAAGTAAACGGAAAGTCGCTTAACCTGAACGACGAAAGGATAATGAAATTCCTTGATGAAATTGGAAGCCTTCGTCATGGAAAAGCCGCCGCGGATATTGCAATGCGGCCTGTTTGCGATTTGCCGCGTGATGGTGATATGCGGCAAGATAGTGTAATGCGGCCTGATTTGGAAATGCCAGCGCTTTTTTTACAGATTGAGGATGTGACAGGAAACTCGTACGAAATCCAGTTTTACGGAAACAAAGATGACGAGCAGTATCTTTCGGTCGTAAAGATAATTCCTTCTGCCGTAAAGATGCAGGAAGAAAAATCACTTTTGAATTCAATGAAGCTTATGTTTTATGTAAGCGGCTGGACATACGGAAAATTCGAAACGCTTTTAGAAATATCCTCATCTCAGCATTAAAAAAAGCATGAACATATTATAAACAAAATGGGCGGAAAAACCCGGAATAATGCTTCCTGCCTGAAGGACGCATATCCTTAAGAAAATTCCGCAGAACAGCGCGTTTATTACGGCAAAGGGTCCTGCATATAAGTGGCACGCGGCAAAAAGGCACACCGGAAATATTTCTGAAATCCATTTTATTACATCATTTTTTAATGGAATAAGTTTTGCCATTGCATCAGGAAGATACAGCCTGAAAATCGCTTCTTCAAAAAAAGCCGCCGCCGCATAATGCAATGTAAGCCCGGAATAAAAAGCAAGCTTCTGGAGTTTTCCGGCGTCAATCAAATATCCCGGAAGATTTTCTGTAATCTTTGAATTGTATTTCGTAATCCATGCAATAATTTCGAGAATAACCTGAACCGTGCAAAGTTCTCCGAAAGTAATCGCAGAAATACCTGCAAGCAATGTAAAGCGGAAAATTCTTGATTCATTTCCTGAAAATTTATAGCGGAATAAATATTTAAAATTCGGGAATTCAGTCCTTTGAAGCTTTGCCTGAAGATAAAGAAAAACGCCTGCTGCAATCATTCCGATTGAATTAAGTGAAAATGACTGGATTTCAATATCATGATCAATTGGTTTTGCACAAAGCGGCGGAATTATAAAAAGTACAAATATCAAAAAGAATTGTAGATAAAAAAGCTTTTTTGACATATAATAATAATATAGGGAAGAACTGATTTTGACTACTATAATTGTTTTAGTCGTAATTTTAGCAATAATCGCTGCCGCAATAAAGTTTATCGGATTCAATGGCGGAAAGCTTTCTTTTTTTACTTCAGGGCTTGATTCAAAATTTTCCCTTTCAGAAATTTCAACTCTCTGGCATCTTGCAAAA
>CACYCX010000199.1 GCA_902772975.1 uncultured Spirochaetaceae bacterium
GCTCGCTAGTCTCGCCGCCCAAACCTCTCTAAACAGAGCGGCAGGACGCCGCGTCAATGATTGAAATATATCCGCGAGTATTAGCCACAGGCTAATACTCGTCATTTTCAAAACGCCACGGAGGGCGTTTTGAAAATTATTCCCATCCAAAGGTTGCGGGGGGTTTGTTGGTTGCGTCAAAGTAAAGCGCATCGACAAACGGAAGCGCTGCAATCTTATGCACTATTTTCTCCAGCAAATCCTTTGGCAGCATTGCAAAGCGCGCGGTCATAACGTCTTCCGAAATTACAGGCCGCAGAACAAAACTTGCCCTGTCTGCCTTTGTTGCATATGGCAAATCAATCGTGAGGTGCTGGAATATTTTATCATACCAGCCGCTTTCATGAAGCTCTGTAAGCACGATATTATCGACCTCGCGCAGCTGATCGAGGCGGCGGCGGTCGCAGTATCCTTCCTGAATTTTCATATCAGAATCTTCAGCATCCGGCTTCTGATAAAGCTTAATGCATGTGCGGTTAATATATTTTGCGCTGTTCGTAATTGCAGACGAACACTGCTCGATTTTCTCCCTCTTATCCGGGAAGTGATAAAAGCCGCCGCCTTCTTCCTTAAATGCGAGAAGGGCCGGAAATCTGTATGTTCTGAAATCACCCTGAACGCCAACGGAGCGCACCGGTAACACGCTGTGCTTAAGTGAAGCAGTACAGTTTTCACAGAACATATCAAGCTTTACTTCATCAAGCTCTTTTTGGGCAGCGTCAAGCTCTTCCTGATCCTTTGCGCTCCATGATTTTCCATCGTTGCACAGAACGTTAATCGAA
Source organism: uncultured Spirochaetaceae bacterium (assembly GCA_902772975.1). Classification (GTDB taxonomy): domain Bacteria; phylum Spirochaetota; class Spirochaetia; order Treponematales; family Treponemataceae; genus Treponema_D. The sequence goes on from CACYCX010000199.1 coordinate 822, forward strand.
AGTCCCGGTCCTGGGAAAGGATGGCGCATTACAAGCTTGTCAGGGAGTCCCAGTTTTTTTCCGATTGCGCGGACTTCATCCTTGTACAAATCCTTGATTGGCTCAATGATAAGGCCTTTTGCAATCAGCTCCTGAATTCCGTCTACGCGGTTGTGGTGAGTCTTTATTGTATGTGAATTTTTTGTTCCGCCAGATTCAATAATATCAGGATATAGTGTTCCCTGAGCAAGAAGCCAGTTGTCATTAAGCTTTTGCTTTGCAGTAACTTCATTCCGCACTGTAATGAAATTTTCTCCAACAGCCATTCGTTTTTTCTGAGGATCTGTCAGTCCCGAAATTGCCTTAAGGAAGCTTTCACCTGCATCCTCAACAATAAAATTTGTAAAGCCGAATTTTCTGTAAAGCTCTGCTACGGAAGCGCTTTCGTTCTTGCGCATAAAGCCGTTATCAATATGAAGTCCAAGTACGCGGTCCTGACCGAGTGCCTTATTGAGCAGGGCAAATGCGATTGTAGAATCTACGCCGCCGCTTAAGAATAAAAGCACGTTTCGTCCGTCAGCTTCTTTCTTAATATTTTCAAGAATTACATTGAGTACTGTATCCTGATCCCAATTTTTTTTCATTCCGCAATATTCTGCAAAATTCTGAAAAATCTGATTTCCGCACGGGGTATCCTTTACCTCACAATGGAACTGAAGTGAAAAGCGCTTTTTTGAAAGGTTTTGTGTTGCGGCAAACGGGCAGTCTTTTGTTGAACCGACAACCTCAAAGCCATCTCCTAATTTAAGGACGCCGTCCTGATGGCTCATCCAGACCTGCTGGCTTCCTTCAATTCCCTTAAAAAGAGGTGAACGAGATTTTGCACTGCTTTCAAAATTAAGGGTTGCAAAACCGAACTCGCCTACATCTGCTTTTCCGACCTGTCCGTTATAGCCGAGCTGAACAATATAGTGACCATAGCACAGCCCCAGAACAGGTATATCAAGTTTCAGAATTTCTGAGTTGAACTCAGGAGTATTTTCATCATATACGGAAGAAGGACCGCCCGAAAAAACAATGCCTTTCGCATTTTCAAAAATATCTAACTGTGCAGAAGGAAGGGCGATTTCTGAATAGTAGCCGAGCATACGGAAACGCTTGGCAATCAAATGCGCATATTGCGAACCAAAATCTAAAACAACAATTTTTTCACGTGACATAAAAAGATTATAATGAAAATGGACTTCTATTGCAATTTGTTTTCTGCTGCTTTTGAAGTTCAAGCTCAAGAAGCAGCTCTTTTTTATAGTCAAAATTATCCGGGACTTTTTCCACCCTGATTTTGCGCCGGGTTTTATTTTTTGGAGCACTGCTTCGTTCAAGGTATTTTACATATAGCTTTTTGATTTTTTCAGAATATGCGTGTATTCCTGATGCTGGCTGATAGCCGGAAAGAATCTGATTTACAGGCTTATCCATATCCGCAGCAAGGCGCTCAGTTACCTTCATCGTAAAGATTGCATCAGCCTTGCTGTCATGGAATTCAAGTCCGGTCTGATTGATATTCAAAAGCTGCACAAATGATGAAAGGCTTCCTGAAGTCTGATAATATTGCCCCAGGATTTTGCTTATGTCGTAGCACGAGAAATCTATTGGATTTAAGCCGTAACGGATACATTCTGATTCTATTGTAGAAATATCGTTTGAGCAGCCGAATCCAAAAACGAGCCTGTCAGGAGAAGTAAGGAGAGTGCATATTTTTGAATAGAAATGTGAAAATTTTTCGTGCCTTAAATATTCTTCTTTTCTGTAAGCCAGATGACATTTAGAATTTTTTTTGAATAAGTACCAGTCAAACGGCGCGTCCGGATTTATAAGAAAATCATTTGTTTCAATTACAGAAAAATCGTGATTGCACAGGACATATCCGAACGAACACATTTTTCCGATTCCGCCAAATGAATTTGCACATTCAATGTCGAAGAATAAATAAGTCATTCCTTGATTATATCAGAAGCAGGAAGATAGCACAAATTTTCGCTGGCGAATATTCATTACATCATTCCTGCTTCGTTCATTTTCAGGCGTTAAGCTTTTTCCGGTTTATTCCAGGTAATTCTGAATCCTACGCTTTTAAATTTTGCAGAAGCATAGTTCAATTCCTTGTTCGTACATTTTGCGGCACGGGCTGCATCAAAGAAGCTTCCTCCGCGGTAATAACGGCTTCCGTCATCACGCTCACTCCAGACCCATTCAAAAACATTACCGGACATATCATAGATGCCGAATCCGTTTGGCTTAAGCTGTGCGACTTCATGAACTTTTTTTCCGCTGTTGCAGTCAGTCCATGCAACGCTGTCCAAATCTTCTCCGCCTGAATACGTGCACTTCTCGCCTCCCCTGATTGCTACATCCCATTCATCCATGGTAGGAAGCCTGAAGCCGTCGGCATCCATATTAAGTACAATTTTATTCTGAATGATTTTTCCCTGATGCGGAACATAATTCCATTCGTCAACATTTGAAGTTCCGTTCACCTGATAGCACGGAGTCTTATTCAACAGGACGCTCAGTTTATTGCAGAACACGACGGCGTCATAGTAGCTAACTGACTCAACAGGAAATTTGTCCCCCTGCTCTTTTGAAGGATTTTCTGACATTACCGCCTTGTAAAAATCCTGAGTAACTTCTGTCTTTGCAATGCAGAAATTGTTATCAGGAATTTCAACTCCGTAAAGAACGACTCCGTTTCCTAAATCAAGCCTTGGCTTTTTTGCTCCGCATGATGCAAATAAAGCTGTAAGAGCCAACATCAGAACCATCATTTCCAAAAACTTTTTCATAAATACCCCCATTGAACTTTTTCTTTCAACACCTAGACTTTAGCACAGATACTAGATACCGCAACTGACAAATCTGATATTTATTATGTCGATTTTGATATTTATGATAATAAAACTGGTAAAAAAAGCGAAATTATGCTAATTTATTGACATGAACGAATACAAGCATGAAAACATCCTGCACAAGCGGAACTTTGACCTTCAATTTTCAATCAGGTTTGAAATTGTAGATGATGTAAATTTTTATTCGCCTTTCCACTGGCACAATCACATAGAAATCCTTTATGTAATCGAAGGAAAAATTGATTTTACAATTGAGCAGCGTAAATATGTGCTTTCAAATGAAGACATGATAATCGTCAATTCAGAAAACATTCACTCATCAAAATTGAGGGGACATGCCAAATACATTTTGCTTCAAGTTCCGCTCAGTGTATTTGAAGGAATCTACGACGGAATAGAAACCGTTACTCTTAACGAAAAAACATCCCAGGCTGATTCTGGAAAATTATTTTCTTATCTCTCTGAAATGCTGAGGTTTGTTGATGACAAAAAGCAGGAGCATAAGGTAAAATTTATTTCACTTCTGTATGATTTTCTTTATGTACTTCTTTCCTCGCAGCAGGCAAAAAATAAAAAGGCAGCTGCAATTTCATATTACGGAATAAACAGGATTTCTCCGGTCATGGCGTATGTTGAAAAAGAATTCCGCGAAAAAATTACATTGAGTCAGGCAGCAGAAATCATCAATGTGTCACCCGAACATCTTTGCCGCCTTTTTAAAAAATATACTGACATGACGTTCAATGAATATTTGATGTCACTCCGGATTTCTGCATTCTATCAGCTGCTTCAGAATTCAAATCAGAAAATTTCCGTGCTGCTTGAAGAATGCGGAATCAGCAACTACAAGGTGTTCATACGGGAATTCAAAAAAACTTTTGGGAAAACACCGGAAGCAATCAGAAATGAAATTAATTCTTGCATGACGCCAAAAGAAAATCTATAATTGCGCTTGAGGAAAAAAAATGGCTCTCTATAATCCCGCCGCATTAAATGCAGATGAATTTATAAATGATACGGAAATTCTTGAAACTCTTTCATACGCTGAAAAACATAAAAATGATGAAGCATTAATTGATTCAATTCTTGAAAAAGCGCGGCCTGTAAAATCAGGTAACGGCACTCACTGTCAGGGACTTACGCACCGCGAGGCAGCCGTACTTTTGGCCTGCGAAATTCCTGAAAAAGTAAATCAGATGTTTTTGCTTGCAGAAGAAATAAAGCAGGCTTTTTATGGAAACAGGATCGTTCTTTTTGCGCCTTTGTACCTTTCAAATTACTGCGTAAACGGCTGCCTCTATTGTCCTTACCATGCAAAAAACAAAACGATTCCGCGCAAGAAGCTTTCTCAGGAAGAAATAGAGCAGGAAGTAACTGCCCTTCAGGATATGGGACACAAAAGGCTTGCCATCGAAGCAGGAGAAGATCCCGTAAACAATCCGATTGAATATATTCTTGAAAGCATAAAAACAATTTACGGCATAAATCACAAGAACGGAGCAATCCGCCGTGTAAATGTAAACATCGCTGCGACCACAGTTGAAAATTACAGGAAGCTTCATGAGGCGGGAATCGGTACTTATATTCTGTTCCAGGAAACATACAATAAAAGGCGCTATCAGGAGCTCCATCCTTCAGGTCCCAAAAGCAATTATGAATATCACACAGAAGCAATGGACAGGGCGATGCAGGGAGGAATTGATGATGTAGGCTTAGGCGTGCTTTTCGGACTTGAAAGCTATAAATATGAATTTGCAGGTTTATTGATGCATGCCGAGCATCTTGAAAAGGTTCACGGTGTAGGTCCCCACACAATAAGCATTCCGCGCGTTAAAAAGGCAAGCGACATAAATCCTGAAGTTTTTGACAATTCAATTCCAGATGAAATATTCGAAAAGATAATCGCGTGCATAAGGATTGCCGTTCCCTATACCGGAATTATAATTTCTACGCGTGAAGGTGAAAAAGTACGGGAAGCAGCTTTGAGGCTTGGAATATCACAGATTTCAGGCGGTTCTCGTACAAGCGTTGGCGGCTACACGAAGCAGGAACGGCCGCACGATACCGAACAGTTTGATGTAAGCGACCAGCGCCCGCTTGATGAGGTTATCGGCTGGCTTATAAAAAACAACCACATTCCTTCGTTCTGCACCGCCTGCTACCGCGAAGGGCGCACTGGTGACAGGTTTATGTCTTTATGCAAGAGCGGCCAGATTTTAAATTGCTGCCATCCCAATGCGCTTATGACGCTTGCAGAATATCTTACAGACTACGCCTCTCCAGAAACAAAGGCAGAAGGATTTAAGATGATACAAAGCGAGCTGAACAAAATTCCGCAGGAAAAAATACGGAAAATCGCAGCGGAAAATATTGAGTCAATAAAGAACTCAAACCGCCGCGACTTTCGTTTCTAAATCGAGCGGCATGGACGCCGCGTCCCTGATTGAGAAAAAGATATGCGGGTTATTGCCAAAGCAAAAACCCGCATCAAAAAAATGTCAGGACGACATTTTTTACTTTACGATTACCTTTTCAAGATGCCAGATGTCGCGTACGTAATCCTCGATTGTTCTGTCAGAAGAGAACTTTCCGCTGTTTGCGATGTTGATCAATGTCTTACGCGCCCAGCCCTTCCTGTCAGAATATGCGGCTGCAACCGCTTCCTGAGTCTTGCAGTAAGAGGCAAAGTCAGCAAGCACATAGTAAACGTCCGGCCTCTGTCCTTCGACTCCGTAAACAAGCGAGTCATGGATTTCCTTGAACACCTGATGTGTCGTGTCATAAGTTCCGTCAACAAGCTGGTTTACGACCTTAGCAAGCGCCGGGTTCCGTGCAAGGCATTCTGACGGATTGTAGCTGTGCTCGCTTTCCATCTTGATGATCTCATCGCTTGAAAGTCCGAATACAAATCCGTTCTCCTTTCCTGCCTCGTCAAAGATTTCGATGTTGGCGCCGTCCATCGTTCCAAGCGTAAGGGCTCCGTTTACCATGAACTTCATGTTGCTCGTTCCGGACGCCTCGTAGCCCGCCGTGGAAATCTGCTCCGATACGTCCGCCGCCGGGAATATCTTTTCGGCTGCCGTTACGCGGTAGTTTTCAACGAACACCACGCGCAGCTTTCCGCGGACGCGCCTGTCGTTGTTCACGCGCTCGGCTACAGTGTTGATAAGCTTGATTATGCTCTTTGCCCTGCGGTATCCCGAGGCCGCCTTTGCTCCGAATATGAAGGTGCGTGCCGGAGGATTGAAGTTCGGCTCCTCTACGAGCCTGTTGTAAAGGTACATTATGTGCAGCACGTTCAAAAGCTGCCTCTTGTACTCGTGGAGCCTCTTTACCTGAACGTCAAAGATGCTCTCCGGGTCAAGGAAGTCGTTCTGAGAATGCTTGAGGTAGTCGGCGAGCGCCTGCTTGTTCTCCTGCTTGATTTTGATGAGCTCTTCAAGAGTTGCGTCATCGTCAGCAAATTTTTCAAGCGCCTTGAGCTTTGTCAAATCCTTTTCCCAGCCGTGTCCGATTTTCTCCGTGATGAGGGAAGCAAGCTTCGGGTTTGCGTTCAAGAGCCAGCGCCTCTGCGTGATTCCGTTCGTCTTGTTGTTGAACTTCTCGGGATAAAGCTCGTACCAGTCCTTGAGCTCCTTTGACTTTAAGAGCTCGGTATGAAGGGCGGCAACTCCGTTTACGCTGAAGCACGCGTGTATTGCAAGCCACGCCATCTTGACCTTTCCGTCTCCGATGATGCTCATGCGGTTCTGCCTTTCATAATCGTTCGGATATTTCTTGCGGAGGTCATCCACGAACCTTCTGTTGATTTCCTCGACGATCTGGTATACGCGCGGAAGAAGTCCCTGGAAAATTTCAATCGGCCATTTTTCAAGCGCCTCTGCAAGAATCGTGTGGTTTGTATATGCGAAGGTCTTTGTAACGATGCCCCACGCCTCGTCCCAGCCGAGCGCGTACTCGTCGATGAGGATCCTCATGAGCTCAGGGATTGCGACAACAGGATGCGTGTCGTTGAGCTGGATTACATGAAGGTCGGGGAACTTCCTGAAGTCAGGTCCGTTGTCGCTTACGAAGCGGTGCACGAGGTCCTGGAGCGAGGCGCTTGAGAAGAAGTACTGCTGCTTTAATCTGAGCGCCTTTCCGCTCGGGCCGTTGTCGTTCGGATAGAGGACGCGGCTTATGTTCTCCGCGCTGTTCTGCTTTTCTACCGCGCGGTTATACTGCATGTCGTTGAAAAGCTGGAGGTCAAAGCCGTCCGGGCTCGTAGCCTCCCACAGGCGGAGCGTGTTTACGGTGTTGGTTCCAAAGCCCACTACCGGAAGGTCATAAGGAGTTGCGATTACCTCCTCGCCGTTTTCTATGTAGAACCTGTCCTGTCCGTCAGGCGTCTTTCCGTATACGATGTTTCCGCCGAACATTACCGTTACGGCAAGGTCGCTCCGCTTGATTTCCCACGGGTCCCTGTGGCGGAGCCAGTTGTCAGGATACTCGACCTGATAGCCGTCCTCGATGTGCTGCTCAAACATTCCGTACTCATACCGGATTCCGTAGCCGTGTCCCGGATAGTCAAGCGTTGCAAGCGAGTCAAGGAAGCATGCAGCGAGGCGTCCCAGTCCTCCGTTTCCAAGTCCGGCATCCGGCTCCTCGTCCTCGACAAGGTTGTAGTCGATGTTCATTCCGCCGAGCACTTCCTTTACGGCGTCCTTTATCTCAAGGTTTATAAGGTTATTCGAAAGCGCGCGTCCCATAAGGAATTCCGCGGAAAGGTAATAGAGCTGCTTTACAGGCTTCTTCTCGTATTCCGCTCGCGTCTTCATCATCATCTCGGTAATGATCTCTCGCGTACTTGCCGCTACAGCATCGTACAGGTCGTGGCTGTTTGCGTGTGCTATGTCCTTTCCGTACTGCCTCTTCAATCTTTCCTTTAAGGCCGTCTTAAATTTCTCTGAA
>CACYCX010000200.1 GCA_902772975.1 uncultured Spirochaetaceae bacterium
ATATCATCACATCGTTGATAACCGTGACGGCCATACCCTTACTGTAAAAGAACTGAAAGAAAAGTATCTGTCAGAAAACAATAAATCTGAATCAAAATCACATTCAAATGACAGCAGTAATGACAGGTCGTGATTGATGAAGAAAACAAAATCAGATTTGTATTTGGGGGAAACAAATGAAAACAAAAGACTATCTATTGTATCTTATAAGTTCCATCTTAAATATTATAACATTTACACTTTGTTCGCTCATTTTTTTTGCAAGAAAATTGCCAGTATTTTTTGCCATCAGCATAATTTGTGCTCTCTGTACAATGCTCATGCTCTACTTATGTATTAAAGAAATAAGAACGAGAGATAGTGATTTTATACAAATGAGTAACACAAACATAATAAGTGAGTCAGTACAAAAAGGAACCTTATACCGCTATGGTTTTGACAGACACGATAAAGCCAATAAAATATGTGCTGTCCTTAAATATCTTTCTCTCACGCATCCCAATTTACAGATGCCGGAACTTAGAGGCATTTTTGAGCAGAAATTTGCGGCAAATCTCCTTACTGAAATAATATTGAACTCATGTTGGTATAAGGATTCAGTTACGATAAAGAGCGAATTGTCTTTTTTCAGCAAGGATGACTATACTTATACATTCAGTAAGTTTCTTACTTTATATGATGAACTTTCAGAATACATAAAGAAAGCCAATGTTCATTTAACCATAGAAAGTTTTTCATCAAATTATGACGGCGGTTATTATGGTGAAATATATGACAATGCACAATACAAATAAAACGGAAAAGAAAGCATAATAGTAAAAATGTTGTACTATTGCTAGTAATATTGCAAATAAACAAACACGAACGTTTTAATAAGGAGATAAATGAATGTTTAATATCATATTTGTATGCTGTATGTTCAGTTCAATTGTTTTTATCATTGCTGCAAATTTGAACATTAATGGAAATTTGGGAATACCACTTTTTGTTTCTATTGTTTTAGGATTTGCTTTGTTTACAGTACTGTTTTAGCGCCGTTTGTCGCTTGTGGGTGAACTTAGAAATAAAATAAATGCTGTAATAGGGAGAAAAAAAGAAGAATATAAGGAGTAAAACTATGACATTGTTTGAAAAGATTTATTGGACTTTGCTAGTAATCAATATTGTTTTAGCAATTATAAGTTTGTTTGAAGATATAGAAATTGTAAATGTTGAAATTGATTTAGAATGGCTTTATGGCTTTTTGGAATTGCAGATTATCTTTACTGTTGGCTATTGGATATTGAAGTTGATTTTGTGGATATGGGGAATACATATAAGTTTATTTCCTAGTATTCATTAAGGAGAATTACCGTACCTGATTTTCCGCGACGGCTGAACCGTCAACGGTTAACCAGTACACGGAAATGGTCTTAATACGAGATTGTAAGAGTTTTTTTATGTTCTTTTGGCACAGATAATTCCTTGATTTTTTCAGCCTTATAGGTTTCGAGAAGGACATCCCGCGGAACCTCAAAAATGCTTTTATTTCCGTCAGCCAGAGTAATGGAATTATTTTCCTTTGAAGCAGAAATAACTTTGAGATTTTCAAAAGCAATATTTTCTTTTTTGGATCCTAAAACAGATTCGGTTGACAGGTTCAACCTTGGAATGAAATCACCAATCCTTACATTCAAATCTTTGTCACCCTTAATCAAAGCTGCATCATTGTCAATCTTTTCGCCATTACGAGAAATTATATCAAAAAACGGTTTTGCAATTAATCTTTCTGGATATTGAATTTTCATATAATCTTCATTCAAAGGAATCTCCTTAACGGCCTCATGATAGAGCCTTACGATAAATTCATTAATGCTTTCGTTGGGAGTTTTGCTTTTATTTAACATTTTCTTCGTAATGGTTTTTTCGCTTTTTGTCATGCGGCTAATTATGTCTTTAGCGATATAAATGGCATCACACGGAGAATTCGCTTCTTTCCGGCAGTAAACCTTTAAATTGTGAATAAAATTGTATGAATAATTTTCTCTCAGCTTGAAATAATCTTCATATTGAGCTTCTAGCATTTTACCATTCTGTTCCTGATTTACAGGAATCTGTGTTGTATTACTTTTAATTTTTTTAAGCGCGTCTGCCTTAACGATAACATTATCAGTATCATTTGAAAGAAAATAAGTATCATCAGCCGGGTTATAAGATTTTACGATACAATTTTCGTAGGTTTTGAGTCCGCTTTGAGTAAGCATTAGAAATGCAGGAATTATTTCTGTTTCTAGTTCTTCTTTTTTCTGTTCCTTGTTCTGTTGTTCAATGTTTTTTTCATTTTCTGATTCTTGTTTTTCTTTTGAGTTTAAATTAGAAATTTCATTTTCTTCTGGTATTTCGATTTTTTTCTGACCGCTCAATTCTGAAATTTTATTAATTAAAGAAACCAATTCCCTGTAATTTTCAGAATTGAATTTTATGTTTTTCAGTTGTTCAGCTGCATTTTGTATGGAAGAATTATAAATATTATTTTCGTTGACAGGTGAATTTTGTTGTGAATCTTTTTCCTTGACTTCAAGAACATTAAAAGTATCAATATTCTTGGAAATAACTGCTAAAGAATCGTTAATGAGGATGTTTCTTATATCATTGCGAAACTTATCCTCTGAAAATAAAGGTGATTTTTTTGAATACTCGGGCTTGTTAAATGAGTTTACAAGGCGGATAATATCAGGATTTTCCGCCTTGATTGCATTTGAAATTTTTGTTAACGACTCCCTTAATCTGCTTTGTTCTTCTTCAGAAAGAGATTTTGTGAGTCTTAAAAACCGATTGAGTATGGGTTGCGTTCTTTCTTCTTGTTTGATTTTTGAGAGATGCGAATCTCCGATTTCTTTGCATAATAAGAAAAATCTTCTTTGACTTTCGCTCTCAAATTCTCGATTTCGGTTTTTGTCAGAAAGTAATTTGAGTAGTCCTGAGACCTCGCCGTCCGTGAGACCATATTTGTTGTCTGTGATACCGAATTGATTGAGGAGTTCATCGATCCTGCCTCCATATTGATTTAATTTTTCTAAATCCTCTTTTGCTGGTGAAATTCTAATGTTTTTATCTAATGCTGTCAATGTTGAGAACGCGACAACATTTCCACCGTTCGATTCAATGTAATCCTTAAAATCCCTCAATGTCCCGCCATAATCAACATGGTCATCGATAAGTATGTATTTCTTTCCCTTTTGAACTTCACCGTCAAAACGTACACGATTAGTCAGCCGTTTTATTGAATTTGCTCCCGTATGATGTGCTCGGACTGACTGGATGATATTTGAATCAATCTCAAAACCAATTTCCATTAATAAATTAGCATAAGCGTAAGGAATTTGATTGTTGCCGGAAGCTTCTTCCGCAATTACAGGTGCGACTATCGCATCAGGATGTTTTTCCTTAAGGCTACGCAACATATCAATGTCCGCGTAACGATGTACGAGTTCGTCCGCTGCATCTCTGTCCCCGGCTTTTGCCTTAAGCCGAAGGTCTTCAAAAATTTTGTCGCGTTTTAAATCTTTGTAGACACCGCTTGAAAAAACAGATGGAAAATCATCTGACCAGGAATTCGTGTGATACATGGTGTCGTGCATCATTTGAATCATTTTTTCATCGTCTTGCACTGCTCCCAACTGTAACGGAGTTTCTTTTTTCGATTCAATATTTTTCTCTACATTCTGCAAATTATCATCTTCCTCATCAAACCAATGAGGATTTCCCTGCTCATCTAAATAATCTGGCCGTGGATTTTCTGAAGCATCAATATCAGCTTCCATTGCAGCCTCACTCA
>CACYCX010000201.1 GCA_902772975.1 uncultured Spirochaetaceae bacterium
CAAAGGTCTTGGTGAAATGGATGGAAAGCAGCTTTGGGAAACAACAATGGATCCTGCTCATCGTAAAATGCGCGTTGTAACAATTCCGGATGCAATGGCAGCCGACAGAATTTTCAGCGTATGTATGGGCGAAGAAGTAGAACCTCGCCGCCGCTTCATCGAAGAAAATTCAAGCTACGCAAATCTGGATATTTAATATTCGCGGTCCCTGTCCTTCGACAAGCTCAGGAACCGCAAATAGAATTTTCGGGGTCCATGTGGTTCTTGAGCTTGTCGAAAGAGTCGAAGGGCCCCGGTAATAAAATGAAAATTTATAAAAGTGGAGAAATCAAATGAAAAAAGTTTTGATCCTATCTAGTATATTTTTGTTGTCAGTATTTTTTACAGGTTGTAAAAGTATTCCGGAAGAAGCTTATTATTCTCAAGAATATATATACAATTATTATGCCGAATCAGACGAAGACTGCAGTTTTATTTTTGAATTTATAAATCAATCAAACAGGCCTCTAAAACTTGAAGGGTATATTTCTGAGACTTCAAAATTAATTAATCAATACGATCCAATCATAACTTCGGAACTTCTTGTAGTAGAAGCTGGAGAATGTCTTACATTTAAAATCAATGCAGACAAATTGATAAAAGATTTTAGCAAAAAATATTCTATCGGTATAAATTGTTTTGAAAAAAACTGGCACTGGTGGCAGACAATAAATAAGGGAATGAAAAATAATCGCTTTAGGGTTGTCGTAAAAAATGATTCTCAGGAAGGCGGTCAGTTATATAATCCTCCTTTTAAAAGTAAGGACAAATTTGAGTTTAAGGAATTTTCTGTTGAATATGAAAACAGAAATTACATGGCTTATTTAATTACAGAAACTCCAGATGAATATAAAAATGTTTTTGATACAAGAATTTTTTATACAAACAATTCAAACAGTTATGGCAGAGTTTCAAATATTTATGCCTGCGGTTGCCAGGAAATAATTATGGAAATGCTGAATAAAGGTGCATTTTCAATAAAACCTGTTGATGGTTACAAATGCCTTATGCTGAATGACGATCCGCTTGATTTGAATATTTATATTGCAAAAGATAATTACGATTTTATTTATGAAATTATAAATACTACTAATGACCCAATTGTTTTTGCAAATATTATTTTAGACAAAGCTTCAAACGTATTATCATTAACAGATGATATAACAATTGAACCGACAGACAGATATCAGCTCACCTATAATTTAAAAGAATTAGAAAAAATCTACGGCCCGGAAAGTCTTCTGGGAATTGATTTTAAAAAACCAGATGATAAACAATGGGTTCGTGGTTTTGCAAGCGACTATAATCATATAAATGAAAAACATACAGTAGTAGTTTCAGAAGGCACACAGGGCCGCTCCGTAGATAGTTTTGATTTATGGAGCGATTTCCCTGAATTAGAAAAAGGTATTTTGATTTATTAGTAATAGATTAAATCGTGGTCCCTGAGCCCGTTGAAGGGCTGCCTTAAATATATTTGAAATCATTTAGGAGTAGCCATGAAATATTTCCGTATCCACACTTCTGACATAGCCTGGATTACTCAAAAGCCCCGCGGCATTTTTACGACCGTTGGCAAACTTGTAGATGCTAAAACTATGACAGAAGAAGAAATCACAGAATACTGGAAGCAGCGTGAGTATTTTGAAAAGGTTCTGCCTGTTCCTCCTTTTTACGAGCAGGGAAACCCAGACCACGCAGTAACATGGTTTAAGGATACACCGCAAGGACAGGACATCTGGAGGCAGCTCACTTTTTACCGCCAGATGTGTTTCAAGTACGGTATAAAACTTTACAAAAGCGAATGCACTACCCTTCCCGGCCAGGTTATCTACGAAGATGAATTTCAGATTGCGGTTATTAATGAAGTTGATGGGTTGGGAGTTGTTGTAACGGAATTAAACAAAGATGAATAAAAAAATAATTAACAATAAAAAGAAATCTCTTCAAAATGTTTTTTCCATTCTGAACAAATATAAAGAGCTCG
>CACYCX010000202.1 GCA_902772975.1 uncultured Spirochaetaceae bacterium
ATACCTGAAGGGATACTGTGTCGCCTTTAATTGCGTTTACTTCGGCTAAAGATTTTCCAAAGCGTGTTTCAATTTCTGCAAGTTCTCCGTACGAAACATCCTCTGCCTTTACTGTAATAACGCTACCGGTGATGGATTCAATTTTGCTGTATACCTTATTCATTATTCACCATCCTTGAGCACTGCTTCCAACTCAGAATCAAGTGTTCCATTCTTTGAAGCATAAGTCTCTTTGATTTCTGCTTCGAGAGAATTGAATTTGTCTGATTTCCATTCTGTATAGTTCCAGTCCTGGAAGAGCTGGCGCAATTTGTTAAAGTAATTACGCGCATCATCCTTTTCTGAAAGGTCAAATTCAGATCCGAGGACCTTTACGACGCGGTTGAATACATATTTCTGACGCTCAACACTTACGGCAGCATCAGTTTTATCAAAGGAGTTCTGCTGCATGTAAACTGCATCAAGGAACTCACTCTTTAAGTATTCAACAAAGTCTGCGGTAGAAGTACCTTCTTCACCGACAACCTTCATCATCTGGTTTACTTCTACACCTTTCAAGAATACCTTTCTTGCATAAGATACCCATGATTCCGGCAATACAGATTTATATTTCGACCATGAAATAATCGGGTCAATTGCAGGATACTTACGGGCATCAGAGCGCTCACGGCTGAGACCATGGAATGCGCCGACAACCTTAAGTGTTGCCTGAGTAACAGGCTCTTCAAAGTTACCGCCAGCAGGAGAAACTGTACCACCAATTGTAACAGATCCCGTTGAACCGTCACGAAGCCGTACGATACCGGCACGCTCATAGAATGCCGCAATGTATGACTCAAGGTAAGCAGGGAATGCTTCTTCACCAGGAATCTCTTCAAGGCGTCCTGACATTTCACGGAGAGCCTGAGCCCAGCGCGATGTTGAGTCAGCAAGAAGAAGAACATGGAGTCCCATCTGGCGGTAATATTCAGCAAGCGTAACAGATGTATAAACCGAAGCTTCGCGCGATGCTACCGGCATTGAAGATGTGTTACAGATGATGATTGTTCTTTCCATAAGTGAGCGGCCAGTTCTCGGGTCAGTAAGCTCCGGGAACTCTTTAATTGTTTCAACAACTTCACCGGCGCGTTCACCACAGGCAGCGATAATTACGATATCAACGTCCGCATTGCGCGAAGTCGTATGCTGCAAAACAGTCTTACCTGCACCGAAAGGACCTGGAATACAATATGTTCCGCCCTTTGATACAGGATAGAATGTATCGATAAGGCGAACCTGCGTTACCATCGGTTCAGATGGAGCAAGGCGCTCTGCATAACAGTTAACGGCACGCTTTACAGGCCAGTAGAACGACATCTTAAGCTCCCTGTCGTTGCCCTTTTCGTCTGTAACAACCGCTACTGTTTCATCGATTGTATAATCGCCTTCCGGTTTAATAGACTTGATTTTTGAGGTACCAAGAACATCAAACGGAATTAAAATCTTGTGTGTAAACGGACCTTCCGGAACTGTTCCGAATGAATCACCTGTATAAAGGGTGTCTCCTTCTTTTGCAGTCGGCGTAAAGTGCCATTTCTTAGAAGTAGAAATCGGTTCAACATAAACACCGCGCTCAAGAAAGTATCCTGCTTTTTCTGCAAGAAGCGGAAGCGGGTTCTGAAGACCATCATATACCTGACCTAAAAGGCCTGGTCCCAAGCGAACAGCAAGCATGTCTCCTGTAAATTCAACTTCATTTCCAGTCTTAATGCCTTCTGTCATTTCATAAATCTGCATCTGCGCTGTATTTCCGCGGATACGGATTATTTCGCCCTTGAGCTTTTTATCTTCTACATTAATGTAGCCGACTTCGTTCATAGTAACATTTCCGTCAAATTGAACGGAAACCATGTTACCATTGATTCCGACTACTTTTCCTTTTGTATCAGTCATGTAGCTTCTCCAAGTATTTCATCATAAATTTTTCTATAGGAAACTTTTCCTGTTTCTCTGTCAAACAATTTCATTCTCTGACAAAGAAGCAGTTTTAATCCGTACGCATAAACCGCATCAACACTGAAATTGTCAAGCGGCTGCATTGCGCTTAGTGTTTCCAACCGATATTGATTCAGGAATTCTTCTGCTGCCAAAGGGCTGTCCATTCCAACTGCTGTCCGGGCGGCCTGCATGATGTCTGCAGTGCACGAACCAGGCAGAACTGTAGATTCTTTTTTCATCTTTACGGCACGAATCTGAGCCAGCGCAAGACGAAGGCAGCGTTCCTTATCATTCCATTTATCAAGGAATTCAGAACCTGTCTTAACGTCTTCTCTAGGCGGTTCAAGAGAAAGATTTTCCAGAATCTTGAGACTCTTTGGGTCAAGAAAACGCGAGCATAAATCCCTAAAGTATTTTTCAGTTATCGCCAGCTGTCTTCCATCTGAAAAGTCAATGGCAGGTAGCTGTGAAACAAGGTAATACTGCTCTCCCACTATTTTTATCCCTCTACAACAGCCTGCTTCATGATTGCGCTAACCTTCGGGTTAAGATATGAAGCAAAAAGTTCTGCAACAGATTCTGCTGAATAATCATAATAGGCGCTTCCGTCTTTCATGCCGATTCTAAATCCTGCAGAAAGCGTTTTGTCAGGACGGATTTCAAGTCCTTTTGCAAGCTGATCCTTTAATGCTGATTTAAGGCCGCTTTCAAGGGAAGCAAGGTCTTTTTCAGCAAGAAGCACAGAAATATCTGATACATCTGATTTCTGAGCCCAAACCTTTACGGTTTCCGGGATAAGTTTTTCAAGAAGCTCCTTAGAATATGCGCCTTGAGCACCAGCCTCAATAATAGCATCAAGCTCCTTTGTAATGCCATCACGGAAAGAAATGAGAAGATTGCGGCTTGCCTGCTTGATTGCATCTTCACTAGATTTCTCCATGCGCTCCGTTTCAGCCTTGGCTTCTTTAATGATAGCCTCAGCCTGTGCCTTTGCATCCTGAATAATTGAAGCAGCCTTCTTGTTTGCGTCTTCAATTATTTGTGCAGCTGTACTCTCTGCCGATGCAACGCCATCTTTTTTGATTTTGTCAATCAATTCCTGTAACTGGACGTCCATTCAAACCTCTCTATACAAAAAAGTTTAGCTTTTTTATACAAAAAAAATATAGAAGCAATGATTAATAAAAACCATTGCTTCATTATAATTATACCATTAGAAATTAAATTTGAGCAACAAAAAATTTTTTTTGCTGTTTTTGTGCGTTTTTTTACGTGTTTTTATACTTTTTTAATTAGAATTCAGGTAAATTTTACCTAAAATTCAAAGCCATAGACCGTTACCGCATCATAAACCTTTCCAGGTTCAAGGATACAGGTCGGGAAACTGCTTTTATTCGGGCTGTCAGGAAAACACTGAGTTTCAAGGCAGACAGCCTCATGCTTTTTGTAGCGGCGGCCATATTTTCCTGCAATACCGTCAATCCAGTTTGCAGTATAAAGCTGCATTCCTTCAAGATTAGTTTCTACGGTCATTTTTCTTCCAGTTGCAGGATCAGAAAGCACGGCGATTCTTGTAACGTTCTTTGCATCGTACGGAAGGCCGCAATTATCCTTTCCGTATACGCATGTTACATAGCAGTTGTCATAACCATCCTTGATTTTTGAGATGTCTTTTCCAAGCGCCTTTTTAGCAGTAAAATCATAAGGTGTTCCTGCTACCGGTAAAATTTTTCCTGTCGGGATAAGGCCGGAATCTACTTCGAGAACGCCGTCAGCAGCAAGTTCAAGCTCGTGATTAAGGACAGTTCCGTTTCCGGAAAGATTAAAATATGCGTGATTTGTAATATTAATCGGAGTTGCACTGTCAGTTTCTGCCTTATACTCAAGCGTAAGCTTATTGTCAGAAGAAAGCGTATATGTAACAGTCATTTTTACATTGCCCGGGAATCCCTGCTCCCCGTCTTCACTTACCCTTGAAAAAGCAATTCCTTCACCTGATTTTGTCGTTACAGGTTTTGCTTCCCATACCATATGGTCCCAGCGTACAAATCCACCGTGAAGTGTATTTACGCTGTTGTCATTTTTATCAAGCGGATATTCTTTTCCGTTTACAGAAAATTTTGCTCCGCCGATTCTGTTTGCAAAGCGTCCGACAACTGTTCCAAAGCTTAAGCCCGGGCAATTCAAATATCCGTCAAGAGTTGAATATCCAAGGAGCACGTCATCGAAGCCACCGTTTTTCTTTGGAAGCAGGATGCTTGTTATCGTACATCCGAAATCAGATACGCAAACTACCATTTTTTCATTCTGAATTTTATAAAGACTTACTTCAGTGCCGTCTGAGAGCACACCGAATTCCTGTTTTGTTATAGACATATATCCTCCATACAATTTAGTTCATATCAACTACAAACTGAACTTCCGTAGTTGAACGTGAAAGCTCAGATGCAATTTCCTCAACTGTTTTTCCAAGCTGATAAAGCTGCATTACCTTGCGTGTAAAATCTACCTTTGATTCTATAGGCGTATCATTAATTACAACTTTTGGCGCTACAAGCGGAATGCGTCCGTAAGAAGTTCCATCCTGCATTACGCTTATCGGACTTGAAGTAACCTCAGCTGCCTTCTGTTCAAAAAGCTCGCCCTGATTGTCAGATAAAGCATTTCTGTTAATCTGAACGTCATCATTTACCTGATACGCAAGCTCAGCGGCAGGACTTTTCTTGTGTGTTTTTTTGTGCTTGTCAGATGCCTTTGAAAGCTCGGCAGAAATTGAAGAGCCCAGCGCCGCAGATTTTTCCTTAAGCATCTTATTCTGTTCAAGCTGGTTAAGCTCTTTCTGTAGAATAGTAACCTTGCGTTCTGCCTCAGCACTTACGGCTTTTAATGTCCGTATTTCTTCCCTGATTGAATCTATGCCAAGGGCTACGTCACGCTGAAAATCCGCTTTTAAAAGATTAAGGTCTGTCCTTGTTTTTGTTATGATGTCGTCGGTAGAAAAAAGATTTTTAAATTTTACAAGGAAAATAATCCAGAGAATTATATTTATAAAAACAATAGCCGTAAGTAAAAACAATTTTTAAATTACCTCGTAATATTGATGTGCTGTCCTAAATACTCTTCCCTGATTTCATGTTTTTCCGGCGCTTCATTCTGTTCCTCATGTTTAGGCTTTCCGTTATGCGCCTGAGAATAGGCAGTGCCGTTTCCTTTTCCGTCTTCCTTAAGCTGGCCGGTTTTTGATTCGTTTTCAGCCGCCTTTTGAACGCTCTGCGCTTTCTGCATATCCTGATTCAATGCAGTCTGCTGGGTTACAGCCTGCGACAACTGTGCGCTGCTTTGTTCGTGCGAAACGCGCTGAGCTAGATTCGACATCTGTGAATACATTGTCTGAAGGTCAATTGGTTGTACGGCCATATCAGTTTCCTAGCTGGAATATCCTTCCGGCGCTTTGATGTCAGTCATATCAGGCGCCTCATATTTTCCGCGCCGTATGAATCCCTGTTCAAAGAAGAAGGTCACGCTCTTTACATCAGTGCGGACTTCATCGACAACATCGCGTACATAAACCTTAACGCCCGAATATACAGTTCCGCTTGCCTTAACCTTTCCTACAACACGCAGCTCATGCAGATGCTGCTGAATCTGTTCAACTTCCTCAGAAATTTTTTCTGACTCAATCGTGATCTGCTGGCGTCTGTCCTTATAATTCTTAAGGTTTTCTTCCTTGTCTTTTGGAAGCGTCTTTCGGGCTTTCTTGTAATTTTCTAGAGTCTGAATATTATTTTCGATATCCTCAAGTTCCTTCATCAAATCATTCTGCTGACCGAGGATTTCTTCAAGACGATGCTTTGCGCGCGGATCGAAACCTACTTCAAGGATTGTTTCCGCACCACCACCTGGTGAACCGATATTTTTTGCACAAATCTCTTCCGTAGCAAAAAGATGTCCGCCGGTAATCTGCGCTTTTTTTCCGTTAAGAATAATTCGTTTCATGGCAGTAACTTCTGAATTCATTATGCTGTCAGAAACAATTATGAAATTTTCAACTTCAACTTTTGCGGACTGAATGAATTTTGCCCAAAGAGAGCCGCCGCATTTGATCGTACCTTCATCATGTCCGAATACACCAGAAGAAACGATGATGTCGCCTGATTCTGAAATAAGCGTACTTTTACCGACAGTGCCGTTGATTTCGATATTGCCTGTAGCCTTGACATCGTAACCGTCTTCGACATTTCCCTTGACGATAACAGTTCCCAAAAAGTCGATGTTTCCGCTTTTAATATTAACTGCATCAAGCTCAAGAACAGGCTCAACATTAATCTTGTCGTTTTCAAATACAAAGCGTCCGTTGATTGAAGCGATAATTGAAACGCCGTCTTTATCAAGCTCTACGTTCTTTCCTAACGGAATCTTTATATCGCGGCCGTTCTTTGCTTCGATATAGCGTCCTGTTAAATTCTTTCCAGCCTTTCCGCGTTCAGCAGGAATCTTTGTTGCAAGAAGCTCGCCCTTGATGACATTCTGAATCTGATTGAGTTCCTTAAAGTTAACCTGACCAGTTTTTTCGTTCGCCTTAAGCTTGAGCTTTGTAGGATCAGTTTCGAATCTATAATCGATATAGGCGTCTTTTCCGTCAACAGGCTTGATTGCCTCTGCCACTACGTAAGGCGTATTGTAAACAGGATTATCAACGAACTCAGCAATCTTTTCTTCGCTGATGCCCGCCAATACACCCTGCGTTTCGAGGGAACGAACAATCTGGTCAGCCTTGATTTCTGAGCCGCTCATGGCAGGCGCTGTAGCAGTAATTGTAGCTGAAAGCAAATCCTTTGCTATATCTACGACAAAAAGCGCATCTCCGGCCTTTACATGCTTGTAATCACCGATTAATTCATATGCGCCGTTCGTTCCCTTCTTTGCAAGTTCTTTTATCTTGCTTTCATCAAGACTTGTTGTATCAGGTCGGCGGGCATCGTTAATGATTGACTTGGCGTCGACAGGGCGGCCGTTTCCAACAGGAAGTACAACCTTCAGGCAGATTTCTTCTCCAAAATGCCTGATGTAGTAAAGTCCGTCCATATCGACAGTCTTTTCCTCTTCCTGAACTTCTTCTCCGCCAGTAGCTGCAACTGTTTTTGCCGATTTTTTCTTTGCGGCCGCCTCGGCATTCTGATAAATTTTTAATTTCCACGGTTTTTTTGCAAGCCCTAAAAATCCGTCGGAGCCACGCTCGATAATTTCGTATTCAAGAGTAGAAACTTTTGCATCAAGCTGAGTTGCTGCATCGGCAAGCGCTTCGTCCAAAGTGTCTGCATTAACTTCAACACTTTGCAGCGAATTGTCCTGCTGCAGGAGAGTTTCCATATCTTTTCGAATAACATCAAGCGTTACCATACTTATTTTAAATTATGCCCTTTTTAAGACTTGTAAGCTTAGCCCTCAGACGAAGGTTTGCCTTTGTATGAAGCTGAGAAATTCTTGATTCACTTACTTCAAGAACCTGTCCTATTTCCTTAAACGTCAAATCCTCGTGATAATACAAAACGATTACCATTTTTTCTTTTTCAGGAAGTTCATTAATCGCTTCGATAATAACGCGGCGGATTTCCTCACGCTCAACGATTACATCAGGATTAAGAGAAGAAGGAGATTCGATACTGTCACCAATTGACATATGGTCGTTATCATTTCCTGAATACCAGACGTCATTTAACGAAAGAATGCTTGTTCCAGAAACCTTCATAACAGTCTGCTGGTATTCTTCTTCGGAAACGCCCATCTGCTTTGCAATTTCTTCATCAGAAGCTGAACGGCCAAGCTTTGCCTCAAGGTCTACAATTGCATTTTCAATCTCGCGCGATTTCTGACGGACAGAACGCGGTACCCAGTCAAGCTGGCGCAATTCATCAAAAATTGAACCGCGGATTCGAGTAACTGCGTATGTCTTGAATTTTACCTTTTTATCAGGATCATATTTTTCGATTGCGTCGAGCAGACCAAACTGACCGAATCCGACAAGATCATCGAATTCAACATTAGCAGGCATTCCTACAGCAACTTTACCGGCAACGTATTTTACAAGCGGCATATACTGTCGTATAAACTTGTCGCGCAATGCCGGCGACTTTGTTTTGCGATACTCGTTCCAGAGTTCTTCCTCTTCTTTTTCTTCAACAAGAGTAGATGCCATATCCCCTCACCCTTTTATATTTACTCGTTCGATAAAATTGTTCTAATCGCTTCTGCCATTATAGCAGAATCCCCTGAAACAGCAACACTTGTTTCCTGTGCTGACGGAACAGGAGCTGAACTTCTTCCCGCTGACGCAAAGTCACTGTCTTCTATTACTTCACTCTGCCCGCTCCTGCTTGCAGAATCATCCATTAATCCAAGCCCCCCGATATCAGGAAGCTCGTCAAGTTCCTCATCGCTTGGGTCTATCGAGATGCCGCCGCCCGAATAAGGGTCGGAGGAATCATCTGATGAAGCCGCCTCGCCTATTCCCATAGTGCGCGGAGGCTCCGGAGCTTCTTCTTTCTGCGCTGCTGCCTCATCTGAAACAAATGATGCCTTGCTCAGATTAACAGGCGTAAAGCCTCCGCCTTGTCCTTCTTCGCTGAGGGCGGCGGCTGCTTCAGGCGTTGGAAGCGGCACTTCTTTGGGAGAAGGAGCCGGCTCGCTGGCCGAAGGCGCGTTTTTATTTTTTATCCGCTGTATTTCACCGGCAATCATGTCGGCGTTCGCCTTTCCATTCTGCTGGGTATACGGCTGAACATCATCCTTAGTAAGGATTCGCGTTTCACCGCCGACAGAAAATGATGGCGCTCCGTCTTCTTCACGCAAATCTTCGTCAGCAATGCGGAGATTTACAACCCGTCCTGAAACCGGTTTTGCCGCTTCCGGAGAGCCTGGAAGAATATCCTGCCCTGAGCTTCCATCAGAAAGAAATCTGTCATTTAAAATCTGAATTCCCGCTGAAAGAGCACTGAAAACAACGGCACTGATAAATCCGCGGAGTAATGCAATGAGAAATGAAGCGCCTGAAAAAAGCGCGATTAGGAAAGATAAAAAGAAAGCTGCCCCACCAGCCGTTCCTATTACACTGACTTTTATCAAAATTCTTTCCCCTTTGCACCCATAACAAAAATATCAGTAATATCATTAATTATAGCATAGTTTATAAAAAAATACACTATAAAATGAAATTTTATTTAAATTTTCACTTTATTTACGAAAATTTAAGAGATTTTTTGCATTTATTTTTCTTAAGTCTGCAATATGAATCAATGTGAGGCTATTGTTACAGTCAGTCTTCTATGGAAATTGACAGTGCCGGGACTACTCCACCGCGTCTGGTTGATACCATGTCAAAATCATAAGCGCTTCCGGTATCATCACAATTGAGCGCAAAGTCAGTTCTGAAATAATATGGTGACCTTAACCACCACCAGCCGCCAAAAGCTGATCCTGCACTTTGATGGGCAAAATTCGCTTTTGCGTAATCGGTTGTCTTTCTTATCCTGCTGTTGCCGCGCCCATAGTCATCATATTCTGCAAATCCAAAAGTGCCAGCCGTGACTTCCTTTTCGCTCAACAAAAAGATTTTGTCTTTTGTGTTCTCACAGGCAAACATATTTTTACCTTCGTTCCACAAGTTTTCGTCCGAGGAAGGATTTGCACTTACAGGCTCATTTTCTACTACAGATAATGAAATTAATTTTTGCGCACGTGATGTAAACGCCTTCTGTAAAAAGCCTTTGTTAAGGTAAACCTCATTTACAGTCTGTTCGGCGCTTTCTTTTTCTTTTACGACATAACTTAAGCCGTTAAGATAGGCGCGGATTTTTGAATGCTTATAATTATTAGGATATACAGCTTTATCGTCTAACTTTCGGGTGATATTGCTGTAATCGTAAAATGCGACATTAGACATAAGCACGTTTTCCGCCACAAGGATTTTTTCCTTACCTTCAGAAGGATTTAAAACACGCCACTTAATCGGTTCTACTCTAAAGTATTTTTCTACATTGCTTGAAGCCTTGTCTACCGGAGAGCCGTCACTATATTTATAGCCGCCTTCATTAGGATTTTCCTTGCATTTTTCGTAAAAATAGCCGTCGGCTCCCAGATAGTAACCATTGTAAACAACATCTTTTGTGTAAGATTCATCTCCAGAAAGAGATGAAATTGTCTGCGGAAAGTTGCCAAACTTGTAATAAACTCCGTCTGCAAAAGTTCCAGTATATTCATCGTTTGAAAGCAGAACCGGCTTGTTTACAGGTTTCGCTTCCTTTGATGCAATATAAAACAATCCGCTCACCTCAGCCGTCTCTGTCACATCACCTTCTGTATAGCTTATTGTAAGAGTCTGCTTGTCCCCAAGGCTAATTTTTTCTGTAGAAAAACCGCTTGCAGTCCAGCCAGTTGCAGTCTTTGAGCTTCCATTGCTATAGGAAGCAATTACCGTAATACCGGCGCGGTCAAAATCATCTCCAACATAGTAAAGCTTTTTGAAAGGTTCGCCGTGGACTTTTATGCGGGTAAGCGTTATTTCAGGTTCTGCCTCAGGTTCCTTTTCTGCAGCACCCGCGTCATCGGCTTCAGTTTCATCAAGCTTTGTTTCAAGCTCAGGCTCTGATTCCGTCTTTTCATAAAAGGAATCCTTTTCGCACAGAATATTTTTTCCAAAACGCGGAACCACAAGACAGATCAAAAAAATAATTGAAACTGCCAGGACAACGGCTAAAATAATTCTTGAAATTTTCATTTATTTTACGACTTCTTGAACCTCGGCTGTTATGTCATCGCCGCCCATAATAACTATAGACTTAGATATTACCATGTCATAACCTTTGTCTTTTGCTGTTTTTTTAATCGTGTCAGTTATGCTCTTATCAATCTGCTGCAGTTTATCCTGATACTCTCTTGTAAGTTCATCTTTTTTTCTTGCAAGTTCATCATTGTATTTATTTAAAAGCTCTTCCTTGTTTGCCTTTAATTCCTGATTTTCGACATCGGCTTGAGCAGTCTTTATCCACTGTTCCAGTGACTGCATCTTTTCTTCCTGCTCTTTTTTCAATGCCTGAACTTGCTCTGACTTGTTCACAACGGCCTGAACATCCACTATGGCAATTTTTTGTCCTTTAGAGCATGAACATAAGCCCATGCTTAACATCAAGCCTGCCAACATCAAAAAAAATCCGCTTTTCATTTTCATTTCTCCTTAAACTATCTTTTTTATTATAAATTTTATTTGATTTTATTGAATAAGAGAGTTGAACATACTGTGTATTTTCTGCTCATCTTCCTCTGTCATGTCAATAAACTCAAGACTTGCCTTATCACCGTCAACATCAACGACTTTTGCCTTTACAGTAACATCCGAGATGTCAAACATAATTGTCGTTATGTCGCCCCGCTTTAAGTTTTTATCATTCTTAACTGTAGCTCCAACTGTCGAAAGTTCATAGATTTTATAATCAGCAGTCAAAGCTTTATTCTTTTCCGCATCAAAGCGTACAGCGCCAAATTTTTTAGCTTCAATAACTATGCCGTTATTGTTAGAGGCTTCAAGTGATTTTACGACTTCAGACAAAACCTTGCTTTCCTTCATGCCTTTGTTTACAAAATTTCCTTCGCTCTGATAACCGTTTACAAGCAGGTTAGGATTGTTATAAACAACAGGAGCGTTTGTCTTTATATTGATTGTATCATCAAGGGTAAGATTAAATGAACCTTTCTTTGCTGTATACAATTGAATATCTGCATTATCAATACGCTTTGTATTTTCGTTATTTACAACTCCAACTTTATCCTTGTTTCTGAATTCAGCATAATTTCTGATTACGCCGTCATTTATTGCAAGCCGGATTTCTGAACAATTAATGTACGCTTTATCCGCGCGCAATTCGTTAACAATGCCAAGACCAGACATATTGACGTTAGCGTTATTCGAGTGCAGTTTATCAATAATTCCAAGACCAGTCAAATTGACATAGGCATTATCCACGAGCAAATTTCCGACAGTACCAAGAACAGACATGTTGAGGTAAGCGTTTTTCGCGCGAATATCGTCAACAGAACCAAGGACCGTCATGTCGGCGGTTATTTTATCAGCCCACATTTTTTCTACAGAGCCGGAAACAGACATATTGGCAAATACATTATCAGCACGAATATCGTTAACAGAGCCAAGGACAGTCATATCAACATATACATCATTCGCAAGTATTTTTTCAACAGAACCACGCACAGACATGTTTACTGCGTTTCCAACAGCACCTATATTGCCGTCTGTTACATCCAGTGTCAGGTTTCCGCCTGACTCAATCTTCATTCTGGATGCAGTATTGCTTGACTGGTTTACAATATCTCCGCCAGTTTGTGTAATAACTATGTTTCCTTCGCCAGTTTTAAGATACGGTCCTTCAACCCTTGAATCATATCCAAACATTATATTTGAATTTGAGTTTTCTATTTTGATGTCTCCAGTTTTATTTTCAATGGTGCTGTAAAGGCCAATTCCATCCTTGCCATTATTTTCGATAACAATGTCGCCGCCGCCTTCATTATATATTTTTCCAAACAGGTCTATTCCTGCATTTCCGTCAGAATTTGATATATATATGCCATATTTTTTGTTTCCATCAGAAGAGCTTAAGTTTACAAGGCTTGCGTCGCTTGTCAGCCAGATAGCTCCCTTTTTATTTATTATTTTTATATCTCCTTTTGAAGTTCCAAGGTGATTGTTCAGGTAAGTTCCAGTATTGTTACTGTCATTCTGGATGATAATATCCCTGGCAGAACAGATAGGAGCATATGAATAAATATTACCATCTGATTTTAACTTAGCACTTCCGTCAGAAGATTTAACTGTATCAAGCTGGTAGATATTGCCCGTACTATTTATATCTATATTGCCTGCAGCGTACACGCCATAAACTCCAAGCGCTGCACTGGTATTATTTTTTACTGTAACCTTCTGCTCTCCCTCATAGCCTTTGACATTACTCATATTTATATTGGAAGAGCTTGAGCTTGAGTTAATGTTAATCTTTCCTCTGTTAGAAGGATTGATCTTTATCAAAAGATTATCATTTTGCAAAGAAGAATCATTTATCAAAGTAGGATCGTTTATTTTAAACAGGTATATTCTTGGATTACCTTGTGAATCATTTTTATAGACTGCCTTAATATTATTTGTCTGGTTAAGCCAGGGAGTTTGACCAATATCAATTAGGATGTTTTCGCCTGTCGTCGGGTCAAACTTAAGATTGCTGAGCATATCGTTTGTAATCGTAAGGTTTAAATCATTATTGTATCCGGCTGTAATTTTGCCCTTTATGTCGTATTCGCCTGCAGTAATGTTCACGCTGTTTCCTGCAAAGATACTGTCAGCTGCGGACAAAACAAGCTTAGTGTTATCAGAAGCTTTGACATTAACATCGCCTTTTGTCGCAACCAAGTCTATAGCCGATTTTATCTGAGTTGCGTCCAGCTTTTCAAAAGAAATTGAACCTGAATCATTAAAGACCTTTAAGCCTGAACCTGTCTTGACTATGCCATTAAACACGATGTCAGAAACAGACAGCGACTCAGGAACTTCCAGGATTTCAGCCAATGGATTTGTATTGTCATAGTAATTGTTGACGATAATTCCACTTTCGCCGCTTGAAGAAGTTGTAACAAAGTGAACATTGTCGTTTATTGCTGATGACTGATCTTTATAACTTGAATAATCCGTGCCGTGAATGAACAAACCAATTTCAGATACAGCGGTAGTATCGATATTATTAAATATCAATGAACGGGTTGAATAATTATCAACCTTAAATAAATTATTTCCCATTTCAAAGGTCCCACTACCTTTGATTTGTGTATTGTAAAGACCTGTTATTTCAATTTTGCTTTTTGGATAAGTAACGTCTTTAAACTCAATGGAATATAATTTTGCATCTGCATTTGGGTCTGCAAGATTAGCTACATTCTGCTTTTCATTATTGAGAGACAGTATCTGAGATTGTAAACTCGTTATTGTTGAGCCAATCTCATCATATTGCTTTTGTACTGCGTCTTGTCTCGCCTTCAAATCTGCAAGAAGAGTATTTAAGCCAGTCAGATTATTGCGGTTATTAACCATATTATCGCAGCTTGTAATCTTACCTGTCGCAGCATTTGTTACCGGATTATATAAGCCGACTAATGTTACCGCAGTTCCGTCAGAATCAATTTTCTGGTAAGTAAAGATTCCCTGATTGCTTACTTTTAAATTACCTTCAATTCCGGAAGCAACATTAGTAAGCACAGTCTTTTGAGCAGCCGTTATATTGTTAGCTTCATCTGCTGCCGTGTAATTTGCCAGATAAGCGCTCAAAGAGTCAGAAAGAGGATTTTTACTGTTTGGATTATCCTTAAAATACTCCAGATAGTAGGTCTTGTAACCGTTAAACATTGCATCATAGGCGGCTTCGCTTACTTGATTTCCGGAAGCACCTGCGCCTGCTTGATTTTCGGAAGTAACACAAGCCTTCTGCTTAAGATCAGCAAAAACTGCATTGTCAAAATCACTGAAGCCTGAATCTCCCGGCAGACTATTAAGGATTACATAACTGCTGTTATTGCTATCGCTGCTGCTTTCTATCTTTTTATTAATATCATCAATTGCTTTGTCAAACTCGTTTATCTTAGAATTGCAGGCATTTATCTTAGAATTACAGTCATTGATTTGAGAATTGTACTCGTTGATTGATTTATCCAATGGTGCTTTCATTTCTTCATAAGATGCCATGCTTTTATTAAGGCTGGTAATTTTATTTTCTATCTTATCAATTTTTTCCTGCTTTACTTTATTCCAGTCGTCGCCATATAACTTAAGGTCGTAATCATCATGAGTAAAGCCAGTTGTCACAGACATATCAACCGAACCGTCACTATTTATTTTCATGTACTTTTCGCTGTTGGTTCCGGCAATTACTTTACCGTTCAGATTAAAGACATCTGAACCATCTCTTGTAGTTCTACTGATAGTTTCTTCTTCAACTATAGGAATACCAAAAAGAATGTATGATGTTGCTTTAGAATAGAGTCTCGAATTTATGTCTCCATATCCATCCGAATATTGAATTCCAACATTTTTGTCTGATACTATCTGTGCACCATTATTAACATTTAAGGTATTGTTTATTGTTCTTGTAACTCCTCCATCTTTTGAGGTTGACGCGAAAGCGGCATCATTCTGGACATTAACATCAACCGTAAGATTATTGTGAGATCTTTTCATAAACTTAATGTCGACAAGATTTCCCGCTTTAATCGTACCACTGTTGTCCAAGGTATTGTTGATGACAGCAGTGACACAAGATTCTCCTGTAGGAGTACCTGCAAAGTTTTTTGCTATTGATTTTACATGGCCATCCAAAGTATTTGAAGAATCAAGATTAAACTTTATGTCATTTTTTGCCGAAATCATAGAACTTGAATCAAGCGAAATTATTTGTGTATTGTATGAAGTAAGATTTGAAACAGCACTTGGAAACGAGCCCAAACCATTCGCACCTGATTCTATCCTTTGCTTATATAAAGAACTTGTTTGCGTATTGAGATTCACATCATCCAACGAAAGAATTTTTGTATTTTTTAATTCAAGTGCGGCAGTCTGATTAAGAGTGTTTGTAACTGTAAAATCTGTGCCAGCAAATACTCCGCCGGCTTTAGCACCGTATTCAAGATAATCATTTTTTGCGGAGCGCAAGTCTGTCAATACATTTGCGTCAACATCCCGAGCATTTATGTTTGAGTTTTGCAAAGACAATTTTGCGTTTACAGTATAATTTTTAGAAAAAGTATTTCCCGTAACAGTAATAAAACCGCCGGATCTTGCTGTGGCGCTATCTTTTACAGTTGTATTATTTTTAGTCTCTATAGAGAGCTTTTTATTAGAATTGATTTGGGAATCTATAACATTTGTTACTGCGCTTGAATTTAATGTTGCAGTTGTATAGTCTTCACTGATGTCAATCAATCCTCCGTTACCACCAGCTGATGTAACATCGAATTTATTAGTTGAGTTATTTTTTATTGTAAGCTCATTATCTTTTGACGAATCGTTATTAAGATCTTTTATGTTTAATTTCGATTCGCCTTTTAGTATGTTAGACGCCTGGGCATCTGCAACACTTATAACACCTCCAGCGGACTTTCCCTTGCTCATAACAGAGTTTCTTTTTGTATTGACAGTAATATTTGCACTTTTAAAACTAAAATTTCCGCCTATATTAGCAACAGTATCCGCCGTCATTTCAGAGTTTATGCGCAATCTTAATCCACTCGTGAAAATATTGACGCCAATCGCGGACAAATCAGAATTTGCATCGGCCTCATTAATTGCATTTATTACAGCAGAATCCTCTATCGTATTTTTTCCGGCAATATCAAGATTCAACTTACTTTTGTTTAATGCGCTTACTTCGAGTGAACTAACTTTTAGAAGTGAACCATCATTATTATCAAGATAAGCGTCCGCCACAGAATAAAGTGCAGCATCAATTTCAAGAGATTTTGCGCTATGGTCTTTTACGTTTAAGTAAGTGTTTGAAGTAGCCGTATTTTTTGCTTCGGCAAAGGTTCCTGCGAAAAGGTTGCCTAACTCGACAGAAGTCTTGTTGATTACACTTTTTGCGCTTATTTTTTCATTTTTTAGGCCCTTTGCAGTTTCAATTAAGGTCTGGCCTTTATTTACAATTTCTAGGCCTGCGGGACTGTTAATACCAGAGCTAAATGTAGCGTTCATGACAGCTCCACCTTTTGTCCAACTGGCAGCGGACACCGCGGAAACAGAAGTTATATTTGAACTAGCGTAAGCGGACATTTTATTATAATCAGAGACTACGTCGATTCCAGTCGCGTTAATTTTGCCTGTGACATTTTTTATAAGCGCTTGTGTAACAGAGCTTGCATCAACAGTATTTTTAGCGACAGCAGCAAGCGTCACCGCGCTAACCTTAACAGTAGTTTTTTCTGAGCTTAAATCCGTATCAGAGGTTGCGTGGACCATAAGCTTGCCTGCTTTTGTGTCAATATTTGTGTTTCCAGAAATCAAAGCGCTTGTGTTATTTTTATCCTTTGTCTCGGACAAATCAACGCCGATGTCAGCCGCCGTAACAATATAATGATTCGCCTTGATTTTTCCACGGCTTGAAGAATTTGAAACGACATCAACTCCATTTCCTTTTACAGTTGAATTTACAATTTGAGCAACTGTGTTAGATGTATTGTTATACACTTCGCTTCCGCCGGAAACCTTCAAACCGGCAACATCGACTTTAACTGTAGAAATATTAACATTGGCGGCATTTTTGGCGTCAACCAAGACTTTTCCGTTTTCGCTTTCCACTGTTCCGCCAGAAATCTCCGCGATTGTATTATTTGCTATTTTAACGTTTTTAATTCCAACATTCGCGTTACCGCCAGAAGCGGCAACAGCAACATTGGTTAGTTCCAAAGCGTCGCCATCTTTTTTGCCGTTTAATTTGTTTTCAGCTTTAACATCAATATTATTTGATGTCTTTAGATTACCATTTACTCTTGCAACAGAACCGGTTTCAGCCTTTGAAGAATCTGTGGGATTGTAATATTTAGCGTCGCTGCCCATTATATTGTCATAGGTATTCTTTGTATTTGAATTAGCCTTGTCAATTCCGCTGGCTGTATCATTATCATCATAGGCCAGAGCCTTACCAAGCCTTATAACCTGTACATCACCAGCAATTCCTACAATTCCTGCTACAACGCCGACAGTTTCGCCTTTCATACCGCTTGTTGTAGTAGATTTTACATCTGCCTTATTTGCTTCAATTTGTCCCGTAGTAGAAGCAACTTCCGCTTTTGCAAGGTTGTCAGAATAGAAAAGATTTATGTTCGCGCCGGCCGCGCCAAATCCGCCAGCACCAAAACCGATTGTAAAGTCTGATTGAGTAACATCTTCAGCAATAACGGATAATGCGCCGGACGTTTTAATATTCTTTGCTTTAGAATTTACTGTAGCTAAAGTTTGTGTCCTGATATTGTTTACAATGGCGTTGGCAATGAGAGCCGCACCAAGACCAGCGCCTGCAACTCCAACATTGTAATTCAATATATCTCTATCAGAAAAAGCATTGACAGATATTGAAGACGAATCACCAACAGATGTATTTATGATTTCTGATGCAACCTTGTTGTCATAGATGTTATACATAACATTTGCTACGGCGGCGGCTCCCTCTCCTGCTCCGCTTGCAGAAAAGCCGTAATTTTTCAATTTGTCTTTTTTGTCTTTATTTGTATTGAGCGAAATATTTCCTGCTTTTACAATTCCTGAATCAGCAATTTTTGCCGTAACTTCAGAGACCATATTATTGATTATTACATTTGCAATTGCGCTGACTCCTATGCCGACACCAGAAACGCCAACTATCAAATTATGTGCATTGGCAATTGAATTGGCAGCAAGAGAAATGTCTTTTTCTGTATCAATGCTTGAAGAATCGTCAATTAACGCTTTTGTTTTTGTATTGTATGTATTTTTAATGGCAAGTCCTGAGGCTGCAAGGCCCTCACCCGCACCGACTACACCTACAGCTAAATCCCATGTCTTAATATTTGTATCAGCCTGAACATCAACCTTGGCATTTTTTATGGTTGATTTAGAAATTTCTGCAACAGTTTTTCCTTTTCTTCTCTGCTCATAGGCTTCTTCTGTTTCACCAGATTTTTTTGTGCTGGAGTCGCCATAGTAGTTGATTATCGGGTTTACATTCATAGCAACGCCTTGACCTGCACCAGAGGCCGACACAACGATTCTTGTAGCATTTATGTCTTCTTCTGCATTAACAGTCAAAACGCTGGAACTTACTTCTGATTCATAGATTTTTGCCATTACCACATCATTTATAGTATTAACCAGAATATTGGCGCCAATTGAAGCATTTATTGAACCGCTGGCCGCAACAACTATCTGATTGTTGTCCTTTTGATTTCTTGCCAGAACAGTTACACCAGATTTTGCCTTTATTTCGGAACTTGTGACAAGGGCAGTTGTTTTGCTTTGGTCATTCGTTACAAGAACCTGAACTCCTATAGCCGCGTTTTTGGAAGCAGATACCTGACCGGCAATTATATTTTTGATGGAATAATCGCTTGCAATTACTTTTACAGTATTTGGATTATTGACCTCTGCATTTATAATCTCAGAATTAACGGTATTTTCTATTGTTTTAACTACTACGGTTCCAGCAACTGAAGCTTTTCCACCGGCAGAAAGGTTGTAAAACATATTCCAGTTTTTAAAATCATTGTCATACTTCAACCCATAATTTCCACTATTGTCTTTTTTAATAAGGTTGTCTTGATATGAGTCAGAAGTGATTTCTTTCCGCTTGTATTCACCATCGTCACCCGATTTTACAGGAGTGCCTCCCAGTGAATTCGTTGAAAGAGCCGTTACAGAAACATTGCCGCCAGCATTAACGACTTTCTTTGAATTTTTGTTTCCAATCTGAGCGTTAACAGTCTTAGCGATATGATCAACATTTACAGCGCCGCCCAGTGCAGCAGCAGAGTCCAAACCGGTAAGTGCCAGCGTTCCGCCTCTGTTATTCATGGTAGTTTCACCGTCGGCGGCAACCTTCAGATTTCCCAGCGCAGTTAAATTACCGGCGGCTATAGCATTAGTTTTATCTTTAATAATATTAACCACAACATCAGCGGCAACTGCACCAGCCCCACTGGAAGTAACTGCAATTGCAGCCGCAACAGGGATTAAATCAATTTTTTCATTTGTCTTTGCAGATACTTCAACATTGTTTGCTTTTGAGATTTTTGAAGAAGATGAAAGCTCTGATTTAGTATCATTTTCATAGTAATTTGTAATGATATTTGCACCGGCTGCAAGTTTTCCGGCTGAAGTAACGACGGCTGTTATTCCTTCATTTGTATTATCGTATACAGAAGAAATCTTAACATCTCCATCAGAGGTTATTTCGCTTGTACCGGAAACGAGAGCATTAACTGTCGTCTTTATAACTCCTATGATTCCGTTTGCACTTATTCCGAGGCTGGAGCTGCCTGTTTGAACGCCGCAATTGACAGCCAGAAACTGCCTTTTATCAGAAGAATCTGCGCTGACTTCTACAGACCTTGATTTTTGGATTGTTGTATCTGAAACTTGTGCAATTACTTTACTGTTGTCGGTTTCAATAACGGCACCTATGCCCACGCCAAGACTGCTGTCTGCAGTCGAAACATCAACGGCACCAGTTAATGTTCTTCCTTCTATTGTTGACTTAGCCTTATTTTTAACATCGCCAGAAGCAGATATTGTTGAATTAGCTACAGTAGCAGTTATATTGTTTTTAATAAAATCAAGACCCAATGCACCGTCAATCGTAAATGAGCTTTTTGCTCCTGTCGCTATGGCTCCCGCAACACCTATGGAATTAATATAATATGTTGCTTTTGCAGAATTAACGACATCTTTAACAGCGTTGAAAGTCGAACCTTTAATCTCTGAATTTACAGTCTGCTTAATAAGATCCATATTACCGGCAACACCAGCGCCAACTGCAAAACTGCTGTCATTTCCGCCAGTATAACCTGCATCTCCGCCGGCATTCCAGATGGTTGTTTTCGCATCAGCTTTAACATTTACATCAGCATCTTTTGATGATCCAACCTCTTTACTGACTGTTGTTGAGGTAACTTTTACTTCTGTCGTATCTTTCAGGTTATTTGTGTTGAACGAACCGCCTACTGCAGCTTTAACGCCGTTTTGATCATCCTTTGCGATTCCAATGCCTACCGCAGTTTCTATAATCTCGTGCGCGCTAGTTGATGAAGCATCAAATTTTCTTTGGACATTGCCAGAATCAGATGCAAACTGAACAGTTGAAGTGTCAACTAAAGTTTTTGCTGAGCCTTTATCTGCATATACATTGACCGCGGCACCGCCTCCAACATTGCCGGCATCAGCCACTCCACCAGTAACATTTAAAAGGAAATTATCCCTTGAAGAAGATACATTAAGTTCTTCTACAGGTTTTAAAGTTGCATTCTTAATTTCGGTTTGGACAACAGACATATCAAGTAAAACACTGACAGCTCCCGCCAATGCCAAAGAAAAATTACTGGTTGCATTTTGAGGATTGGCGCTGCCTTGTCCTTCAGTACCGTCGAACAAATCCCCCAACTCCATAACCTCACTTGCATTTAGATCAGAGGCGGCCTGTTGGTTAGAGTTGTTATTATTGAGCAAATAACTCAAATCATTTACATCACCTGGCTCTACACTGGAATCAAACAATATAGACATCCAATCGCCGATATTCTGCATTTCCTGCGGTTGATCGTCTTGAGTACCACTACCGGCATTTTGATTTGCCTGCTTCTGCTTGTCTTTGTCCGTTGAAACACCGCCGGCAAAAGCTGCCGCTGCTGTTACCAAAATGTCTCTATCATAAGAACCAGACATTACATTTATTTTTTTAGCAGTCAAAGTAGAATTTTCAACAGAAGTTTTTACAGTTCGGGCTATGGATTTTACAATAACGCTCGCTCCAACAGCGGCGCCAGAAGAAGACGTCGATGATGATGAGGAATTCTCTTCTTTTTTCGACTGCAGTACAAAGGTGCCGTCCAATGCAATTGTCGTTACATGGTCTTTAACTTCTCTTGCTTCCCCCAAATCAAAATTGCCTTTATCGTTCAATAAATGTATGCCATCTTTTGCAGTTTTTGTATTTTTTTTAGAAAAGGCAACTTTTGCTTTGCCGGAGTTAACGCTTACATTGCCTGCATTTAAAGTTGAATTATCTTTAACAGTTGTGCCTGTTGTTCCTTTTATATTCTGAACGCTAATCGCGCCAACGACACCAACTGTTTCAGCCTTGCCGCCCGGTGTAAGCAAATTCAGATAAGACTGCTCAGCCGCGGAATTTAATTCCAGATTGCCGTCTTTTGCGTCTATTGTAGAATTGGTTACCGTTGTCCTGGCATTATTTGTAAAATTCTGAACAAGAACAGAACCACCTATTGCCGCAGTTCCACCTGCATTGCTCCAATCGATAAGACTCAAAACATCTGCAACGCCAACTGAACTGATAAAATCTAGTGCATCATGAATAGATTCAGACACGACGGAATTTATATAAATGCCGTCAGCCCCACTACTTTTTGCCTCTATGGTTGAGTTCGTAATATTTACATCTGAATTATTTGTAATATCGTTTACAACCACGGCGCCTGACAAACCAGTTTTATCGCCAGCTCCTGATGCCACAGCAAAGCTGTTGAAAAGACCAAATAATCCAACAGCAGGCACAATGCCTGAACCTGTTGCTTCTTCATCAACAGAATGAAGATCAATTGACCAGTTATCGTCCGCACCAAAATTAAAGTTAAAGCCGAATGTTAAATCACCCTTCCAACCCGATTCGTAGGATTTAATGCCTAAAAAATTTCCAACTTTTGCGCCGTATTTATCCATTGAACTGGCTATACCTTCCGGAAGCTTCATGGAAACACCAAATGTACCCTGCTGGGCAGGAAGCTCAACAATTGAATCTATATTTATTTTTGATTTTGACAATGTAGTTTTTATGGTGGAATCAATAATATCTACCGTATTGTTATTTGTCTCATTATTTAATAAAACAGAAAATGCGCCGCCGACTTTTGCATCTTCCTTGGCGAAAGACGCAACTGAATTTGCAGTAAGGTCAACCGTATGGGCTTTTATGTCAATATTATTGCCTGCAGTAATTGTTGAATTATTAATAATTATATTATTTGTCGTTACTGCATTGTTATAAAGCGCGCCCGCTCCAATTTCAAACGAAGCTTTTTCATCAAGAGGCTGATTATCTTTATTCCAAATTTGTTTAGATTGATTAATCTTTGATTTAAACTTACCTGCAATATCTTTTATGGAAAAGTTCGTCCACTCTGTAGCTACTCCACCAATTTTTTTTAAAGTATCATACCAGTGACTCTCTGTCTCAGATTCTTTAGTATAGCCTGTAGGATCTTTAATTGAAGAAGTAACGCTGTTGTTTACTTCATTAATGTTAAACGCATTTAATGAAACATCTTTAGATGCCGTTATGACGCTATTATTTTTTACCTCAATTGAAGATTTTATATCAGTCGCATTTAACAATATGCTGGCTGCAGCAGCAGAACCGCCCTGACTGCTCTGTCCATTTCCACCATTATTTGCAAAATCATTTTTACCGACAATTGCTGATAATGCTACCTTGTTTTTTAAATTATTATACGCGAATGCCTGGGCAGATACATTTTTACCTTCTACTGTTGAGTTATCTACCGTAATTTTTGTATCAGCAATCGTTGAATTCTTTACAAAAGCAAAGTCATAAGCATTTGTAGCCTGAATGGAAACAAGGCCGTTATTTGAGACAGCTGCTTCCATTACATTCTGTGAAAGCGCATTTAGTTTAACATCATCTTGTGCTTTAAGGGTAGAATCTTTTATATTGATTTTTGATTCAGTTTTAGTACCATAACCATAAAATATATGAGGGAAGATTTCACCTACCTTATCTGAATTGATACCGGTATTAGATATTGACGAGGTTGTAATTGACAAATCATCCTTAGTCGCTTGAATTTTAGAATTTATAATATCTATAACAGCGCTAGTTCTGACTCCCTCAAAACCTTCATATGTTCCGTCTTTAAAAAAATCATCGATTTTGTCAGCACCGCTGTTAAAAATCCAAAATAAAACGGTAGGAACAGACAGATTTAAATTTCTACTCAAGGCCGCCTGTGACGTTGCACTGATATCAACATCGCGTCCTGCGATGTCAGAATTCTTGATTGTAATTTTAGAAGATATCGCGTCACCGGTATTCGCAAAGTCATAAAGAGAACTGTCATTGTTTGAATCAAAGAGATCAATTGTATTAAACTCACGCGTTGAATTTGCCTTGATCTCAACTTTGCTTCCACCAATCTTAGCATCTTCTATAGTGACTTCCGCTTTTTTTGCAATGCCGTCAGGCTTATCATCTTTTACTTCTTTATAGCCTGCAACAATTTTTATCTTTCCGTCTACCAGAGCAAAGTTTGTGGTGTCGTTTATATTGTTTGATACAAGGCTATTGAATGTATTCTTTGCGCTTTGTAAATCAGAAAATTTTGTAATAGAATCATTCCAGCCGGCGATAACACCCGCAGTATTGCCATTTTCCCCTTTTATTGTGATTGTATCGCCATACAGGTCGACATCACCGTGGGAAAGAATCTTTCCGTTAATGACAATGTTTCCATGAGAATCAGTTATCAAACCGTTATAGCTGTCTTTTCCAACCTGATAAGGAGAAAGGCTTCCTGCACCATATGCGGACACAAAATCATTAAATTTGTCTTGAGAAGGAGTAAGCATCGACAAGGAGCCGACATTCAAAACACCATTAGCGCCTACTACAATACCGTTAGGTGAAACAAAGATGGCATGTCCATTGTAAAAATTACCGTTCTTCATGGTATTGACAATGCCGTCAATGCTAATCTGGCTGTCTACTAAGTTTACGAATTTTGAATAAGTATCTTTATAGATGAGGTTTGCGATGTCGCCGGATGTTAAATCAAATTTTTCATAATGCCTGAAGCCTGTCTCGCCCGAAGTTTTTTCGGCTTCTATGTTGTATGTATTGCCATTTGGAGTAACGCCGGAAATGTCTGACGCGTAAAGAACAAGCGGCACGTTCATGACAAACATGCTCATACATAATACTGCGGCTATAAATCTTTTAATACAATCTTTAACAACAATCACTTTCACTCCCTCACACTTTCTACATATTACATTATATATATTATACTAGTCAATGTTAGAATAGAGATAAAAGTAACTTTTGAGATATTAGAGAAAAATTACAAACCAAAATATTTTTGCATTAAAAATTTATACAATATTTCTGTTTTTCAAGAGACTTCTGCACGGTAAAATTTTCTTTATTTTACGACTACCTGAACCTCGGCTGTTATGTCATCGCCGCCCATTACAGCGCCAGAACCGCCCTGTCTCGCACGAAGTTTTTTCGGCTTCTATGTTGTATGTATTGCCATTTGGAGTAACGCCGGAAATATCTGACGCGTAAAGTACAAGCGGCACGTTCATGACAAACATGCTCATACATAACAGCGCGGCTATAAATCTTTTAAAACAATCTTTTAAAAATCCAATAAACTCTCTCCCTCATTGACTTATATATTATCTACTATTATTATGTGAGTCAATTAAATATTAGTGAATTATTTGAGATATTGGAGAGAAAATGATAAAACAAGCCCTTGCCATTTTTGTATGCGGCATTTTTATGCTGACACCCATATTTGCAGAGCCGGCCGATATGCCAAACGGCATTCAACAAGCAGGCGAAATCAACAGCCACGACCTTGACATTCTAAAACGACAGCAGGCAGAAAAACAAATTCAGGATGACTTTCAAAATTACGAAAAGCAAAAAAATGAAGCTAAAATCAGCCCTGAAGAAGAAAAAAAAATAAAAGAGAAAGTTGAAAAGGCAAAGCTTGAAGAATTTGATACTGCCGGAGTTTATATCGAAAACATCGAAGTTGCTCCATCGATGATTTTGACAGAGCAGGAAATAAATGAAATCGTTGAGCAATACGCACAGACCAATCTGACATTTGACGAAATACAAGAGCTCATTGATAAGATAAACAAGTTATATCTTGAAAAAGGATTTATAACCGCAAGGGCTTATTTACCTGAGCAGACGATAGAAAACGAAACATTAAAAATAGAATTGCTTGAAGGAAGAGTCGGCGACATAATCATCGGCGGAAACAAGTGGACCCGCAAAAGATATATTGAGGACAGGCTGAACCTTACCCCAGGCGAATTGTTCAACATTCAGAAGCTTGAAGAAAACTTATCGCTGTTCAACCGTTACAACGAAGGCGTTTCCCTTAACAGCGTACTGCTTCCGGGAAAAAAACAAATGGGAACAACAGATGTTGACGTCAATGTCAATGAAAAGCTGCCGTTCCATGCCTCGTTTTTATATGATAACGCAGGAAGAACCACTATAGGAAAAGACCGTTTTGGAGTGATTCTTCAGGATGACAGCTTATTCGGATTGAGGGACAAGCTTTCCTTAGGCGCGTATTTTAATTCATGCATGTTCACTCCTTTTGCAGATTATAACATTCCCATCACAAAACAGGATGACAGGGTTGGATTTAGTTTTTCTTCCAGCAACGTAAAAATTGGTTATGGGGATTTCAAAATTTTCAACATCACAAGCCACTCAGAAAACTATTCCTTGTATTACACACGTCCTTTTATACGCAAGACATGGATGGAATTATCAGGCGCCTCTTCTTTAGCCTATAAAAAGTCTGCTACAAGTTTTGACGGAGAAGAATTGTTCAAAAACGATGTTACTACGGCTCAAACAGGAGTAACCTTCAGATTAGATACAAAAACTGGTATCTGGTATTTTAACCAGAATTTTGGCTATTCTTTCCCAATCTTTGACAAAGACTCCAACTATTTTAAGATGGACGGCGGTGTTTTAAGGATTCAGGATTTTGGACACGGCCTCATAGGAACTTTTAAGGGAAATTATCAGGTAATTCCAGGCGTAAAAGTTGTACCATCAGTAGACCAAATGTCAGCAGGCGGAATTGCGACAGTCAGGGGTTACTCGGAGGGTTTGCTTTTAGGAAAGGACGGCTATATTTTCAGCGCGGAACTAAGTTTTCCTCTCGGACCAAAATCAATAAAGAACAAAGAAAAGACAAGAGAATATCCTTTTGTGGGTAACTTTGCAAAAGGCTTTGTGTTTGCAGATCACGCAGGAATATTTCCGTATAAAGGAACAGGGCCTGGCGCAGAAGGTTACGACAAAAATGACTTTCTTATGAGCCTTGGTTTTGGCTTTAAGTTTGACCTTCCAAAAGATATAAATGCAAAAATTACATGGGGCTTCCCGATTATAAAAAACAGTCACGAGGAGGAAAAAAATATCGGTCTGTTCCATATCGAAGTAAGGGCTTCTCCTGATTTTGATTTTATCGCAAGACTTATAAAGCAACATAAAGCTAGAAAGCAGAAAAAACAGGAAGCCGCCGCACAGGCAAAAGTTCAGGAGCAGGCAAAAGTTCAGGAGCAGGAAGAAGTTCAGGAGCAGGAAGAAGTTCAGGAGCAGGAAGAAGTTCAGGAGCAGGAAGAAGTTCAGGAGCAGGAAGAAGTTCAGGAG
>CACYCX010000203.1 GCA_902772975.1 uncultured Spirochaetaceae bacterium
AGTATGATTTTGTTTCAGTAGGTGGCGGCGTCGCAGGTCTTGCAGCCGTTCAGTATGCCGCTCGTGCCGGACTTTCTTCTTTGCTTATAGATATGTCTGTTTCGGGCGGTCAGGTCCTTACAATTCCTCATCTGGAAAATTATCCCGGAGTCTTTCCTGCACTAAACGGCTTTGATTTGTCTGAAAAAATGCAGAAGCAGGCTGAAAGCTTTGGTGCCCAGACCATGATGACGAGTGTTTCTTCCATTGATAAAATCGGAAATGATTTTTACATCGAAACAGGAAAGGGCAAAATCAAGGCGCGCACTTTGCTCATTGCAACAGGCGCAGAGCATAAAAAGCTTGGCGTTGACGGTGAAGAAAAATTTGAAGGCCGCGGCGTTTCTTATTGCGCAACCTGCGATGGTCCTTTGTTCAAGGGAAAAAGAATTGCCGTTATCGGCGGCGGTGACAGTGCGTGTGACGAGGCCGTATATCTTGCAACCCTTTCTGATAAAGTAACTTTAATTCACAGACGCGATGAGCTCAGGGCTCAGAAGGCAGTTGCTGACCGAGTAAAGTCAAATAAAAATATTACTATCCTTTATGATACTGTCGTTAAAAAAATCAGCGGCGAAAATAAAGTTGAAAAATTGATTTTGCAGAATGTAAAGACGCAGTCTGAATCAGAGCTTTTGTGCGACGGTGTATTTATTTTTGCAGGAATGGCTCCGCGCACGGATTTAGTCCCGATGCTCAAAAAGGATGACGGCGGATACATAATCACAAATGAAAAAATGGAGACCGAAATTCCCGGTCTTTACGCAGCAGGCGATATACGGAGCAAGCCGTTCCGCCAGATTGTAACTGCAGTAAGTGATGGTGCGATAGCTGGTCACGAGGCCGCCGCATATTTAATGAGATAAAAAATGCTTAAGCTAAAAAAAATTGATGAAAAAAATATCTGGAAAAAATTAAAAAAAATAATGGCGGTAGCGGCGGCCGGGATTGGTGGATGCATGCTCCTTGCGGCATCGCCGGCTAGCGACGCTCTTCCTGACGACATAGATTTCTGGAGTGATTATCCGGCCGATGTTTTAGCCGAAGCGATTGCTGACCGCATGACTGATGAAGAGCTTTATTCTCAGATTCTGATGTTCGGCTGGGCCGGCGCAGAGCCAGGAGAGCTTTTAAATTCCTGGGTGTCGGAGCGGGGATTGGGAAGCGTCAAGGTTTTTGGCTGGAATACCGACAACACAACGCTCGTTGCAAAATCAATTTCTTCATTGCAGAAAAAGGCACAGAACCGCCGTTTTAAAATTCCGCTGTTTGTAGCAACAGACCAGGAAGGCGGCTGGATTCGTCATGTTAAGGGCGACACAAGCATCACGCCGGGAAACCTTGCAATCGGTGCAAGCGGCTATTCCTTTGACGCATATTACAGCGGTTACTATATCTGCCGCGAGATTGCAGCGCTTGGAATCAACATGAATTTTGCGCCGACAGTTGATTTGTATACAGATAAAAATTCCACGATAATCGGAACAAGGTCATTCAGCGAAGATCCTGTTGAAGCAGGGATTTTAGGCGCATCGTTTGCAGCAGGAAGCCTTGCCGCAGGAGTCATTCCAACCGCAAAGCATTTTCCAGGGCACGGTGATACTGAAAACGACAGTCATGTTTTTCTTCCGAGTATAAAAGTAGATTTTGATACTTTCGAAAAGCGCGAATTAGTTCCATTTAAATATCTTATCAAAGCCGGCGTTCCTGCTATAATGAGCGGACACTTAAGCTACCCGAAAATCAGGGCAAACGGCGAGCCGGCTTCATTGTCAGAGTTTTTCCTTACGGAGCTCTTGCGGAAAAGGCTTGGCTACAGGGGACTTATAATTACAGATGACATGATGATGAACGGAGATACTCTGTACGCGGGCTCACTCAGCAATGCATTCAGAATGGCGATTGAAGCCGGAAATGACATCGTAATTTCTTCGACTACGGCTCAGCTTAACGAAGCGTTATGGTCAAACAATTTAAGGCTTATGCAGGGAAACGGCGCATTCAGGGCTCAGGTCAAACAGGCCGCGCGTCATGTAATCGAAGCAAAGCTCAACTACTTTCGCTCCAGCGTAACGGCTCCTCTTTATCCTGATGTAAACAAAATTGATGAAGCAATTCCTGACCGCGAAGGACAGTCATTTTTCCTTGAGCAGTCTTGCCGCTCGATTACCGCATATAAGGCTGGTTCTCTTCCATACAAGCCGGAAAATTCAGGACGCGTTCTTTTATGCGGCTCGGAGCCTTCGTTCTTTTCAGAAGGGCGTAAGCGTTATCAGGACGCCGGTGAATTTAAATTCAGTTACGCGATGGGCCCGAACGAAACGCAGTGGAGCATCGAAAATCTTCCGCCGCTTGCCTCTTCGTATGACACGATAATTTTTTGCGTTGCAGATGAAAGGAGCGCCAAAGTTGCAGAATCGTTACGACCGCTTCAAAACCGCGGAAAGAAAATAGTAGTGCTTTCAATTATGTCGCCTGTTGAATCATGGAACATTACTTGGGCAGACACAATTCTGATGGGCTACAGCTATTCTCCGTACAGCCTTGAAGCGCTCATTGCGGCCTGTGCAGGCGAGTTTGTTCCGCAGGGCGTTCTTCCTATTACAAAAGATTAGGTAATTTCTAAAGTAACTAACTTTCTTCAAACGGATTTTTTCTGAGCCGGGTATATTTCCAGTCGTATCCGTGAGTACTCGGCCGCTTTCCTTCGATGCGTTCATTTTCTGCTTCAAGTTGAATTGAAATCATTTTTTTGAATACAGTCATGAGCGGCTCAGGATTACAATCCGACGGCACAAGCGAAACTGATTGAAGTTCTTTGATTAAATAATAACAGGACTCTATGGTAGA
Source organism: uncultured Spirochaetaceae bacterium (assembly GCA_902772975.1). Lineage (GTDB taxonomy): Bacteria > Spirochaetota > Spirochaetia > Treponematales > Treponemataceae > Treponema_D. The sequence continues at coordinate 2,890 of CACYCX010000203.1, forward strand.
AATATATTCCGGGCGCGGCTCATGCTTGAATGTAAAAATCGAACGGTATTCACCATAAAAGGAAAGACGCGGAAGCTTTAATAAAAACTGGTTTTTATCAATCAGCTTTTTTGCGCAGAACCAGGTTGCGTCCAGAATTATTACAAGCAGCTTCTTATTATTCACCGCGCCCTTAAAGCCGTCGGTGCGTGCGTTCCAGGCGTTTTCGCCCGGGTACAAAAGAACGGGAAAATATTTATCATCAGAAAGAAGCTCCGTCAGGCGCGCGTCTTTTTCAAAATCGATGCCTACAAGAATTTCAGAATCCTCAAGCGCGACGTGACAAAGCCGCCCCGTTCCGGTTCTCTGGCGGCGTGCTTCTTTTGGATGCATGAGAAGTACAAATTTTACGCCGCTTCTAATTAAAGGGGCGGCGTATTTGCACAAACAGTATTCTTTTGGGCGAAAACATTTGTAGCAGCGGTCAGCCATTATTTTAACATCTCAAGAAGCGCGTCTTTTGGCTGTGCGCCGACTGTGTTTTTTACTGCCTCACCATTTTTGAAAACAAAGAAAGAAGGAATTGACATAATGCCGTATTGTGAAGCAAGTTCTTCCTGTTCGTCAACATTCACTTTTCCTACTTTGTAAGCGCCGTTTGCTTCTTCGGAAATTTCCTCAACAACTGGTCCCATCATTTTGCAAGGACCGCACCAGGTTGCCCAGAAATCAACGAGAACCGGGACCTTTGAATCAAGTACTTCGCTCTTGAAGTTTTCTTTTGTCAATTCTAATGCCATAAGCACTCCTTAAAAAAGTCAGTTTCTAAAACTGTATTGTATACAATTCAATTTAACAATAAGTATAGAAATCGTCAAGCGGATTTTTAATAAAATTACAAAAAATCTTCATTACCCAAATAATACAAAAAATTTGACTTTAACAGAAGATACATTATAATTTTAAAGAGAAAGGAGAGTTTATGAAGAGTATTAAACTTAAGCTTATTTTAGCTAATGCCGGCATAATTTTATTTTCTGTCCTTCTTATTACAGTTCCTGTTGTAATGATTCAGTATAATACGCAGGTTCAAATTACAGATGAAGACGCACAGGACAAAATCAATCAGGGACATTCGCAGATTAATCTGTTCATGGATCAGCCGATAAGCATTGTACATACGGTAAGCCATTACCTCAATACGCATGAAGACAATCAGATTGAAATCGAGAATTTTTTTGAGCAGCTTCTTAAGGGAAAAGACGATTTTTCTGAATTGTATTACGCAGGTGCAGTTCCGGTAAAAGGCGGCGGATTTTTCTGGGCAAACGACAGATGGAGACCGCCGGCAGATTATGATCAGACAACCCGCGCATGGTTTAAGGCAGGACAGGGAACAAAAAGCGGACAGATTGCAGTTTCAGATCCATATCTTGACAGCGTAACGAATTCAATGGTTGCAGCGCTTTCAACAAGCGTTTATAAAAACGGAAAATTTTCAGGCGTCGTCGCGCTCGATATGCAGCTTAAGGAATTGAACAATCTTGTTTCTCCGATTAAGCTTTCGCGTTCCGGTGTTTCATTCCTCCTTGACAATCAGGGACGCTACGTTACAAATGATGATTCGTCAAAATTGATGAATGCAAATTTCTTTGAGGAATTCGGCCTTACTGAATTTCAGGGGAAAATCCATAACGGCGAGACATTCTTTACTGACAATACCGGAAAAGGTAAATATTTTGCAGCACGCGTAATTTCTGAAGAAAGCGGCTGGATTTTTGTAACATATGGTCCGCGCAGGGAATTGTTCGAGCAGGTTTATTCGAGCATCAGGGTTATCGTTCTTCTTGCAATCCTCGGACTTGTTGTAGGAATCATAATTGCATTTGTAATTTCTCAGTCTATCGTTAAGCCGATTATTATCGTAAAGGATACGATTACTGGAATTGCAAGCGGCAATGCTGATTTGACAAAGCGAATCGATTCAAAGAGCAAGGATGAAATCGGAGCTCTTGTGGGCGGCTTTAATAAATTCTCTGAGATGCTTCAGAATATTATCGGTGACGTAAAGATTTCAAAAGAAAGGCTTCAGTCGGCAGGTGATGAGCTTGATTTGAGCATGCAGGATACAAGCTCTTCAATTACGGAAATCATTGCCAACATCGACAGCGTTCACGGTCAGATTAACAACCAGAGCCAGAGCGTAACGCAGACAGCCGGTGCTGTAAACGAAATTGCCTCCAACATCGAATCGCTTGAGCGCATGATTGACAATCAGTCGCGCGGAGTTCAGCAGGCTTCCTCTGCAGTTGAAGAAATGATCGGAAATATCGCTTCCGTAAACCAGTCCGTTGATAAGATGGCAAGCTCTTTTGATTCACTTTCAGAGCATGCTAAAAACGGTGCACAGAAGCAGAGCCATGTAAATGAACGCATTCAGGAAATCGAGCAGCAGTCTGAAATGCTTCAGGAAGCAAACGCAGCTATCGCGGCAATCGCGTCGCAGACAAACCTTCTTGCAATGAACGCTGCAATTGAGGCGGCTCACGCAGGCGAGGCTGGAAAGGGCTTTGCGGTTGTTGCTGACGAAATCCGTAAGCTTTCAGAAACATCATCAACTCAGTCAAAGACAATCGGTGACCAGCTTTCCGAAATCAAGAATTCAATCAATTCAGTCGTTGAGGCTTCTAAGGAATCAAGTAAAGCCTTTTCTATCGTTGAAGAAAAAATTAATGATACGGACATTCTTGTACGCCAGATTAAGTCTGCCATGGAAGAACAGCAGGAAGGTTCACGGCAGATTACAGATTCGCTTCATACGATGAATGACAGTACGATTGAGGTCCGCACTGCTTCTGAGGAAATGTCAATCGGAAACAAGCAGATTCTCGAAGAGGTGCGTCATTTGCAGGATGCAACTCTGGTGATGAAAAACAGCATGGATGAGATGACGGTAGGTGCAAAGAAAATCAACAGCACCGGCGCAATGCTTACGGAAATCGCCGGCAAGATGAGGGATTCAATTTCGCAGATCGGTTCTCAGATTGACCAGTTTAAGTGTTAAATCAAAATGTTTAAAGCATATTGATTTAGCCTAAAGCGACGTCAAGTACCATCATGAGCGCAAAGCCCAGGGCAAAGCCGATTGTGCAGATATCCGTTTTTTCATCACGGCTTGCTTCGGGCAAAAGCTCCTCTACTACAACATAAACCATAGCGCCGGCCGCAAACGAAAGAAGATACGGCAGAAACGGTAATATAAGCCATGTTAAAAGTATCGTAAGGATTGCGGCTACCGGCTCTACGGCGCCTGACAGCGTTCCGTAAAGAAATGAACGGAGCTTGCTGTTGTTTTCTGAACGGAGCGGCATCGAGATAATGGCGCCTTCCGGAAAATTCTGAATTGCAATTCCAATCGAAAGGGCAAGTGCATCGGCTGACGAAATCGTTCCGCCGTTTAAAAAGTTTGCAAATACAACTCCTACCGCCATACCTTCCGGGATATTGTGAAGCGTTACCGCAAACACCAGCATCATCGTGCGGCTGATTTTTTCCATCGAAGATTTTGGGCCTTCTGGATTCTGCGACATAGCGTGCAGGTGAGGCGTTATGTTATCAAGAAGGAAAAGAAAGGCAATGCCGAGCGCAAATCCTATAAGCGCGGGCAAAAAGGCAAGCTTCCCTAAATCGACTGACATGTTCATTGCCGGAATAAGAAGAGACCAGACGGAAGCCGCAATCATAACGCCCGCGGCAAATCCCAGCAGTGCACGCTGAACGCTGTCATTCATCTCGCGCTTCATAAAGAAGACGCAGCCGGCGCCGAAAGTCGTTCCTAAAAACGGTATCAAAAGTCCCAGAAATGTTATTTGCATGAATAAAGTATAGCACGACGAAGAAAGTTTTAGTCAATATAAAATCCTTTAAATCATAGAAAAAGTTATTGACTTGAAATAAATATTAGACTATGCTAACCGTATAAGTTAGTTATTGCTAACAAGTAAAAAGTTTCCCGGAGTTATAAATGGGTTTTGATGAAACTGTAATGCATTGCGGTGCGCCTGCTCTTTGTGGAATCAAGCCTGCAAGCCTTTTTTCAATGACATGTAAAAAATTCCAGGAAGGAACCAACTGCCTTAATGAATGGAACGTTCAGTTTTCAAAGCAGGAAAGGTTTATCATTCCGTTCAAAAGAAAGGACGGAAGCTTTTTGTTTTTTGTCTACGATAAGAGGCTGCTTCAGAGAATTCTTTCGAGAGGCAAAAACCGCGACTATCTTCTGGCAAAAGGCTATCAGGTGGAAATGGGGCTTAATTGCGTGCTTAAAGAATTATTCCGTCGCCTTTCTCAGAGCGAAAATTTTCCGCATGAGGTCGGATTGTTTCTGGGATATCCGCTTGAGGATGTTGTAGGGTTTGAAATCAATGGTGCAAGAAATTATAAATTTTCCGGAATCTGGAAGGTTTATGGAAATAAGGAAAGGGCTATAAAAAAAATGAACAGATACAGAATCTGCTCTGAAACTTGCATGAAATTGCTTGCTGCCGGATTTTCGGTTCCGCTTGCAACAAAAAAATATATTGGGGGTATAAAATGAAAGTAGCGGTTGTTTACGCATCAACAACAGGAAACACAGAAGCGATGGCTCAGGCGGCAGTGGAGGGGGCAACGGCTGCAGGACGCGAGGCTGTTCTTGTTACGGCTGAAAGTGCTGATGTTCAGGATGTTCTTTCTGCGGATTTGATTCTTTTGGGAAGTCCTGCAATGGGAGATGAAGTTCTTGAAGATTCAATGGAAGATTTCTTCACAAAAATTGAAGGCTCTTTGAGCGGAAAAAAAGTCGGCCTTTTTGGTTCATACGACTGGGGTGACGGAAAATGGCTTACTGACTGGGAGGAGCGTGTTACAAGTGTAGGCGCTGTTCTCACAGGAAGCGTTAAGGCTCATCTTTCTCCTGATGACGAAGCAAAGACTGCAATGAAAAAACTTGCCGGAGAATAATAAAATGACTTTACAGCTCGGGGATGTTCAGACAACGGCGCTTATTCCGGTTGCAATAAAGGCAAACGAAACGCTCAGAAAAAAGCCGCGCGTGCGTGATGAGGTTGCAGTTTCAATTATTAAAAAGCTTGGAATTGATACTGGTCCGCTTGATAAATTTATGAGCCACGAAGGTGTAATTGCACGGACAATCATGCTGGACAGGTTTGTTTCGGATTTTGTTAAAAAAAATCCTGATTGTGTTATCGTAAATATCGCGGCCGGATTCGACAACAGGTTTTCCAGAATCGATAACGGTTCGGTAAGCTGGTTTGATCTGGATTTACCGGATTCAATTGCGGTAAGAAAAGAAGTTTTTTCAGAGCGTGACCGCGTGACTATGATTGAAGGAAATGCACTTGAAGATTCATGGTGCGCTTCTGTTGCAAAGGAAATTAAAAAAAAGAAGGCGCCTGTTCTTTTTATTGCAGAAGGGCTTTTTATGTATCTTACGCTTTCTGAAATCGGCGTGCTTTTAAAAGTCTTAAAGGATAATTTTAAGGGCGGAACTCTTATTGCCGAGCAGAATAATCCGTTGATGGTAAAGCATCAGGACATGCACGATACAGTAAAAGCTACGAATGCTGAATTTAAAAGCGGAACATGGTCCGGTCTTGAAATCGCTGAGCTTTGTGAAGGAATTCGTTTTATTGAAGAGCATAGCCTTAACGAGGAGATGAAGAAGTATTCCTTTGGCGGATGGCTTTTTGCGAAGCTTCTTCCCAAGATGAATGACCGCCTCGCTGTCTTTGAGTGGTAATTGACAAGTAATTAATATTATCTTATGCTAATGCAAGATGTTTATTACAAATTTGTATTAGCGAGGTAGTGTAATGTTTGCTAATCGTTGGGTTACATTCGGTCTTGGCATTGTTGCAGGTGTTGCAGCAGTTTCTCTCGTAAAGAATCCTGCATTTAAGAAGGCTTGTGCTTCTGTTGTAGGAAAAGGGCTCCAGCTTAAAGACGAAGCTGCTGCTTTTGCAGAAGCCGTAAAAGAGGATGCGCAGGATATTGTAGCAGAGGCAAAATACAATAATCAGCAGAAAGCAAAAGAAGCTGAGCCAAAGGCTTAATGAACTGTGAAAATCCAAATCCATCATGCCCTGCCGGGAAGAATCAGAATCCATTATGATATGGCGGAAATATCTTCCCGACAGGCAATTCTCGCTCAAAGCCTGATTGCAGTTCAGGGCGGCATTACTGATATTTCCGTGAATACAAATATCGGCTCATACCTTGTATTTTTTAATCCGTCAGTAATAACGCAAATCGAAATTGAAAATCTTTTTAAGGCATTGGGACCAAAATATCTGGAAGACAAAAAACTTCTTGATGCAGTCTCTCAAATTCCTGAAACACAAAGTATAACTGAAATTTTTATTTCAACTTTTATCAGTCATTTTTTCAAAAAAGGACTTCCGCATCCGATAAGGCTTTTCTTTTTGTGCAAAAGCATTATTCCCAGAATAATCGAAGCCGTATCCGTGTTTCTTGAAACTGGAAATATATTCAGTACGCAGACTCTTGATGCTACGGCACTCATTGTTGCAGTACTGACAGGAAATACAAATACCGCAAGTTCGATTTCAACATTGCTCCAGATGGGAGAGGAAATTGAAGATGTTACAAAGCGTACTTCATATGGAAATCTTGCGCATTCACTTCTTGTTTCTGATGAGCCTGTCCATGTACTTGAAAATGGTGAAGAAAAAACAGTTCCGTTTGACATGCTCAAAAAAGATGATCTGGTAATCGTCCGTGAAGGAAGCATGATTCCATGTGACGGCTCTGTCGAAAATGGCGAGGGCATGGTAAATCAGGCAAGCATTACAGGTGAGTCGCTTCCTGTTGAGAAAAAATCCGGCTCCTGTGTTTTTGCCGGAACTGTTGTATGCGAAGGCGAGCTGATTGTCCGGACAATATCAACCGGTCAGGACACAAAAGTACAGAATATAATACGGATGATAGACAATTCCCAGTCACTTAAGGCAAATGTCCAGCGGCGTTCTGAGCTCCTTGCAGAAAAAATCGTTCCGTTCAATTTCCTGCTTGCAGGTCTTACATATCTTTTTACGCACAACATCATAAAGACGATGTCCACGCTTATGGTTGATTATTCCTGTGCAATGAAGCTTGCCGCCCCGATAGCAGTTCTGTCGGCGATGCAGGAAGCTGTGTCTCTTGGAATAAGCGTAAAGGGCGGAAAATATCTTGAAGAAGCCGCAGAAGCAAAGTCTGTTATTTTTGATAAAACTGGCACGCTTACTTTTGCAAATCCTGTCCTTGAAAAAATATATGCGATGCAAGGCTATGAAGAAAATTTTGTGTTGCAGACGGCAGCATGTCTGGAAGAACATTTTCCGCATCCGCTTGGACGCGCGGTTGTTCAGGCCGCAGAAAAGAAAAACCTTCTTCATCCTGAAACTCACACAAAGGTTGAATACATTGTAGCGCATGGAATTGCATCCACGATTGATTCTAAAAAAGTCCGCATCGGAAGCGCACATTTTATTTTTGATGACGAAAAAATTCCGTATACATCAGAGATAGAAAAAATCCAGAAGGAATCACTTGCTTCCGGATATTCGCTTTTATATCTTTCGTACGACGGAAATCTGGCCGGCGTTCTTGCAATCGGAGATCCTGTAAGGCCGGAAGCAGCCGAGGTAATCAAAAAATTAAGGCAGTCCGGTATAACCCGCTGTGTCATGATTACCGGTGACACGGAAGGCGCCGCAAAAAAAATAGCGCACAAAGCCGGCCTCGATGCCTATTATTCGCAGGCGCTCCCTGGAGATAAAGTTTCGCTTATAGAAAAGGAAAAATCGTCCGGCAATAAAATCATTATGCTTGGAGACGGCATAAATGACGCGCCTGCTCTAAGCGCCGCTGATGTCGGAATCGCAATCGACGGCAGCTCTTCAATTGCAAGCGATACTGCGGACATCGTGCTTAACGAAGGCGGCCTGAATAATGTTGTTGCTGCAAGAAAGTTGGGGCAGGGGCTTATCAAAAAAATTAACGAGAATAATTTTCTGATAGTCGAAATAAATTCTGCCTTGCTGTTGCTGGGCGTAGTAGGTTTGATAAGTCCGCAGCTTGCCGCCATACTCCATAATTCCGCTACGGTTGCAATCAGCGTAAAGGCAATGCAGCCTGTGCTTTTAAATGAGGATGAATTATGATTACAAGTTTTTTTCCGGGGCGCATCCGGCTTCGTGCTCTGATCTTTAAAGAAGCAGACCTTGTTGAAAAGGCAGAAAAAATTTTACGAATGTCCGACGCAGTTAATTCTGTGGAACATAATTTTATTACAGGCAGCGTACTTGTAACATACACTCCGGAAAAGCTTCCGGCCGAAAAGCTTAATTCGATGCAGGATTTTTTTATGGCGCTTGCCTCTGAGGCTCAGCATTACGACGGATCGAATAAAGAAAAAATCAGCAGAATGATAGACGAAATCGCAGAAAAATTAAAATAAAATAACACTGTTATCTTGACATATTATTTTAAACCTTGTATTGTGATTACACTAGTTAG
>CACYCX010000204.1 GCA_902772975.1 uncultured Spirochaetaceae bacterium
CGTACTTGTCGTTTCTGTCTGCTTTTTTCATGCGGCTCTCCTTTTGGAACTTGTGAGCAAGTCGCCAATACTGTCGTAGCCTAGGATGTCGCAGAGAACGATGTAAACTTTTGATGATGAAGTGCGTCCAGCCAAAACGTTTGAAACCGTAGGTCTGGAGCAGCCGGCACGAAGTGCGATGTCGGTATGGGTAAGATTTTTCAGGCGAAGCTGATATGTAACCCATTTTCCCTGAGCCGAATCAAGCCTTTGCAGACTTGGGCTTTTTGTGGTATAATACATAAAACCTTCCTTGCAGGATTTTTCCTGCGGCTTAGTTTTGAACCGAAAGAATTAGTTTTGACGAGCCTTTTCTTTCGGTTTTTTTGTAGTCGGTAAATAAACCTTTGTTTACTGCCGATAATTAAATTATAGCAGAAACTTCTAAATAGTCAAGAAGAAACTGCTAAAATAGAGGTTTTTTTGGAAAATTTAGCAGAAATTTTGAAGCAGATTCGGCTAAAATCTGGCGTTTCGCAAGCAGAATTTGCTAAAAAAATAGGTGTATCGCAGAGAACTTGGTCGGCTTATGAAATGGGTGAAACTCGTCCTAAAATGGCAACTATGCTTGCATTGTCGAGCATGGGATATGAAATTCCTGATTTAACAACAGGCTCTTATCAAGGCTCAGAAAGAACAGCTGGTGCAGCAAGTGAAGCCTTGCAAGAATTGAAAAAACAAGAAAAAGAACTCATTCCAACTAAAACTTTTGACATTTTCCGATTGAGACATGGAACTGGAGTGACACTTGCCGCAAAAGAAACTGACTTTGACGCTCTCGTTTTGCTTCCTGTCTTTTCACAGGCAGCGGCGGCTGGTCGCGGTCAGCCAGAAACTCAGCTGAGGGAAATCGACAAATACATTCCTATTGTTTTGGAAATGCTTGGCGGTGCTAATCCTGCAAACTGCGGAATCGTACGTGTTGTCGGCGACAGCATGACAGATATGAATTTGTTTAACGGTGATTTCGTGATTTTCGACCGAACGCAAATCGAAGGCGACGGAGTTTATGTAATCAGCATTGGAAGCGATGTCAGAGTTAAGCACTTGGAATACAGACCGATAGAGAGAAAAATCGTCATCAGTTCGGAAAATGCCAAACGCTACCCGAATCCCGAAATAATAAGTTATGAACAGGCAGAGAACCTGCTACGCATTCACGGCAAGGTAATCAGCTGGCTTCACAGAAATCCGTACTAGGAGCGTAAAATGGCAAAGAAGAATAATTCTGTTATGGGTGGTGGTGCTATTGTTTTGATGGCTGTCCTCGTGTATCTGTTCACAAGCAAAAAGTTCTTAATCGCACTCGGAATAGTTGCAGTTATTATTGTCGTTGCTGTTATCTTGAAAAAAAGGAAAAATAAGCCAGCTTCTTTATTTCCGCAAAACAAAATTACAGATGATGCAAAAGACTATGTGCAGAAAATCTTAGAGTTTGAAAAAACGCATGAAAGAAGTGCAACTGACGAGCAGGATGGGACAATGATTGTTTCTGAAAACGAAGAAAAGGAATTATTCGGAAAAATTTTATCAAACAAAGAATCATATAGTCAATATGAAACTCTCGTAGATTCTTTTTATCAAAAAGCAATGGAAGAGAAAGAAGATTTCTCAAAAGCTGGCGACATCGAACTGTCAAACCAAATCACCTATTCAGTATGGGGCTTGTGCGAAACCTTAAAAAAGATTCTCATAGAGAGGGAAGAAAATACAAATTCTTTTTATACAATTACAAACCTTGCAGGTCGCCTGATTTCAGTCAATGAAGAATTGTTCAAACCTTTCTTTTACGCATTGCAAGGCTTTTGTTTTTGGTATATCTACGAAAAAGATTTTTCATATCATACTCGCCTTAGAATGATAAAGAAAGTTTTGCAGAAACACAGCGGCATAAAGCAGACGGAGTTTTACAAACTTGTCGGCGGTTCTAAAGAGGACATCTCTTTTACACTTTACTATGCTGAACTTGCAAAAGAAATACGCAGGGAAAAATCAGGTCGTTCTTATCAGCTCTATCTTCCTGATACAGAGCCAAATCAAAACTAAATCTACAGGCGGCGATTCACAGCCGCCTTTTTCTTTTAACCGCCGTTAAACCACTCCGCAATCATCACCCTGCTATCCTAGAGTGCAGAGGTGTACAATGTTAAAACTCGAAATATGGCGTAACCGCCAAAGTTACAATTTCAAGGCAGACCCAAGCAAACCCGACAGCTTTGAGAACAACTGGAAGAACAACAGCCTTGACCAGCTGGTGCTTCTCAAAGACCAGAAAGTCCTTTTCCTTGCGAAAGCACAGACGGTCGCAAACTACTGTTTCGGCGATATGTCCCCCGGCGACAAACTTCCGCACGGCGACACAATCGCTCAGGGAAAATTCACAGTCCGCTGCTTTGTCGAGCCTAGAAAGTTCCACGGCGAAATCCACGCAATCACAAGTACCACAGACCTTGACGGTCAGCCAATCGACAGAAACGCAATGCAGATTTCTGAAAAAGGCTTCCAGAACGGTCGCTGGCTCATTCACGACAAGTACAGCTTCAAGCTCGGCAAGGACACGAATTATGCTTGGTCGGCAGGGTGCTTCATTCTGTCATCAGCTGACCTTGAACGGCTCAACGAAATTCTTAAAAAAGAGGGC
>CACYCX010000205.1 GCA_902772975.1 uncultured Spirochaetaceae bacterium
CAAGAAAATTCTTTTTCCCGTCGCGGTCGCTGCCGAACAAATCCGTAAATACTGAGTCCTTGTACTTTCTGTTTAGAAAAAACATAATTTGCTCCTTTGGTTGATTTTTTTCCACCACTTATTACATAGCTCTGATATACAAAAAATCGTGATAAAACAGAAAAATTTCACAGAAAATAAAAAAAATCTTTTTCTCATACAAAATGCTTCAGTTGTATCTGCATTGAAAAAAGTATTGTGTCGGGGTATTCTATTAGGCATGGAAAATAACGACGAAAATACAAATGTTGAAAATAAAATGGAAAACACGAATGCAAAAAAAGCAAAGAAAAAACTTCCGCTAATCATGCGCTTTTTGCGATTTGTTCTTTGCTTCGTACTTACTATAATTCTATTGTCCGGCGCTGTCCTTGCTTACTGCGCTTTTGACCGTGTTTCGCCGCTTTCTCTTTTGGCACGGAATTTTTCTTTTATGGTACACATTGAATCAGTGTGGGATACAGTCGAACCGCTTCTTGATTTACAGGCAGCGGAGGATTTTCTTTCAGCTCCGGAATATTCTTCCGCGCGAAAAATCTTCATGCAGCTTAAGGCGTCTGATTTGCGGAAAAACAAGCTGCTTGACTTTGCGCTTTCACGGAATATTGATGCGGCTTTTTATCATGAGTTTTCTGACTCGTATGTAGCATGCGTTGATTTAAGCTTTCTGTCGCTTCTTTCGCGGACGGCAAAATTTTATGTTCCCCAGTTAAAATTGAACGGTTTGTCCTATGATGAAAGCACCGGTCTTTTTGTTTATTCACGTTCAGAAAATAATTCAAATCAGAATTTGATTGATGAAGACGGAAACGAAACAAACATATATGCAATGTGCGTAAAAAATTGCGTGCTTGTTTCTAATAATCCGCGGCTTCTTCTTCAGCAGTGTGATGTTACTTTTGGTGATTTTACGGAAGAAGAGAAAAAAATTATTCTTGGAGATTCAAAAGAGAAAATCAGGATTGTTGCAAATGCTTCATTAGTATTAACGCAGCTTGCAAACGGAGATGATATTTTAAGCAAGTTCTCCTCAATCGTTTCTGAAAATACTCTTGCGCATATTTCATTTGAAATTAATGATTCCAAGGTTAAGGCAAATGCAAAAATTCCGTTTGATACATCAAATACACAGTCGCCTCTAAATCTGCTTCTTGAAAAAAAATCAACAGTACCTTCAGTACTTTCACGTCTGTACGAAAATGTTCAGTATTACACGGTCATAAATGCCGGGACTCTGCCTGAACTCAAGCAGGCACTTTTTCCGATTCTTCCAAAAGAAAAAAATGCCGACGAGCTCTGGAATAAAGGGGAGAGGCTTTCAAAGGTTCTTTTGGGGCTATCGCTTGAAGACATTTTGTTTTCGTGGACGGATAAGGAAATTGCCGCGTTCGGACTTGAACATCACAATGATCCGGTTTTTGCAATTAAAATAAAGGATGAAAAAAAGCGTCAGGAAGTTTTTGAAAAGCTTGCTTCCTCGATTTTAATTAATGACAATTCAAGCTTGATTCTTGATGGAATAAGGCTTCCGTGTCTTGAGCTCCCGAATTTCTTGCAGGGACTTCTTTCGCTTTTCGGGATAAGCATACCGCGGCCATATTATTTTGTGGAAGACGGTTTTATTTATTTTTCAGAATCGGCAGAAAATCTTTCTGCAATTCACTATGCAGCAAACAATCTTTCAAATCTTTTTTCAAATGAATCCTGGAAAAAAGTTTCGGACGGAATCTCGCTTGATGGAACGGTGAGCCTTTTTTACAATCTTGACCGAAGCGTGCCGTTCTTTTTAAGGAGCAATGTTTCAGTGTCAAAAGTGCTTAAGCGTTATGCCTTAGGCCGAGCTGATTTGTGTGTAAAGGACGGAAACATCGTGCTTCAGCTTCAGGCTATAAACGAGCATTTAAAAGATACGATGCTTGCCTCAGGATTTCCGATGGATATCGAAGGAAAAAATGACGGTCTCCTTTTTACGGAATCAAAAAACTATAAGGGAAAAAATCATTTTGTATTCTGGGTAACTGATAAAAATACAATCAACTTAATGGAGATTCCGTCGCTGAAAATTTCAAAGCGCCAGATGGAAGATTCTGTTATGGTCGCTCCATTTGAATGCAAAAAAGATTCGCGTCCGAAAAACAAGGAGCTTTTATGGGCTGTAACTGAAAAGGGCTTTGTTTATCTTCTTGATGAAAATCTAAATGATGTTTCAGGTTATCCTTACTATATAGAAGGCGAAGTGTCAGGCGGAATTACATCGAACGAAAACGCGCTCCTTGTCCCGTTCATCAAAAACGGAAGTTACTGTCTTGCACGCATTACGCCTTCAGCATCGCAGAATTATTCTTATTCATTTGACGGCGCGCTTAAATCTTCGCCAGCCTCGTATGTTTCGCGGAATGAATACAACGCCGTTTACTGCAAGGGCTTTCTTGGAAAAATTGAGCTGCGTACTTATGAAAAAGATTCGTCATATTCTTCTTCGTTTGATGTTGATGGAATTGCATTCGGAAAGCCCGCATTTATCGAAACTGATTCTTCAGGCAAAAATATTTATATGGGATTTATAACGCAATCGGGCCTGCTTTCAATATGGAATGTTTCGGATCAATCGAGCGAGATGCTTGTTCAGATTGAAACTGGAGCTGTGTTCAACGAAAACGTAATCGGAATCGGAAATTATTTTTATGCTGTTTCAGTAGACGGAATATTGCACCGCTTTTCTGTGGACGGCGAAATTCTTACCGTAAAGATTCCTAACGCCTCTGCAAAAACTCCGGTGCTTTCTGCTGATCAAGACGACGGCATTATTGTAAGTCCTGATGGTAACATGATGTATGATTTTACAAGCAGCCTTGAACTCGTATCAGGCTTTCCGCTTACCGGAAGAGGGCGCGGCGTTTTTGTAGATGTGGACGGCGATAAGGAAAAAGATTTCTTTACGCTTTCAGTCGATGGAAAATTATATTCGTGGAGCATAAAGTAAAAATGATTTTTAAGAAATTCGGTTTTAATTCAATTGTTTTGTTTGCGGTCCTTGTACTTGGAATCTCATCATGCTCGTCGCTTCAGACTGACATGGTGATGAGTACCGACGTCCTTGTTCAAAACGAAGATGTATCGCTTCTTGAACAGAAGCTTTGTTCGCTTGATGCAGAAAATATTTTGAGTGCCGGTAAGGCAGACGAGAATCCGGAATTTATTGAACGATGCGATTCATTAATCGGGCAGATTGAAAATGCAATTTTTTCAACCGGAATGAACAAGGCGCTTTTAGCAAGGCTGTACGCTCTGGAAGGAAGGGCATGCCTTTTGAGATCGGACAAAAGCCGCGCCAGGGATTTTTATCAGCGCTCATACCGTGAATCAAAGGGCGACTCGCAGACAATAATTTTAGCAAGCAGACTCG
>CACYCX010000206.1 GCA_902772975.1 uncultured Spirochaetaceae bacterium
CCAGGCAGGCACGACGGGAGGGCTCGGACCGTCGTGGCGCAAGCAGGTGCGTAGCGTCATGGAAGAAAAGACTTGATTTTCTGAATCAAGTCTTTTTTTATGTCAAAGATTTTCCATTAAGATAAAAATCCCCCGGATGGGGCTTGAATGTGTCAGGCTTAGTTTCCGTAATGAGCCGTTATCGCAAGCCCATTTTTCCCTCACCTACTTTACAATCCGAGTCCAGTTGGCTTCATCAAAAATATTATCGTGAACCGTGTACGACGGCGTATGGAATTTTTCATCCTGCAAAACCCAGAGCTTTCTGTCCTTGATATAGCTTGTGTTCCATTCAACAAAACCATCCGCAATCACGGCCGGATAAATGTTCACGCTGTCCTTATTTTCAACGTCAGAAAATTTATTTTTCGTAAACGGATTTACATCAGAAAGACCGAGCCCATTTGTCGCAAAGGACAAAGTATCCGCATTCGTCATAAAATCATCCTTCGCGCAAAGCTTTCCCGTCGCGTCAAAATCCTTGACCATAAAAAGCGGATTGTACATCGCGTACTCAAGTCCGTACTTCATTCCCTTGAACGCAGGCGTCGGAATATCGCGTCCGTGGTCAGCCACAATTATGATCCGCGTATTGTCGTACACACCGAGCGCCTTCAAATAATCAAGCCACTTTGCCGTATACAAAAGCGCCGAGGCATTTACATGATACGCCGCAAGATCACTTTCGTGTCCCGATGAAGGAGCATAAGTCCATTCGTATTCACCTGAAAGCGCCGCCTTTTCGTCAAGCTTTCTGTCAAGCACAATCTTATAGGTGTGATTTTCAAGAAGCTGATATTCGTGCGTGTGATTGTTTCCGATAAAAATATAATTCGGCTTTGTACCGGTATCGTCTGTCAGATTTGAAAAATAATACAGGTCGCAGAAATCATTTAGCGCATCGTTGTGAAAACTTTTAAGGCGCGGAACATCATCACGGTAATAGTCGCCGCCAGAATAAAACGAAAAGCGGACAACAGGCGGAAGCATTTCCATAAGGCAGAACGAGACAAGATTTTTTTTGACGCAGTAATCAGCCTTATCGTTCTGCAAGTCAGTATAAAAATGTCCGTATGTTTGCTTTTCAATTCTGATGTCCTTACATTTTTCAATCGGGTTGTCGCCGTAGTTGTAAGGAATTCCGCGCATCGTAACATCAAAGCCCTTGTCCAGAAAAAGACGCGGCATGACAAGAAACGATTCGTAGAATTTTTCCATTATCAGCATGTCCGGCCGCTCGTTGCATTTTTGAGGTGAATACTCATAGCCGCCTACCATTGCAGGAGCGCCTTTTGAAGTGTGGCTTGAAAACGAAACAGTATTTGGATAATAAACAAAACCCGAAAACTGCTCTTCCATCTCAGGAAATTCTTTTACGATGTACGGAAGGAACGAAGAAATTGCCCTGTCCAAAAAAAGCACGACTACATTCGGCTGAGTTTTTGAAAGGTGATAGATAGGCTCGATTTTTGAAGAATAATTTTCCTCGCGCGAATCATTACCTGAATTGCGTTCAAGCGCATATGCATCAAATTCCTTCCTGATAAAAAGCACATCCTTTATTCCAAGCATCAAAGCGGCAAGACACAAACATGAGGCAGCCGCGCGCGCATATTTCTTTAATCCCAGGCGGCCGCATAAAATCAAAAGGGCGATTATTGCAGCGGCGGCAATTACAGGAACGAGCGTAAAAAACACCGAGTAATTTTTAAGAAGGTATTCATTATCAAGCCTGAAGAAAACGGAAAAGTTTCCGTAATTGCTCTTAAATACATACGCATTCAGGATTGCTGCAAAAAGCAGGAACGGAAAAACAAGGTCAAGCGCGCGCTTTGTCCGTTCCCCAAAAAGCCGGTAAATAACGCACGGCCAGAAAACAAACAGGCCAGCGTAAAAGCTTGATGCGTAAAAAATGTATGACAGCGGCGAGTCTGTCTTTCCGAGGAAGCTGAATTCCATGGGGCTTGTACTGAGCACTTCTGATGGAAGGAGGAAGCCCGAAAAGAGAGCAAGGCCGATGCACGAAAGGAAAAACAGAAGACCATCAGCGCGCGCGGATTGGTGACTGCCATCAGGAACGGGAATAGCGGCGGGATTGGTGTTCGCGGCGGGATTACTGAACATGCCGCCTGGAATATCCGGACTGCCTCCAAAAACCGGAAGGCGTTTTATTATTCGGGCCGCAAACGGGAAAGCTGCAACCATAACTGCAACCGCAAAAGCTGCAAGCGCCTTTGTTACCGAATACGAGCGGCCCGACAGCGCCCTTAATAACAGGAACGAGCCTGCAATCAGGAGCACTCCCGATATTACCGCATGGACCAGACGCGCCGGATTTTTTACCTTTGCATTTACGATGTTCTTTGCCAGAGAAAAAAGATTGTTCAAAATCCAGTAGAAAACAAGGCCCGAAGGTGATGCGTACAAAAGCACAAGGAACACAAGCGAAAGTGCATAAAGCTGGACCTTCTCCTTAAACGGCGCGTCCTTAAGGTACACCGCCCCGGAAACAAAATTAATCAGCGTCATTATAATTGGAAGAATGTTCACGCTTACATTCATTCCAGCAAGCGAAAATTTTATCAGCTCGTCAGGACGACCCAAATCATTGAGGAACAAAAATGATGAGCCGAGCAGAGTTTGTGAATGCGAAAGAAAATGATACGCCGCAATAAAAAACGGAATTTCAATCAGGATCGAAAGTGACGAACGGAAGGCATACATCGGATGATAATGATTTTCACGATAAAACGCCTGAATCATCATAAAGCGCTCGTCGCCTTTAAATGTGGAGCGGATTCTTTTTATTCCCGCTTCAAGTGATTTTGAAATCCGGCGCTCCTTTTCCTGAAGGCGGTCAGCGACATTGTAAAGCGGCAGCGCAAGAAAATTGATGGCGATGCTTACTGCAAGGATTGCTCCTGCCACGCCAAACACGCCGATTTTGTTGTAGTAAAAATAAAACACCTGCTCGACAATCATTTCGATCGGAGCAATAATTATATTGTAAAGCACAGAAGCCTCCAGTTTTTTTAATCTTCAATTTTAATATTCAACGTCAATCCACACAAACCTGTCGGTCGCAATATCGCGCGGATACCATTCCTTTTTGCGGAACGACGTCCAGTATTTTGGAGCGTAAACAGGAAGCGTATTTTTGCAGAACCAGGCGCCAGTCCACGCAAACGTGCTGTTTGAAATCACGCCGCCGTCACACAACGTCATGAGCGCAAAATCAGTTATCAGGCTGTTACGAGAAACATACACGCACGGAAGGTCAGCAAACTGGGAAGAAGCAAAGTCAGGGTCATCGCCCAAAAGAACGGCAACGGCGCCGCATTCATTATCAGCAATTCCGTTTTCCCGGCACAATCTGTCAAAAGCCGAGCGGTAAAAGCCATCAGGAAGGCGCATGTCATCGGGGTAGTCTCCGTGACGGATATGGACAAAGATTTTTTTCCTGCCGCCATACGGCTCTAAGATTTGTTCTGCCTGCTCGATGTATTCAGGCTTTAAGCGGATGTTTTTATTGGGGCATGATTTTAAATAGCGGTCAGTCTGAACAAAACCGAAGGCATAATTTACAGGAAGGATGCCGCGAGTTGCTTTGTGGAAGCCTACGTTGTGCATTTCGATTGCCGTGCTTATTATGTGGAGCGCGCCAAGGATTTTAAAAATGCGCTTAATTACGCGGTCAAAAAAAGTTGCGAAGCTCCGGCTGTCAGTATTTTTAAGCGGCGCAAATCCTTCAAAATATTTCTGCACCTGCCCCATCTCAACGGACAGCACCATCTCGCCCGGCTTACGGATTGTCTCTAAAAAATACAGCTGGAAAATCTGATTTCCCAGCCTGCCTGCACCAGTAAAAATCAACATACAAGCCAATTATACCAAGTGTAAGACATGGGAGCAAGGCAGGCCAGGAGCAAAATTACCGTCCCCAGGTAAGAATCAGGTCGTAATTATCTTCGCGGACTTCAAAGTACTGGTTGTATTCGCCGCAGGTAGGACAATATTCCGGAGCGGAAGTGCAGGTTACTATGTGACCGCATTTAAGGCATTCCCAGACCTTAACGGAACTGTTTGCAATCTGGGCCTTTGTATCCTCGTCTTTTAAAAGTGAACGGTAGCGCTCTTCGTGGCGCTTTTCGATTGCGGCAACCGCACGAAATTTTCTTGCAAGGTCAGCAAAGCCTTCTTTTTCGGCAGTTTTGGCAAAGCCCTCATACATATCAGTCCATTCGTAATTTTCGCCGTCGGCTGCATTTGAAAGATTTGTCCTGGAATCAGAAAGGTCTTCAAGCTCATTAAGCCACATCTTTGCGTGCTGCTGCTCGTTTCCGGCAGTCTTCTTGAAAATTTCTGCAATCTTAGAGTTGCCTTCTTTTTCTGCAATTTCAGAAAAGAAAACATATTTATTTCTTGCCTGAGATTCCCCGGCAAAAGCCTGCCACAAATTCTTTTCGGTCTCTGTTCCAGCGTATTTAGACATAGTCTTCCTCCGTTTGATGATGTAAGAATAATTAAATGATACGGCAGCAAACTGCTTCTTGCAAGCAAAAAAGAACAAAAGTGCGGGGTAATGAGGGGATTTTTTTCGCAGAAGACTTGATTCTAATACTCCCATAGGAGTATAATAGAGCCATGTTAAAGACAATATATCACGGTTCAGAAAAGATTATTGAAAAACCCCTCTACGGATTCGGTAAGCCATATAATGATTATGGCCTTGGATTTTATTGTACTGAAGTTCTTGACATGGCAAAAGAATGGGGCGTTTCACAGGATCGCGATGGTTTTGTAAATATTTATCAGATTGAAACAGATGAGCTTTCAGTATTGAATTTGAACAGTAGTGAATATACAATCCTTCATTGGATTTCTGTTCTGCTTGAAAACAGGGTTTTTGATACTACAACGCCTCTTGCAAATGAAGCCAAAGAATATCTTCTTAACAATTTTACAGTTCCTTATAAAGAATATGACATTTTGACCGGGTATCGTGCTGATGACAGCTATTTTTCTTACGCACAGGACTTTATTAACGGTGCAATTTCAGTCAGACAGCTTGGAAATGCCATGAAGCTTGGAAATTTAGGTACTCAATTTGTATTAAAAAGTCAAAAAGCCTTTGATGCGATTGAATTTAAAGGGTACGAAACAGCAGAATCATCTGTATGGTATGCAAAAAAGATGACCCGTGACCGAAGTGCCCGCCGTCAGTATTTTGATGTTGAAAAAAATAAGCGTCAGAAAGGTGATTTGTATATTGTCCAGATTCTGGATGAGGAGATATCAGATAAAAACTGGCGCAGTTACGCCAGTTTTTATCTGTAAAAGGACCTTGTAAAATTTTCTGTGTAAATGGCTAACAAATATGATACTCTTAAGGAGGAGTACAATGTTGGCCAAAACAAAAGAAAAAGATGTCATCGACCAGTTGCTGGATCAGATTGATTTCCATGGGATGACAGCAGAAGAATTAGCCGGAGAAAACGGTTTGCTCAAAAAACTGACAAGCCGTTTTTATTCCAAAGCTCTGGATGCCGAAATGGACGAGCATTTGGGGTATAAGAAAAATGACAATGCCGGTGACAATTCCGGCAACAGCCGAAACGGATACACAACAAAAACTGTCATAACTGATGATAATGACACAATAGAGGTTCAGGTTCCTCGTGACAGGAACAGCACCTTTGAACCTGTAATAATTCCAAAACATGAAAAACGAACTCCACTTTTCAATGATCAGATTATTTCGATGTATTCGTTCGGAATGAGTACCCGTGATATTCAGCGTCATCTGCAGCAGGTATACGGCGTTGAAGTATCTCCAGAAACAATTTCAAACATCACAG
>CACYCX010000207.1 GCA_902772975.1 uncultured Spirochaetaceae bacterium
TCCGAATGATTGTTGAAGTTCATCAAGCACCTCCTCTTTATTTTCTGGATAAATAAAAGAAGCATAAGACATTTCATTCAACATTCCTATATAATAATCTTGATTTGGTTGGTGTTTTGAATTTTTATTTCTTTTACATTCCAGCGCGGCCCATTTCCCGTCGTTTAAAATTAAAAGATCAGGTATGCCTTGAATATAATTGGGGTCGTTCTTCAAAATAATAGACCCTGGGAATCGATTTTTTATATCATCTATTACAGATTTCTGAAATTCGCTTTCTTTAGACACGATGGACCGCCTCCTTTCTCAAAAACAAATACGATTTGGCGCAAAAAAGATAGGAGGAGAAAATATAAATCATTCTCTCCTCCTATTATACCCCTTGTTTTTTGCGCGAATCGTCAAAACCGGCAAATGATCTTTCATTAAAGTTCTTTTTATTGTTCAATGCCCTTTTTATTGCCTTATCGATACTTGAATCCGATTCAAGGTGATAAAAATACAAATCGGAAAACGGGGTATTTATCCTATCGATTCTTCCTGCCGCCTGGATCATTATTTTATAACTATAATTTTGAGAATAAAACACTATCGCATTTGTATCTATACAATTCCATCCTTCTGCCCCGGCAATATACTGAACAATATAGACCCATTTATCGTCATCTGGTATTGACTCGTGTTTATGTCCGGACCATTCCGCAAGTTTTACATTCTTTTCTTTCAAAAAATGCCTTAACATGAAACGCTCATAATCAAAATTATAAAAAACTATAAGTTTATTATGTTTTTTCATAAGTTCTTTTATTGCATTTATTCTACTTATATCGCTATTAACGATTCTACGATATACAAAACATAATTCGGACGCGTCTCTTATCGGCTGGTCTTTAAAAATATTCCATCGTCTTGGGGTATTTGTTTTAGGGTCTTTTATAACTGAATCATATCGTTCTTTACTGAAAGAAACCTTAATCTGTTCGTGATGATGAAGTACTTTTCTTTCCACGGGCATATAAACAAGAATATCGTTTCTTCGTCTTACCAAAATATTTTGATTTATATACTTCTTAACCTTTGGATATTTAGAAAATCTATCATAGACTACATGTCGTTCTCTGAATTCGGTTATGTTTCTATAAAACCCATTTGCTATAAACACAGGAGCGTAATCGAGCCATGTATCCCCTGGGGTAGCGCTTAAAAGAATCCAATCATTCATTTTTGCTATCTCGATAAAGTTTTTAGACCAAGTGCCATATCCAACAACCCTCTGCTCATCGAAAATAAAAAACGAATTCATCACGTCTTTGTATTTCTTTATATTATTCCACGAATCTATTTTTACATTAACCCCCATTGGATTTTGATCTTTATGAACCGTTAAGGAAAAAGGAAGCATTTCATCTTCCCATTCGTGGGTGTCTCTTTTTCTAGCGGTGGTTATAATATAAAGATCCTTTGGGTTTTTCATCGGAGAATACGAAAATTCACCATTGATCTTTATCGAACCGTTGCACACTTTTATCAAATAATAAGCCAAAGCCGCTCTAGATTTGCCAGAGCCGACGCCACCACATAAGATGGCGCCGGTCTTGAGCTTCTCTATGGCTTCTTTTTGATGTTCATAAAGTTCTATTCCCATGACGTTAATCTTCCGGAAAAGAAGACGGTTCATCGGATGACGGTACGTCCCTATATTTATCCGCAAATTCGTCTTCGACAATTGTCACATACATGCTTTTACAATATGCCTTGACCCCGCTTCTTCCATTAACTTCATAATTATACGGACGGACAACAAGATCGACATTTTTAATTTCTGCCCAGTCAAGCATCGAAACGGTTTCGTTATCGAGAAGAGTCTTTCTAGAACTCGTAACCAAGAATATGGTCGGGGGATACGGATCATAGCTAACGCTAACGTTAAGAAGCGCTTGCTCTTCTTCTCCTTCATTTCTCGGAGCAAGATATCTCACATTCCACCCATCGGACTCAAGTCTTTTTGCAAACTCATTATCGTCGATGAACACGCAGAAGTTCTTCTTTCCTGGAGGATTAAATTTTCCCTCCTTGCCAGAAAAATTACGGAACCCGATTCTGCAGTTATCGAACACGATATTATTTGTAACTTTAGCCATTATAAAACTCTCCTTCCAAAAGATCTTGAATTTCTTCGTCATCTATAGAATCAAGATCCATTTCTTCCTTACAAAACGGGCAAGTATCAACTCTAATATCTGCCATTTCATAATCCTTTAAGGAAATCTTATGGCCACAATTTTCACACTCTATGCCCATTCCTAAATCTGTAGATATAAGCAACCATTTGCTCTTTCCCATATTATCTCCCAACAAATTGATCGAAATCGCAGAATTGTGAAATCGTATCTACCGCGTCATCAACAAGTTTTCTAAAATATTCCTTATCAATTTGGTCTTCTTGATGAAGCTCTTTAACGACTTCCGCTTCTTTCCATCGATAATCTTTTGCTCCTGTCGCAAAAGTATAACGATCTTCGCCATTTTTATCCTTACTGCCCCTTAACAAAAGCCCGCCATTCGAGCCTCTTTTCACCGGACAGAAAGAACCAACTCTTCCAACAAATCTATAATCATGCGTCTCTTCATCAACTTCATTAAAGTCCAAATATAAAGCAGCATCTCCGCTAACCGCCTTTGTTTCGCAAAGATCATTAAATTCAATTTCCTCGTGACTGAATAAAGTCTTGAAAACATATGGAACCTGGAATTGTTTTCCGGTTGCAGTCCATTTGTCATTTTCTTTGGCAA
>CACYCX010000208.1 GCA_902772975.1 uncultured Spirochaetaceae bacterium
TCTTCCGCCCGAAGCATATCAGGTAGTTATGCCCGAAAAATCAACTTCGGAGATGGCAGCAGAAATTGAGCAGTGTAAAAGCGAGGTTCGTGAAATCGAAAAGGAATTCAACGAAAGCGCTAGTTACGCTGAAGCAATTGATTCTTATAACAAGGTGCTTCAGAAGAAGATTGAATTTGAAAACATTGCTTCCGGCATGGAAAAGGATGGACAGACTGATACGGCACTTGCATGGCTTACCGGTTTTGTCCCGGAAGATTCAATTGAACTTCTTAAAAAGACTGCAAGCGAGCAGAATTGGGCACTTGGCTATGATGATCCGAGTGAAGAAGATAATGTTCCGACGAAGCTCAAGAACAACAAGTTTGTAAGCCTTATTTATCCGCTTACGGACTTTTTGGGTACTGTTCCTGGTTATCACGAATATGACATATCAGGCTGGTTCCTGTTCTTCTTTACGATATTCTTCGGAATGATTTTTGGTGACGGTGGTTACGGACTTTTAGTTACGATAGCTGCCCTGATAATGGTATTAAAGGGAGCTTCCCAGAAAAAAGCATCTCCGCTTGCAGGACTTATTCTGCTTTTAGGAGCGGCTACCATGGTTTGGGGTGCAGTTACCTGTACATGGTTCGGACTTGAGCCTTCAATGCTTCCGGATTGGATTGTAAACCTTTCTGTTCCGCAGATTTCAAATGCGTACGCAGATACTGTGTGGTATCCGTTCTGGGCGCCTGACGGTTCTTCGGGGGCCCTTACGACTGCCAATAACCTGCAGATTTTCTGCTTTACGCTGGCTCTGCTTCAGCTTTGCGTTGCCCATCTTAAGGGAATCGGCCGTTATGCTTTTGACAAGGCATACCGCTCATGCAGCTTGAAGTGCATCGGAGAATTCGGCTCGTTTGTACAGCTTGTCGGCATGTACTGGGTTGTTCTTTCTATGGTCGTTTCAAGCGAAGTATTCCCGCTTATGGACGGAGAAATCTATGGATTCCCGGTTGGAAAGGCTGCGATAGGCTGTGTTTTAGGAGGATTTTTGCTTAGCTTCATCTTTGCAAATTACGAAGGAAGCATAGGAAAATCTATTCTTGAAAGCGTAAAGAACATCATTTCAGTACTTTTGGGTGTTGTAAATGTGTTCTCGGATATCGTATCTTACATCCGACTTTGGGCTGTAGGACTTGCAGGTTCTGCAATCAGCAATACTGTAAATACAATGGCAGGTCCTATGATTGGCCGTGCCGTAATGTTTGCGGGATTGATTCTTTTGCTTGTTGGTGGTCATGGTCTTAACATGGTTCTCAACCTGCTTTCTGTTATTGTTCATGGCGTTCGCTTGAATACATTGGAATTTTCCAATCACTTGGGAATGTCATGGTCTGGCTTTAAGTATGAGCCGTTCAGTGAAACGGCCTGTAAATAAAAACTGGCACATTTGTGCTTAAATTGTAGGAGAAAAATTATGAATTTTGGAATGCTTGGTGCTGCTGTAGTTATGGGTATTGCTGCTATTGGATCTGCAATCGGAATCGGAATTGCTGGACAGGGTGCAATTGGAGCTTGGAAAAGATGTTATGTTAACAATAAGCCGGCTCCGTTTATCCTTACAGTTTTTGCTGGTGCTCCGTTGACACAGACAATTTACGGCTTCCTTCTTATGAACTCAATGAAGGCAAAAATTGAAGGCGGTCTTTTGGATTCAGGCTTTGCTCTTGGTCTTGGATTTGCAGCTGGTCTTGCAATGTGTTTTTCAGCAATTGCACAGGGAAAAGCTGGTGCTGCCGGTAGTGATGCTCTTGGCGAAACAGGAAAAGGATTTTCTCAGTACATCATGGTAGTTGGTCTTTGCGAAACTGTTGCTTTGTTTGCAATGGTATTCGGAATGATTCAGTAGACTTAATGAATCAGCTTTTTTAGCTTAAAAGGCGGCTTTGAAAAAAGCCGTCTTTTTTTTTGTATATCGATGTGATATAATTTTTGTTATGGATAATAATTTTAAAACTCCACGGACAATTTATTTAGGTGGAAACGGAAATACTGAAAGAATTGCTTTGGGCGGAAATAATCCTGTTACAATTCAGACAATGTGGAAAGAAGAAATTTCTGATGTAAAATCAAATCCTGCTCATCTTGAAAAAATTAAATCACAAATAATCAGCCTTAAATCATTGGGCTGTGACATAATTCGTTTTGCAGTTCCCGATATGGAAAGCGCGGAAGGCTTTATCGAAATCTGCAACGCCGTTACCATGCCGCTTGTTGCTGATATCCATTTTGATTACAGGCTTGCGCTAAAATGCCTTGAAGGAAATGTCGGCGCAATCCGGATCAATCCGGGCAATATTGGCGGACGTGATAGGGTTGAAAAAGTCGTGAATGCCTGTAAAGAAAAAGGTGTTGCCATAAGAATAGGAGTAAATTCAGGAAGCCTGCCAAAGGATTTGGCACAAAGCGTAGAAGAAGGAAAAATGAGCCGCGCCGTTGCATTAAGCGAGACGGCCTTTAGGGAAGCGGCATGTTTTGATGAGCTGAATTTTGATCAGTTTGCAGTAAGCATGAAGGCAAGCTCCGTTCAGGAAACAATAGATGCAAATGAATATTTTGCCTCAAAATGTGATATTCCGCTTCATATTGGTGTAACCGAAGCAGGACCTCTTATTTCCGGTGTCGTAAAATCAACGCTTGCATTCAGTCATTTGTTAAGGGAAGGTATTGGCTCTACAATAAGAGTCTCGCTTTCGTCATCTCCTGAAAACGAAGTGATTACCGGCCTTGAAATTTTAAGGGAATGCGGTAAAAGGCGCGGCGGCGTTACGCTTGTGTCATGCCCAAGGTGCGGAAGGGATGGTTTTGATGTACATGGTTTTATGGAACGCTGGCAGTCAAAGCTTCTTTCGATGAAAAAAGATATTACTGTTGCCGTAATGGGCTGTGTTGTTAACGGTCCGGGTGAAGGAAAGCATGCTGATATCGGTATAGCTGGGGCTGGCGGTAAGGCAATTATATTCAAGAAAGGAAAAATAATACGAACGATTGATGAAAAAGATGCCGATATTATATTTGAGGAAGAATTAAATTCTTTGTGAGTATAATATGAAAAGATTTATTTATTGCATCATTGCAGTTTTATTTTTTGTATCAGTTCCGGCATTTTCGCAGGCAAGCCTCAGAAAATTAGTACGCGATGATTTTCAGGAAAGCTGGCGTATTTTTCAAAAGGCTAAGGATGAATATAAAAAGGGAAATTATGGTGAATCGATAAAGCTTGCTCAGGATGCAAAGGAAGCGCGGCGTAACGAGTCAGAAAAAAATGACAGGATTTTGACACGCGCGCTTGATTCTGTTGAGGTCAGGCGTGAAGGAGATGAAATTCCTGCAGTCCTTAAAATTCTTGAAAAGCGCGAAGAAAAGGAAGTCTGTAATCTTATAAATCTTCTTGTATCAAAGAAAGGCGCTGACTTTTTCAACAATTCAATTTCTAACCTGCATGAATATCTTGTAAAACTCAGATCGTATCCCGAAGCAGATTTTTTACTTGCAAAAATTTATCGTCTTGAAGGCGAATATGACCTCAGCATGGACTATCTTGAAAATGCGCGTGTTTCAAGCGGCATTCTTGATGTTCCTTCTGAAAAATATGATATCCTTTATGAAATGGCAGATTTAGCCGGCATACAGAAAAATATGCAGGTTTATGAAAAAACGCTTTTATTAATCGTAGAAGGTGACGGTTTTTATAAGGATTCGACATTGCACAGGGCATTTTTGCGCACGATGAATGTAAAGCGGTCTGATAATGCAGACAGGTTCTTTATGCTTTACCGCGCTGATGCATTAAATTCGATGAAGGCGTATAATCTTCTTTCTAATTTTTACAAGGACTCCGGAAAGAAAAAAGATGCGTTATTGATGAACGCTCTTGGAACTTTGACAGGATTTACTCATGTGCTTTCAATTTTACAATCAAGGGATCCGGAATATTCATATACTACAATTACAGGCTTTTTTGAGGAATGCCGCCGCTATGAAGATATATGCAGATGGTGTACTGAAAATTCTGTGTGGAAATCATTTTATGATTTTGCTGATAAGAGTTTTGATTCTAGTTATGAGTATTTTTCAGTTCTTCTTCTGGATGTTTTAAAATCAGAATGTCCTGAGCAGTATTGGGCAAACTGTGCAAAAGAAAAGCTTGAGCAGATTTCCTTAATAGAAAAGCCCGATTCCAACTGATATTTCAATTTTAGAAACATCAGAACGCCAGCTTGAATCTATGTAGTCCTTAAAAAGACTCCTTGAAAGATCATATCCGACGCTTCCGCGAATCTGAACGCTTTTCCATAATTCAGGAAAGGCAAGAAATTCAATTCCGCATGTATAAAATCCATCCTGCGGATCCCAGAATCTTTTTGTTATTCGGTTATCAGAAAGCGCAATGTCAATAAAAGGAGAAATCTGGATTTCCATATTAAATTTTGATAGCCGCCCTTTAAAGTTAAGATAAAAAAGGTGAATAGGAATATCAAGATTAAAAATAATTGCTGATGTTGCCTTTACCGCATAGATATCATCAAGCCCTGTTCTTTTTGCAAAATACTGATCATCGCGTATTCCGCGCAGAAACTGGCCGAATTTTTTGAAGGAATCAAATTGCCCGAAAGCATACAGCCTTGTATTAATTCCGATCTTGCTCCATGAATAGAATGCCGTAAGTTGACCTGAAAAGCCAGGCTGAAATTCGTTTAACCCGTAGTTGTAGGCGGCATCCTGCTCGATTTTTGCTGTCAGGCCTTTCCTGAAATTTCCGTTCCAGTTAACGCGGCCTGTTGAAATATAATGAAATGCAGTGATTTCTGATCCGAATAAATCTTCGTTTTTGCGGTTAATCTTATTAAAATCCCAGTTGTGATTGTATTCAACACCAGGGGTATATTTTATTTCTCCCCAGCCGTCAATCTTTTCGAGTGTTACAGGAATTTCAAATTTTGCATTTTCATTAAAATATGTTGCATCACCGTAACGCTCGTATTCAAAATCATTTATAAATGACTGAAGTAAAGTCAGGTCAAGTGATATATTTTTTAATGGAAGAGAGAAAAATATTCCGGTTGCAAGATTCCATTCCGGCATTGACTTTCCGATTGTGTAAGATGCCTGGTAGCGGTTAAGCCATTTTGATTGAATGATTCCTATTGAAAAAGGAAGGTCAAATGAAAAAGAACCTCCGAATTTTGGAGTAAGAGAATCGCTTTCTGATTTTTGAACTAGTGAAAAGAAAAGATCTCCTTCCATCGTTGACATAGTTCCAAAAAAGTTGTCATCTTTGATCTTTAATTTTAATGTATATCCGTCGTTAGAGCTGTATTTTGGATACGGAAGCATTATAAAATGCTTTGTATCTGAAACAGAAATCGTAATGCATACAGAAATAGGGGATTCTGAAAATTCAGTCAAAGCTCCTTCGTCAAAAGAAATTTCAACAAGTGCTTCTGAGAAGAGCCTTGTGTTTATAAGCATCTGCTGAAGATCTGCTGCATACAGTTGAAGTTCAGCTTTTGACGTAAAAATTCTTTCAGCATCAATTTTTGCAAAACGCGATATGGCACTTTGTTTTGTGCTTCCCCCAATATTATATTTTACTTCTGCAATTCTGTAGTTGTCTGCAAAAATAATACTAAGAGACAATAAAGAAGAAAGAAAAAAAGAGAACAATAAGAATTTTTTTCTGTAAACAAAATAAAGCATTTTTACTAGCGGGATGAATAATTTTTTTCTACCCATTTAAGGTAGTCACCGCTTTGAATGTTTTTTATCCAATCTTCGTTTGAAAGATTCCATTTAACGGTGAGCAAAAGTCCCTGCTCAAAAGTCATCTTGCGTTTCCAGCCCAGTTCTTTCTTGATTTTAGAACAGTCAATTGCATAACGCATGTCATGTCCCGGTCTGTCCTTTACATGAACGATTGTGCTGCGGATTTTATTTTCATCAACCGAAAGCTCTTTTGCTGTAAGCGAAATCAATTTGTCAAGGAGCTTTATGTTCTGCCATTCATTTTCGCCGCCGATGTTGTATTTTTCTCCGGATTTTCCGTTCTTTACAATTTCCCAAACTGCGCGGTTATGGTCTTCCACATAAATCCAGTCCCTGATGTTTTTTCCTTCACCATAAACAGGAAGATTTTTTCCCTGCTTCATATTTAAAATCATAAGTGGAATTAATTTTTCCGGGAACTGATAAGGACCATAGTTATTTGTACAGTTGCTCAATGTTATCGGGAGACCGAAGGTGTGATGATATGCCATTACAATGTGGTCGCTGGATGCCTTGCTTGCTGAATACGGTGAGCGAGGATCATAAAGCGTTGTTTCGGTAAAATAGCCAGTTTCACCAAGAGAGCCGTAAACTTCATCAGTCGAAATATGATGAAACAGTACATCATCGCGCGGCGTATCAAGTGAAATGCCCCAGTAATTTTTTGCAACATCAA
>CACYCX010000209.1 GCA_902772975.1 uncultured Spirochaetaceae bacterium
ATCATGCAATCAATTTTGTCAACGGTATCTGAAGGAATGAACTGTGGCAGAAACGAAAAGAAAAATATAGTCAGTTTTGGATTCAGAAGATTCAAAACAACGCCCCGCGCAGCAGTTTTTAATGAAGTTGTCGCAAATCTATTTTCATCAAATTCAAGCTGTCCTGCGGATGTCCAAGTCTTCCATGCAAGATACATGAGGTAAACGGCTCCGGCATATTTTATTACCGAAAATATTTTCGCGCTCATGTGCATGATTGCGGACAAGCCCAAAATACATGCGACAATATGAGGAATTATTCCGAGCGTGCAACCAAAAGCCGCAGCCAGCATAATTCTCTTTTTTTGTGTAAGACCCGTGTTGATTGTATAAATCACACCAGTTCCCGGAATAAGTACGATAACAAGTGCTGTCAGTAAAAAACTAATCGAGATCAATTTGCTCTCCCCCTTTTTATTATCTTAGCCCTCTTTTTTAATAATCCTTGAGCTTCATGATGAATGCTTTTTTGGCGTCGCCGTCAAATCCCAGGTTTCTGTAGAACTGGTGGGCTTCTTTCCTGAAGCTTGCGCTTTCCAGAATCACTTTGTAGCAGTCCCTTTCGCGGGCAAAGGCAATCGCCCTTTCCATAACTTTTCTGCCCAGTCCCTGGCCCCTGTAATCCTTGTCGGTGACAACGTTCTCAACAAAGCAGGCCGAACTTCCAATCCGCGTAAGGTTAGGAATTATTATGCAGAAACAGGTCGAAATGACTTTTCCGCCTTCGACCACGCCAAAGTATTTTATGTTTTTGTTGCCTTCAATTTCGCTTTTCCAAAGCGCGCGCGCCTTTTCCACCGTAAAGTCGCCGTTTGCTCCGTCAAGCTGCTCGTACAGCTTTATCAGCGAATCCAAATCGCCTTCGTTCAATTCTCGAATTTCCATGGGTTCCTCCTTATAACGTTATTTCAGATTTCAAAAGCTTGATTGCCTCTTCAACGGTAATTATCTTTGCGTAACGCTTTGGCCACATAAATTCATTGTAATATTTGTAGGCTGTTTCCTTATCAAAATAGGGATTGTCATAAGTTGAATTTGCGTATGCCGGAACAATCATGTTGAAGCCTTTTTCGAATCCGCTCTTAACAGTTGCGTCCATGCAATAGTCTGTTGACACTCCGACAGTTACAATATCTTTTTCGCCCTTGGATTGAAGGTATTCTGTCAGACCCGTCATAGGATGAAAAGCACTGTTCACGTTCTTTTCAAACCGCCTTTCATTGTTTTTCGGCGCAAACTCATCATATATTTCATACCTGTCCGTAGCCTTATCCAGATCTTTGCCCGGCCCGTCATCATGCTGAACATACAAGACTTCAATATTGTTTTCTCTTGCTGCGGCAATCAGATCTTTTATATTCTTCTTTACCGTTTCAAACGAATATAAATTTTCGTTAAAGCAGCCCTTTTGCGTATCTACAACTAATAAAACCACTTATTTTACCTCCTTTGCCTTAAGCTCCAATGCCCTTTCTAATGCCCAATTCTGCATTTCAAGATACATCTTGCCGCTAAGCTCGTCATAGTCAATCCACATAAATTTGTGGTCGCTTTCCGTCGGCTCTGAAATTTTCTCAGCCAGACTTCCCGCATAATATGTTTGAATCGGATGGAAATAGCCGATTGTCTCATGCAGGAAATAGGTCTCGGCAGAACAGATTTTTTCTCCGACCGCCGCTTCAAAACCAGCTTCTTCCAGACACTCGCGTTTTATGCATTCGTTGTGGCTTTCTCCTTTTTCGATTCCGCCTCCAAGAAAGAAAAATCCCTTGGGAGTTTTTACTATTCCCACCTTGCCGTCTTTTACAGGAATCAGATAGGCACCTTTCCTGTCAACATATTCCGCATTTTCCTTTGCGCCGAACACTTTATGCAAAGACATGTTTTTAAAATCTAGGCTCATGTGCTTTTCGTAGTCGTCAAGTTTTATCTCTTCCCACGGATTCGCCATTTTTATTCCACCTTCACTTTATGCATTATCCTCAGCCTTTGCGCCTCGTTCGCCGCAAAGCCGAACTTTTCATAGAAAGGAATCTTGTCAGGCATTGCGCAAAGTTCGACGGCAATTTCCGTTCCCTCCGCGCCGTTGGCGTTAATGTATTCAAGAATTTCGCCAATCAAAATTCTTCCCAAACCCCTTCCCTGATAGCCGGGATGGACAACGACATCTTTAATGTAATAGCACAAACCTTTGTCGCCAATCGCCCTTGCCATCGCCACAATTTTTTCGCCGTCGAAAATCGACACCTTGAAGAGCGTGTTTTTCATCGCAAGCTCCGTCTGCTCCAACGAAGGCGGCTCGCCCCACACGGATTCCCACAGAAAAATGAATTCCTTTGCGTTAAGCTCGTTGTATTTTATTGTAAAGCCATTCTCTGTTTTCTTGGTTGTCATTTTTCACCTCACTTCAATTTTTTTTCATACACGCGGGCGCTTTCGCCGTAAATGCTTTGCGCCTCTTCGCGGAAGGCAAAGCCGTATTTTTCGTACAGGCCAATATGGTCTGTGGAAACGTAAAGCGCGATCTTTCCTTCCTCTTTTGCGAGCCGTTCCGCTTCTTTGAACAAAAGTCCTGCGTAGCGGTGGCCGCGATATTCAGGGAAGGTGTAGACAAAGCCGAGCCAGGGATAAAGCTCGGTCGGCTGGATTTCGTCCATTTTTGCGTAGGTACAAAAGGCGACAAGTTTTTCGCCCTCAGTCAAAAGCAAGACCCGCGAGCCGTCTCCGACTTTTTCAAAAAAAGTTCCGCCTGTCAAAAGCTCGCAAAGATACGCGCCCGCCCGCCAGTCGCATTTTTTTATTTGCGAAAGCCAATGTTCCTTTTTGCCGATTTCAAAATAATTTATCACTTGCATTGTTTTCTTGCGCGTTCCCCCTGTT
This sequence comes from uncultured Spirochaetaceae bacterium, assembly GCA_902772975.1. Lineage (GTDB taxonomy): Bacteria > Spirochaetota > Spirochaetia > Treponematales > Treponemataceae > Treponema_D. Next base: position 2,920 of record CACYCX010000209.1, read on the forward strand.
TATTTATAAGCAACCATATTGCATCTTGTCCAAGATTCATCTTTAAAGGTGAATGCGTTTGGCGTCAGATTGCGTTCTTTAAAGCCAACGCTCTCATAGCATTTTTTTGCCGGAATATTTTCCGGGAACACGTTCAATTGAACCGAATCCGCCTTGCTGATATTGAACGCGTATTCCAGCGCAAG
>CACYCX010000210.1 GCA_902772975.1 uncultured Spirochaetaceae bacterium
ACTATACGGGGAACATTATTCTAGCTGATACTATAAAAAAAGTCAATTATTTAAGCATTCAATTAACCTTCAATTAAACATACAGAAGAAGGAATCCAGATGTTGAAAAAATCTTTCTATTTGGTGATAATGTAACGCATGGTGGGAATATCAGCAATTATCGAAGCAAACTTTATATGCATAATCCTCGTTGCATGGATTCTGTATGAATTAAAGTCAAACATTGACCAGCAGGTTTCAAATGTCGTCTTTACTTATGTTGCGACCGCCACGCTGATCATGCTTGTCGTATCGAGCACGCTTACCTTTTTTGATTCGCGCCCGGGACAGCTTCAGTATGCGGCAATAAGCATCCTCTCGGCAATTTACCACGGACTTTCAGGCTTTACGGCAGCGATGTGGGCAGTCCTCGTGATTACGGCCAGTCCGCTTTACAATATTAAAAAACGCCCTCCGAAGCTTGTAATCTACCTTCCCGCAATTCCGGCTGTAATCCTTGCAGTTCTTTCGGCAGTTTCAATCAGAACAGGTTACATCTTCCATATTAACCCAGCCACAAACACAGAAGAGCCTGGACCGCTTCACGTTCTTTATCAGCTTGTAACATATTCATATTTTACGATTTCAGGCCTTTACATAATCAGGGAGCTGGTCAAGGCAAAGCTTCCGACATCACAAAAAATCATAAAGCTGTCGCATATCATCATGATTGTATCAGCCGGCCTGATTCACTATCTTATTCCTGAATTAAAGGTCATATGGCATGTTCTTGCAGTATCGCTTGCAATGCGCTTTACGTATTCAAAAATAAGGCAGATTTCAATTGATTTCTTATCCGAAACAAATAACCGCCGCTCCTTTGACAATTACCTGAACGGTCTTCTGAACGGAGACAAAAAAGTCAGCATTACGCTAATGATGTGCGACCTTGATTATTTTAAGGAAATAAATGATGTCTACGGCCACATCGAAGGCGACAACGCATTGAAAACTGCGGCAAGAATGTTAAAATCAGCCTGCAGCAACCAGCCGGCTTACCTTGCAAGAATCGGGGGTGACGAGTTTGCAATTATATGCTCAGACTGTCCTGCCGAAACTGCATGCGACATAAGGAATACAATTTACGAGCTGTTTGAGGAAAACAACGCATTGTCCGAAGTCTCGTACAAGCTGAACATAAGCGTAGGAATTGCAGAGTTTACTGACAGCATGAAGGACGCGCAGGAGCTCATTGAAGCGGCAGATAAAGAACTATATAGAGAAAAAAAACGCCACCATACTTGATTAAGCAGGCGGCGCCGTTTGTATTCAGAAAAACTGAAAAATATTTTTAATTACTTGTCTGTTCCATCCTGAATTTTTGCAGCAGCAAGCTCTTCTTTTTTTGCTTCCGCTTTATCCTTAATGTCAGCAGCGCCGATCAAAATCGAAACGAATCCTGAAATCAAGGCAAGAACAGGAACAGCGCCCTTAAGGAATTCAATTACAAATGCGCCCCAGCCCAAACAGCCCGGCAATACGGCAAACACGCTGAATGCAATAAACAAAAATCCAATAAACAAAGCTACCATTTGAAACCTCGTAATGTTTAATCTTCAAATAATTATATATTCTTTTAGCGTTAGTGACAATCATGTAAATATAATGTATAGTTTCTGAACTTAAAAAAACATTTAAGCATTTTTTATTCAGGGCGTCATGAAAAAAAACGATTTTGCATACTGCTTTAAGCTTACGATTCCGATTCTTTTCGGCTACATTTCAATAGGAATTCCATTCGGGCTTTTAGTAACACAGGCCGGATATCCGTGGTACCTTGCTGCAATAATGTGCCTTACGATGTACACAGGCTCAGGGCAGTACATTGCCATCGGGCTTTTTGCGGCAAACGCACCGCTTAAGGTAATAATCGTTGCCCAGATAATGACAGCCGTCCGCCATATTTTTTACGGGCTTTCGCTCATGACAAAATTCAAGCAGGCCGGAAAATGGAAGCCGTATTTGATTTTTGCCCTCACAGACGAGACATACGCCCTTCTTACAGGTACACAGCCGCCGGCGGGCATGAAGCCTTCAACCTTTTACGCAACGATTTCGATGCTGGATGAAAGCTACTGGTTTATCGGCTCGGTAATCGGCGCAATTGCAGGAAGCCTGATAAAATATCCGCTAACAGGAATCGACTTTGCGCTTACGGCTTTATTCGCGGTTATTCTGACAGAACAGATTTTATCGTCAAAGGATTTTGTACCGCCGGTTATCGGACTTACGACGGCGACGGCGGCGATAGTGCTTGAAAAAACAGGAGTCATACCGCAGGACAACATGCTGCTTGTAGCTTTAGTACTTGGAATCGCGGCATTGATGTTTGCAAAAAGAAATCAGGCTGAAAAAACTTTTTCCGAGAAAAATGAGCTGGCTGAACATGCAGATGATTTAACGAATAATTCAACAGATAATATAACAGATAATTTAACGGAGGCGAAAAAATGACAATGCCGTTGCCGCAGGTCCTGATAGCGGTTGCCGTTTCTGCCGTGATTACGCTTTCGTGCAGGGCTTTCCCGTTTGTGATTTTTGCAAGGAAAGAGCCGCCGCCGATATTGCGATTCGTCGAGAAATACATTCCGCCCATGATTATTGCAATCCTTGTCGTGTATTGCATGAAGGACATTGATTTTGCCGTAAAGCCTTTCGGACTTACTCATCTTGCCGCACTTGTCGTTACGGTTCTACTTCATTTATGGAAAAGGAACAGCATGATAAGCATTTTCGGCGGAACTATATTTTTTATGGTACTTGACAAATTACTGTAATAAGAACATTTTTGTACAAGAGGTTGCTTAGATGAAAGGAAGCCAGGTCACAATAGACCATGTGTCAAAGAAATTTGGAAATTTTGTTGCGCTTGACGACATCAATTTCACGATTCAGCCGGGAGAATTCTTCTCTCTGCTCGGACCTTCCGGATGCGGAAAAACTACGCTTTTAAGAATTATCGCAGGATTTGAATTCCCTGATGACGGCGCAGTCCTTTTTGATGATACGAATGTCATTCCGCTCAACCCGGACAAGCGGCCGTCAAACACCGTGTTCCAGACATACGCGCTGTTTCCTCACATGAGCGTTTACGATAATGTTGCGTTCCCCCTTAAATTAAAAAAGCTTCCTAAAGACGAAATCGATAAAAAGGTAAAGGAATATGTAAACCTTGTTCAGCTCGGCGAGCATATTCACAAAAAGCCTAACCAGCTTTCAGGCGGCCAGAAACAGCGCGTGGCGATTGCGCGTGCACTTATCAATGAGCCTAAAGTTCTTTTGCTTGATGAGCCGCTTTCAGCGCTTGACGCAAAGCTCCGCGCAAGCCTCCTTCTTGATTTAGACAGGCTTCACGATCAGATTGGCATTACATTCATCTATGTTACTCACGATCAGGCGGAGGCGCTTTCAGTATCAGACAGGATTGCCGTAATGAATCACGGTCATGTCCTTCAGATAGGCGCGCCTTACGAAATCTACGAAAGCCCTGCAACTCAGTTTGTAGCACAGTTCATCGGAGAGACAAACCTCTTTGATGCGGAAGTAGTTGACTGTGTTCCTCATAAAGACGCAAAGGGACAGGATGATTTTATGGCAACGCTTTCAGTTCCGGAGCTTGGAAAACAGGCGCCGCTTGCAACAGACACTGAAGCGGAAGCAGCACTTGACCGCTACATGCAGGTAACAGATTACGAGCACACCGATAAGGGACAGAAGGTTGCATTCACAATCAGGCCGGAAAAAATCAGGATTACGCTTGAGCCGCCTAACACGCGCGGACGCACGGACATAAATGTTTTCAGCGGAATTGTTGAGGAACCGATTTATTCAGGCTTCCAGTCAAAATTCTATGTAAAGCTTGAGACGGGAAAAATAATCAAGGTTTTCAAGCAGCACACAGACTACATGGATGACGGTCCAGTAATTCAATGGAAGGATAAAGTATATGTCTCATGGTCAGCAGAAGATGCTTACATTGTTGAAGACATTGAAAAATAACTTTCAGGAAAATTTATGGAAAACAAGACGCTTAACATATCAAAAGAACGCAAGCAGGCCTCGACTGGTTCAGCATACGGCTGGCCGATGGGAGTCTGGTTTACTATATTTTTTGTAATTCCGATTCTGATTATCGTGTGCTATTCATTCATGAAGAAGGACATGCACGGCGGAGTTCAGAAAGTATTTTCGGTTGACGCGTACAAGGCAATCTTTTCGCGCGACGCCGATACAGGAAAATTTATTTATCTTCCTATCTTATGGCGTACTTTATGGATGGCGCTTCTTTCGACGCTTGTCTCAATCGCAATTGCACTCCCCTGCGGTTACGCCATTGCACGAAGCCGCCGTCAGACGCTGCTTTTGATTCTTGTAATCATTCCGTTCCTTACAAACTCGCTCATACGCATTTTCGCATGGCAGAGCATTCTTGGCGATGAAGGACTTTTAAACCAGATATGCGCCCTTTTTGAGGGTGCAAAAAGCATCATTACGGGAAACAAGGATTTTAAATTCGTTCCCCATAAATTCATGTACACAAAGGGCGCGGTTGTTATCGTAAGCATTTACATGTATCTGCCATATGCCATTCTGCCTGTTTTTACGGCGGTAGACAGATTCGATTTCTCACTCATTGAGGCGTCGCGCGATTTGGGCGCCACAAAGATGCAGTCAATGTTTAAGATTCTTATTCCGGGAATTAAAAGCGGAATCATAAGCTCACTGATTTTTACATTCATTCCGATATTCGGAAACTATACTGTACCGCAGTTAGTCGGAAGTACAAAAAGCTACATGCTCGGAAATGTAATCATGGATCAGATTCAGAAGGCGCGTAACCTACCGCTTGCGTCAGCATTCAGCGTGGTGCTTACCGTAATCACGATGGCGGCGATTTTATTCATGCTTGCATCAGACAAAAAAGAGCAGTCGCTTAAAAAATCTTCTGCAAAGGAAGACACTGGTGTACCGGAAATTGCAAACGCAATCAGCCAGGTGGCAGCCGCAAAATAGGAGCAACAGACTATGGAATTTTTGGTATCACTGATTCTTTCTATACTCGGAAAAAAGACAAAGACGGAAAACTTCCGCCACGCTAAACGCTACTGGAAACGGCACGCGCCTGCATTTTCTTTCTCGCGTACGGTAATGGTTTGCACGCTGCTTTTCCTTTATATTCCGCTTTTTGTAATTATATTTTTCTCGTTCAATAAATCGGAGGGCGCCCATTTTACCGGAGTGTCTTTCCGCTGGTATGAGGATTTGTTCCTGCGCTCAGGGGACTTATGGATGAGCCTTCTGTACAGCGCAATCGTTGCCGTAAGTTCAGCAATTGCAGCTACAGTTCTTGGAAGCCTTGCCGCAATCGGAATCAGCTGGTATAAGTTCTTCGGAAAAAATTACATTCAGTCAATCAGCTTTCTTCCGATGGTATTGCCGGAAGTTATCATGGGTGTTTCGCTTTTGATTTTTTTGAGCGGCATTCACATGAATCTCGGACTTATTACAATCATAATTGCGCATACAACATTCTGTCTTCCGTTTGTTTATCTTATGGTAACATCGCGCGTAGATGAATTTGATTATTCTATTATAGAAGCAAGCCATGACTTAGGCGCAACAGAATTTCAGACTCTTGTAAAGGTAATCATTCCTGCAATCTTCCCTGGAATTTTAAGCGGCTTTATGATGAGCATCACGCTTTCTATTGAAGATTTTGTAATCACTTCTCTTGTAAACGGAAATGTCGAAACGCTTCCGATTTTTGTCTACAACATGATCCGCCACGGAGTAAGCCCTGTCATAAACGCGCTTTCATTCGTAATGATTTTTGCGCTTGGACTTACAGTAGTTCTCTTGAGAAAGGGAATCAAAGGATTTGCAGCAGGACATTAATTTTTTTCTCTAACCTATTGCAACAATCTAAAATCTCTTCTATTATCAATTTCACTTATCAAAACACAAAGAGGTCAAATCGATGAAAACCAGATTTGTTTCAAGAATTACTCTTGCATTGTGCGTTGCTGCTGCATCGCTCGGACTTATTTCCTGTGAAAAAAAACAGGTTCTCAAGCTTTACAGCTGGACTTACTACACTCCTACTGATGTAGTCAAGGATTTTGAAAAAGAATTCAACTGCAAGGTTGTTGTAACTGAATATGACTCAAACGAGACTATGTTCAACAAGCTCGTAAACGGCGGCGCAAAAAGTTTTGATATCGTAGTTCCGTCGCAGGATTATGTTTCTATTATGATTGCAAAGGATATGTTCCAGCCGATAGTGCAGGAAAAGTTCACTAACCGCGCAAAGATTAATCCTAAGGTTCTTGAAAAGATTACTTACGACCCGGAGATGAAGTACGCCGTTCCATATTATTTTGGCGCTTCAGGAATATGTGTTAATAAGAAGAAAGTAACAGGCTCTTACGACAGAAGCTGGAATGTTTTTGCAGACAGCCAGTTTAAAAATCACGCCTCAATGATGGACGATTACCGCGAAGTAATCGGAGATGCCCTCATTCATCTTGGCTACAGCGCATGTACAAAAAATGATGCTGAGTTAAAGGAAGCAATCAACCTTATTAAAAACGACTGGCTTCCTAATATCGTAAAGTTCGATGCAGAAGGCTTCGGAAAGGATTTTGCACGCGGCGACCTGTGGCTCTGTCAGGGGTATGCCGAAGTAATTTTTGGTGAAGTTCCGGAAGAAGAATGGGATTCGACAATTGACTTCTGGATTCCGGAAGAAGGCGGTCCGTCATATCTGGACAGCATGTGTATCCTTAAGGACTCAAAAAATGCAGAGCTTGCAACGGAGTTCATCAACTTTATCCACAGACCGGAAAACTACGCAAAGTTCCTGGATTTCTTCCGCTTCCCGTGCTATGTAAATCTTGAAGCAGAGCAGTACATGACTGAAAAGCCTATGTATCCGGCAGAGACAATGGAAAACTGCGAGCTTAAAAATGACCTCGGCGAATATCTTGAAAAGTATTACGCGCAGTGGGAAAAAATCAGAATTTCAAACTAATATAACAAAATATGAATAATGAATTGTTCTTTAAAAATCTAGTTGACTCCCTTAATCTTCCTGTCTTTGCGGTAGAAATTTCTTCAAGGACAGACGATAAGGGCTACAGGATTTTTTACTCTAACAATTCATTCAAACGCATCTTTGACGAAAAAATAAATTTTACTTCCGAGATGACGGAGCTGTCTCCTGCAACGGACTGGACTTTAATCGCCTCTGAGGCTGACTGTTCCGGAAAGGCGCAGGAGCAGAAATTCTTTAATAAAGAAAAGCAGACCTGGTATTCAATTGATGCACAGAATGACGGAAACGGATGCATCATTTTCAGTCTGTTTGATGTAACGACAAAATCATTTTACAATCAGCGCCTTAAGGAAGCCGTCTTTACCGATACGCTTACAATGCTTCCAAACAGGGCGCAGTTTAATCAGACATATATCGAAACAGTAAAGCACTGCCAAAAGACAAGCAAGAAGTTTGCTTTAATCGTATTTGACCTTGACAACATGAAGGCACTGAACGATTCAAAGGGACAATCGCATGGAGATCGGGTTCTCATTCATGCGGCGCAGATTTTCCAGACATTCGTGCGCGATTCAATAAAGATTTTCAGGTTCGGCGATGATGAATTTGCGATGCTTGCAACTGAAGTCGAGACAAAGGATTCTGCGGTAAACATCGCCGACACAGTTCTTGAATCTTTTTTAAGCACCGGCATAAATGTTTCGGGCGGAATCGCGCTTTATCCTGAAGACTCAAGCGAAGCGCAGGATTTGATAAAATTTGCAGACCTTGCAATGCACAGCGCAAAATCTCAGGGCAAGCACAGAATTGCAGTATTCACGCCTGAAATGCACAAGGCTCTCTTGCGCAAGATGTTCTATAAAAGCCGCATGCCGGAAGCGTTCAAGGAAAATGAATTCAGGCTTTTCTTTCAGCCGCAGTTTGATATTTCGACAAATACGCTGCGCGGATTCGAAGCGCTTTTAAGATGGATTACGCTTGATGGAGGAAAAATTTCTCCTGAAGAATTTATTCCTGTTGCAGAAGAAAGCGGCTTTATCGTAACGCTCGGCGAATGGATTATAAATACGGCATTTGAGTTCCAGAAAAAATGGGAAGAAAATTACGACTATCACGGAATCATGTCAATTAACGTTTCGCCTGTTCAATTGAAGGAACCGAATTTTATTTCTGTATTACGCAAGGCGGTTGAAAAACACAACATCAATCCCGCGCACATTGAAATTGAAATCACGGAAGGCGTCCTGATTGAAGATACGGACAAAGCCGTAGAGATACTCGATGAAGTCAAGGCGATGGGATTCGGACTTTCGCTTGATGATTTTGGAACAGGTTATTCCTCACTGCGATACTTACAGATTCTTCCGCTTACAACGCTCAAGATTGACAAGTCGTTCATACAGAGCATTACGGAAGACGGAAGCATAAGCGCGGACATTACGAACGCAATTATTTCGATGGTTACAAAAATGGGACTCGACACGATTGCAGAAGGCGTTGAGAAAAACGACCAGCTTGCGCTTTTGCAGAACCTTAACTGCAAGAACGTTCAGGGATTTTTGCGCGGAAAGCCGATGTCCTCAGAAAAAATCGAAAGCTACTTATCGGGAAACACCTCCGCGCTCGATAAATTATAAGTTACAAAGCGTACGCGCCCCTGCTCTACAAGAGCGCGGATTTCCCTTTCGCGTTTAGTCAGAGTTGATTCACCTGTCTTTACTTCTATCAATAAAATCTCGCTTATGCTTTCATTTTCTGCCGCACCCGGAAACGCGACAAAATCAACAGGCTTTCCGACAAAGCGGACATCGGCCGGATTGCACGGGAATCCCGGAAGGAAAGGCGCAACCTGTTCTCCGGCAAGTCCTCCCAATACCGCGCGGCTTCGCTTTATTGCATCAAGGCGGTTCTTTTTAATTTCATCTTTAGATTCAAGCTTTCCTACAAAACGGCCTGCAAAAAAAATCAGCAGAAGCATAAGGAACAGCATCGCACAAAGCAGGACTAAATCATGTAACTGTAAAGAAGAAAAAAGTGTTAATATTGTGTGCTTCATATAATAAAGTTTTAGCACAGATTTTATTTATCTTCCACTCAAATGTTTCCGATATTCGTAGAGAAGAAGTTTCTGCAAGCATTCTGCCATTGCAAAATGATGAACAAGGAAAAGAGGATTTTTATGAAACGAAAGGCAATTATCCAGATATTTTTTATTTCAGTATTTACTGTTTTTCTTTTTACCGCAAATTCAGTTTTATGGGCACAGGATGCGGCATCGCAGGATACGACATCACAGGATGTGGCAGTACAAAACACATCAGAGACGCCAAAGAGATTTGAATTCAAATATAAGAAAGGCGACAATTACAGAGTCCTTTCTACAATGCGCGAAGACGTTTATGTAAACAGCATGCTCGACCATCATGCAGAAATCGTAAACAGAATTACAGTTCAGGTTACGGATGCCTCCGACGACGGAAAATCAGGAACGCATGAAGCAACATTCATGACTTCAGAAGCGGCAACAAGCGACATTACCGGAAGAACATTCGGATATGGCGAAGAATACAAAAGCATTTTTGAACGCGACAACCTCGGGCATTACACAATCTCGGATGAATACTTTATGCCTGTCGTACGCGACGTTCCTGTTTTTCCTGACAGGGAAATTTTACCGGGCTATGAATGGGCAGCGCAGGGGCACGAGGCTCACGATTTAAGAAGGACATTCGGATTGCAGGAGCCGTATAAAATTCCTTTCAATGCTTCCTACAAATATATCGGACAAGTTAAGGATGAAGAAACCGGAAAGGTTTACGACAAGTTCACCGTAAGTTACAACATGTATTACAAGATTGCGCTCAATGTTCCTGACATGACTTACAAAATGCTTCCGTCTGAAACCTCTGGATTTTCAAAGCAGACATTGTACTGGGATTCTGAAAAAGGCTGCCTTGATCATTACAATGAAGAATTCAGGATTACAATCAAAACTACAAATGGCGTAAGGCTCCGCTTTGAAGGCGTTGCAGAAGCTGAAGTAACTGAATTTGAAAGGACAGCGACTGACTCAAATGTTACTGCGGTTATGGAAAAAATCAATGACCTTGGAATTCAGAATGTAACTGTAACGGCAGGTGAAAAGGGACTTACAATCAGTATTGAAAACATTCAGTTTGAACCTGACAGCGACATTCTAAGGCCGAACGAAAAAGTTAAAATCGATAAGATTGCAGAAATTCTTTCCGGCTACACAAATGACCTTTTGATAACAGGACACACTGCCCTTCGCGGAAGTGAAAAGTCACGCAAAAAGCTTTCGCAGCAAAGGGCACAGTCTGTTGCAGATTATCTGATTCAGAAAAATGTCCGCGATAAATATCATATCTTCACACAGGGGCTTGGTGCGACATCTCCGATTGCAGACAACGACACCGAAGAAGGACGGGCAAAAAACCGCCGCGTAGAAATTACAATCATGGATAAATAATTTTTTCGTTTTTTTTAATTTTTTCATGCATAACGGCAATATGATATATGCATGGAACAGGAAAAAATTGAAAACGTTCTTTTTGAAGACGAAGAATTCGAAAGTCTCGATGAAGTCCTCAACATTGCAAAAAAGACTTTCGGAATAAAATATCTTTTTCCGTGGCAACGCCTGGTAATAGGAAACATTCTTGACGCGGAAAAGGATTTAAAAAGCGGTGCGATTGAAAACCTTGTAAACGAAAATCCCGACGACAAAAACATTACTGACGCCTATTGCTTAGGGCGCCAGATTGTGCTTCTTCCTACAGGCGCTGGAAAATCAATGTGCTTTTTAGTTCCGGCCGTGATTCTGGAAGGCGCCACATTGATTTTCTATCCGCTGCTTGCCCTTATGTCAGACCAGGCGCGAAGAATGAAGGAAGCCGGAATCGAGGCGGTCGTCCTTAAAGGCGGTCAGACAAAAGAAGAGCGCGAAAAGGCATTTGAAAAAATTAAAAACGGCGCAAAAGTAATCCTTGCAAATCCCGAAGTCCTGCAAAACGCCGCTCTTCTTGACCGGCTGAAAAAGCAGCGGATTTCGCACATCGCAATTGACGAAGCGCACTGCGTAAGTGAATGGGGCGATACGTTCAGGCCGGCGTACCTTGAATTAGGCCGCATTATAAAAGAACTTAATGTTCCGCTTGTAACGGCTTTTACCGCAACAGCCTCGCCGGAGGTGCTTTCGAGAATAAGCGAAATCCTTTTTGAAGGAAACGCGCATATTGTCCGCGGAGACAGCGACCGAGCCAACATCCATTATTATGTAAAATACGCCTGGGCAAAAAAGAAAATGGCGACAAAGCTTGCAATGACAGAAAGGCGGCCGCTTCTTATTTTTTGCGGAACGCGCAGGAAAGCAGAGGACATGGCGCGGGAGCTTTCCGCATGCCTTGAAAGCAAAGGTGAAGCGGGCTCTGATATAGTAAAATTTTATCACGCCGGATTAAGCAAGGAAGAAAAATCTGAAATAGAAAACTGGTTCTTTCCGAAGACTGACGCAATATTATGCGTGACCTGCGCGTTCGGAATGGGAATCGATAAGCCCGACATAAGGACGGTAATCCATTTAGAACCAAGTCCGACCGGCGAAAGCTACATTCAGGAAGCAGGCCGCGGCGGCCGTGACAGGACAATAGCAAAGGCAATTTTATTATGGAGCCGCGAAGACAGCCGCAAATTTGATTCATTTCCAAAGGGCTCACGGCAGCGCGTGCTGAAGGAATTTGCAGAGGCAAAAGAGTGCCGCCGTCAGGTGCTGCTCGATGCCCTTGGAGGCGAACAGGCCGTATGTTCCGGCTGCGACATATGTATCGGGAAAGCGGAAAACAAAGATTACACGATGCCCGATGTCTTTGATGCTGAAGACGCAAGGGAAGTACACAAGTTTGTATGGAACAACAGAAAATGGTGCACCGATGTCATGGTGGAAGAAAAAATAAAATCTAAATGGAATGAAGCGGACAGAAAAATCTTTGGAATCAACATCTGGACTTCGGGCGAAATCGCAGAAATATTAGATTCGCTTAAAAAAGACGGAACTGTCCGCGATGCAGGAATTTTGTGGAAAGGGCGGCTTACTGCAAAAAAGGATATGCGTAATATTATTCAGCAGGAGCAGCCGCTTCACCGCCACCAGAAGCATCCCCTCCACCCTCAGCAGGAGCGGCAGGTGCTGGGGCCGGAGCAGCAATAACTTTTTTTCTTTTTGGCTGAGGCGGCTTTTTTCTGTATTTTGCCACGAAGTAAACGAAATTTATATAAAGGATCACAGCAATTGCAGCGCCAATCACATAGGGATTTAGGAGGACTCTTGTTGCAACAGGAATAACATCTGAAACACTCATAAAAAAATTATCGGCAGATTCGGGCAAAAACACAAGTGCCCATATTTTGACAATCACATGTTTTGACAATCACATGTTTTGACAATCATCTCATTTTTCTGTAAATTATCTTTATGATAGGAATCGTAGATTACAACGCAGGAAACATAAAGAGCGTTGAGCGCGCAATGATTTCAATCGGAGCGCCTTACATCATTTCAAAAAAGCCGTCAGAGCTTGAAAAAGCAGACA
>CACYCX010000211.1 GCA_902772975.1 uncultured Spirochaetaceae bacterium
GATGATTTGCGCTTCATGCACAGTCCGTTTCTCTTTAAGGGAATGGAAGATGCCGTTGACAGAATCCTTGATGCACGCGACGAAGGAGAAAAGGTCTTAATATTCGGCGACCGCGATGTTGATGGAATTACAAGCACCGCCATTCTCTATCAGCACTTAAAAAAAATGGGCATCGACGTATCCTGGCGGCTTCCTTCCGGCGATGACGGCTACGGTCTTTCTATCGCGGCGGTAGATGAATTTGCCTCTGAATACGGCACGCTCCTTATCACGGTTGACTGCGGCATTTCAAACATCGACGAAATTGCGCACGCCGCGGAGCTTGGAATCGATGTAATTTTAACTGATCACCACAATCCGCCGGAGGTGCTCCCTCAGGCCACAATAATCATAAATCCCAAAACAGAGGGCGAAAATTACCCGTTCAAGGATATTTCCGGTTGCGCGGTCGCCTTCAAGCTTGTTGAGGCATTGCGGTTCAGCGAGACAGAGCTTTACAAGCAGGAAATCTGCCTGATGAACGCGCGCGAAAACGGAAGCTGCATCACGCTTGAATGCATCAAGACGCGGAACCTTGTAAAGAAATCAGAATTTACTCAGGATTTTGGAAGCAGCCTCGTCTCGATTTCACAGACAAAGCTTGAATCATTCCTTAAGGGACAGCAGATTTTTGTCTGGAACAAGGAAGCCAATTCAGAGCTGCTCGAGCGCATTTTCGGAAAGGGCGTTGAATTCAACATGTACGATATTTCGACCGACATAGGAAATTTAATTCCTTCCGTAAAGGCTCTTCCGCTTTCAAGATTAAAATCGCTTTCAAAAATCGCGCGCTACAACGAAGCGTCTTCAGGCGAAATCGAAGGCTTTTACAATATTTTCGTTACATGGATCCAGAAAAAATCGCAGGACGCATTCCCCTCTCACGCACAGGACAGGGATAACGACATGCAGCTTGTAATGCTTGCCGCCATAAGCGACATCATGCCGCTTTTAGATGAAAACAGAATATTCGTCAAGAACGGACTTGCATTGATAAATGCAGGAAAAATCCGCGGCGGCCTTATGGAGCTGTTTGCTCGTCAGAACCTTCTTTCAAAAAAAATATGCGCAAATGATTTATCCTGGAGCGTAATTCCGATTTTAAATGCGGCAGGACGCCTCGGACAGCCGGAGCTTTCGCTTAAGCTTTTCCTTGAAGAAAATCCGCTTGAACGCGACAAGCTTGCAGGCCAGATTACTGAACTTAACACGCAGCGCAAGGCATATGTAAATGACGCGCTTTCAGTACTTGGAAAAATGCCTGAGGAAAGCGTTGCAAAAAATAACGGAAAGCTCTGCTTTATCCACGACGAAAGAATACAGCGCGGTATTCTTGGAATTGTTGCCGCGCAGCTTGTACAGCGCACGAACGTTCCGTCAATCGTAACTACACTTTCGGATGAAAACACGATAACGGGCTCAATGCGCGGTTCGCGTGGCGTTGACTGCACTGCATTCCTTGATAATTTCGGCGAGCTTTTTATAAATCACGGAGGGCATTTCAGCGCGGCAGGCTTCAGTCTTGAAAAAAAGAATCTTGACGCATTCCTTTCGCGCATTCCGTCCTCGCTTGATAAAATCGAGCTTGGCAAGGACGAAACTGAAAATATTGAAATAGACGCAGAGCTTCCGCCGCCTTACATCACGAACGACCTGATTTCAGTAATCGATAAGTTCGAGCCTTATGGTGAGCAGAATCCGCCGCTTATATTCCTTACAAAAAATGCGCGCGTGCTCTCTGCGACAACGATGGGCAAAACTGAAAGACAGCACTTAAAGCTTATCCTTGAATGCGGAAAATACAAATGGCCGGCTCTCTGGTGGGGAGAAGGACACAGGCTCGGAACTGAGATTCAGGAAGGAATGTGCGTTGACCTTCTCTATCATTACACGCGCAATACTTTTAACGGCGTTGAAGGCCGCCAGCTTATAATTCAGGATTTAAGAAGATCGATATAAATTAAGTAATAAATTACGGAGGAAAGCATGATTAAAAAATTCATTTCAATTGTTGCTTCTGTGCTTTTATTTTCAATTCCGCTTTTTGCTGAAAACACTGAAATCAAGGAAAGCGCCTGGACAATTTCCGTTACCTGGAACAATAAAGTAAATCCGGGAGACGCGATTTTTGTTCGCGCAAAATTTGAAGGCGTAAAGGGAAAGAAAAAAATCGCTACCATCTCTGCCCGCGCGGATCTGATGCAGGAAAGCAAGCGCATTGAAAAGGCAGAATTTTATCAGCTTTCAGGAAAGAAAAAACTTTCTTCCGGAAACGAAATCCTTACAGGGCTTCCTATTTCAACATGGGCAGAAGCAGGCGAATATCAGATTAACGTTGTTTATAAAGTCGATGAAAATTCAGAAATGCTTTTTACGCTCCCGGTTGAAATTCTTGAAAAGGAATTCCTAAAGGAAACGATTCCGTTAAATGACTCGCTTACAAATTTACGGACAGATACAAGCGCAAAAAAAATCGAGCAGTCAAAAAAGCTAAACGATCTTCTTGCCGTAATTGATTCAAACGGCGTATACACGCTTTCAAAATTCAATCCGCCTGTAGCTTCAAAAAGGCGCACTTCTGAATTCGGCGAAAGGCGCATCTTTAAATATCCGAGTGGAAAAGAATCTACGAGCATGCATGCGGGAATTGACTTTGGCGTTCCGGCCGGAACAGAAGTACGAGCGTGCGGCGACGGAAAAGTCGTAATGGCAGAAGACAGAATTACGACAGGGTATTCTGTAATCATCGAGCACCTTCCGGGTCTTTACAGCCTTTACTATCATATGAACGAACTTAAGGTAAGCGAAGGACAGAATGTCAAATCGGGAGACTTGATAGGACTATCAGGCGCACGCGGCTTTGCGACAGGTCCTCACCTTCACTGGGAAATCAGGCTTGATACAGTTGCAGTAAGTCCTGATTTCTTTACCGGGGATTTTGCCTTTCAGAATCCTAGCGAATAAGGCTTAAGAATTCTTCTTCCGATATTACCGGAACACCAAGCTTTGCGGCCTTTACATTTTTTGAAGAGCCGCTTTCCTTGTCGTTTGTTACAAGATACGATAAGTCTTTTGTAACGGACGATTTGGTAGTTCCGCCGTTATCCTTTACAAGCTTTTCCGCGTCTGCCCTCTTCATCGTAACAAGCTCGCCTGTAAAGCAGAAGCTTTTTCCCGAAAGCTTTCCGCCTTCAGTTTCTTCAATTCTGATTATCTTATTCTGAACAAGATTTTTAATTTCTTCTTCATTTTCGCGGAGCCCTTCATATAAAGTCCTTGCCGTAATTTCAGCAAAACCGTAAACGCCTTCAAAATCTGTCTGGGATGCAGAAAGGATTTTTTCCAGGCTGGACAGTCCTGAAGAAATAACCTTGTCAATCATCGATTCACCGATTCCTTCAATATCAAAGCCTGCGATAAAAGAAGAAAGGCGGAGCGTCCTGTGATTCTGAATTGAAAGAGCTACCTTTGCAGCCCCGAGTGATTTTTTTTCGTTTGTAAGGCTTTCTTCACCTAAAAAATACGGAGAAAGGATTTCTTCGTTAAGCGAATAAATATCGGAAATTGAATTTAGCTTTTTGTCGTTGAAAAGTGAAACTACAAGCGTCTCGCCTAAATCGCGGATGTCAGCGCATTGTATCCACTTGAAAAGCTGATGAAGGATGCGCTTTCGGCAGTTGCGGTTAGGACAATACAGCCTGCTTCCGATATCCAGAAGCTCAGTTCCGCACGACGCGCATTTTTTAGGAAACACTATATCTGTTGCTTTTTCATCTGACTGGACGACAGAAATTATTTTCGGAATAATTTCGCCGCGCTTAACGACTACGACATGGCTTCCGATTTTTACATTAAGGGCGCGTAAGGTATCCGGGTTTGCAAGGCTTGCCCTCTGAACGACTGTTCCGGCCAGCTCCACCGGATCAAAGATTGCGACCGGAGTATATGTAGCGCCCGACTCGCTCCATTCAACATCGCGTACAACCGAAACGGCTTCCTCAAGCGAAAACTTAAAGGCTATCTGCCTGTCAGGACGGGTGCGGCTTGCGTCTTCGATATTTATTGCCCTTTCCTTGACTACAAGGCCGTCAATGTCGTAAGGAAGCGTCTTTCTGATTTCCATTACGCGCTCGCGGTATTTTATTACTTCATCAGGCGACTTGCAGATTTCAAGCGGCACGACTGAAAAGCCGCATTTTGTAAGGAACGAAACCTTTCCTTCCTCGTCATCAAAAAATTTTTTGCCTGTAGTTTCAAGCGCGTCGTATACTATTAAGTTTAAATGCTCGCTTCCCGTACCGTCCTTACGCTTCATAAGGCCGTTTGCTGCATTGCGGCAGTTTGCCTTATCCGAAAAGTACTGCTTGTGAACCGAATGCGTCATAATGACTTCACCACGGATTCCGCCCGTAAAATCAAGCCTGTTTCCGTCAATCATAAGGCATGGAAGAACGCCCCCCATCCTGCGGGCATTGGCGGTAATGTCATCGCCGACTGCGCCGTCACCGCGGGTGACGGCGCGCAAAAGCATGCCGTTTTCGTACTGAAGCTCAAGGGATGCACCATCAAGCTTGTATTCTACAAGATACTCGTTGTAAGAATGCTTTTGCGCCCACGACGAGAACTCGTCGTTGTCGGCGGCTTTTTCCTGGCTTCCCATCGGCATCACATGATGAACCTTGGCAAAATTACCCGAATCGGCGCCAACCTTCTGGAGCACGGCGGAATCCGGCGAAAGGCTTTTTAATTCATCCCAGAGCTTGTCAAATTCCGCATCCGAAATTTCAGCTTCGCCATTGTAATATGAGTCCTGATATTTTTTGATTAATTTTTCAAGTTCCTTTATCCTCAAGGCGCGGTCGTTTTCTCTGCTTGCCTGGTCTAAATCAAATAAATCCATTTTTTCTCCAGTTCTGTCTCAACAATGAATTATGCGTTTTTTATAAAATAGAGCTCTGTAATCTGGCGTTCTGCAGAAAGGCCTTTCCTTTCAAATTTAGTCTCTGGCCGCCATTCCTGCTTAGGCGCAAATCCTTCAAATTTGTTTTTGAGTCCTTCCGTCTGAGTAAGTTCTTCCAGTGCAAATTCTGCATACTCGCGCCAGTCCGTAACAAAGTAAACATAACCGTCAGAAGAA
This sequence comes from uncultured Spirochaetaceae bacterium, assembly GCA_902772975.1. Taxonomy (GTDB): domain Bacteria; phylum Spirochaetota; class Spirochaetia; order Treponematales; family Treponemataceae; genus Treponema_D. The sequence continues at coordinate 5,177 of CACYCX010000211.1, forward strand.
AGCTTCCTGCAAAGCAGATCTGTAAGCGGCCTTTTTACCAGGCGTCGTTTATGATGCTTTTTCTTTGGCCACGGATCCGGGAAAAAAATATGGAAGCCGTTAACGCATGAATCTCCGATCATGTTTTCAAGAACTTCAACTGCATCATGCTGAATGATATAAAGATTTTTGAGCGAAAGCTTTTTTATTTCACCGAGCACTTTTCCGACGCCCGGAGTATGAACTTCAATTCCAAGATAATTAATTTCAGGATTCTGCTCTGCAAGCTTTACTGTCGCATGTCCCATTCCAAATCCTATTTCGATTACGACAGGATTTGTATTTCCAAAAATATCTACGAGATTAATTTTCTTTTCTTCGTAAGGAATGCACCACACAGGCGAAAGCTCATTGTAATCGCGTTCCTGTGCATTTGTCATTCTTCCGGCCCTTAATACATATGATTTTATATTGCGGCCGATTGTCTTTTCTTCCTGATTATCTGCATCCATAAATCTGTTCCCTAAATTTTATTCCTTATCCTTATCCGGGCTTTCCTTGTACACCGGAGGAAGCAGGCATGTTACGCTTCCCAAAACATAAATATACCGGTAAAAGTCGCCGTCATTTATAACCTTCCAGATTAAGTCAGGAGATTCCTTCCATTCATCCTTTAACCTGTCAAAATACAAAAGCTCGCCGCCCTGTGAATAGACCGCAAGTTTTTCCCGGACTCCTCTTCCTAAAATTTCAAGTACCTTTCCGGGCTCAGATTCCAGCAGCCGGTCATCATACGAAATTGAAAAGCCGCCTTCACTCTGCTTTCCTGCCGCATCCTCATAAACGACCGTATAATTTCCCTTGGGTACGGCGATGTTATATGGCGGAAGAAAATTCATGTATCCGGCCCATTGATTTGCACCTGACTCCAAGAGCATCGGGCTGTCAGATTTCCAGCACAA
>CACYCX010000212.1 GCA_902772975.1 uncultured Spirochaetaceae bacterium
CAGTGTAAGAGCCGCCTGAACCGACTGCAAATGCAGCTTCAGTTCCGTTATAAGTGATTGCGTAGCCGTTTTCGCTTATAAAGATTGCGCCCGGCTTTACGGTATTGTCAGTGCCGTACTTGTAATCAGTAGTGAAGTTTACAGGATGTCCGATTGCAGGTTCGCTTCCTGATGCAAAATCAAGGCCAACGCCAATCTTGCTTCCTGTAAGCGGTCCGTCTATCGTAAGCTTCTTTCCGGCCACTATGTAAATGTTAGATGCAGTTCCGTCGTAAAGCTTGTTTGAAATAATTGTATTCTTTCCTTTAAGTTTCAAAGTACCGTTATTGTAAATTGCGCCGCCCTTGTTTTCTGACCATGCATACTCACCACCTGCAGTACAGCCGTCGATAGTTACACCGTTGAGTGTAAGTGTTCCGGTATTGACGATTGCGCCGCCGTAACTTGCTGAGTCGCATTTTGTAAATGTACAGCCGTTAACAGTAAGTGTTCCCTGGTTCATAATTGCTCCGGCACCACTGCATCCGTGAGTTTTTGTAAACGTACAGTCAGTACATTCAACTTGGGCGTAAGCTCCAACGGCGATAGCACCTGGAGTTGAACCGCTTCCGTTACTCATATCATTGAATGAAACATTCGTAATTTTGAGTTTTCCGTTTTTAACATCAATATATCCGTGCTGATTTCCCTTACAATTGTATATAGAACCGTTTGTATAATTTACAGTTCCGTTGTTTATCTGAATAGCATAGCAAGAGGTTCCGTTATCAGCAATCTTTGTGAGGCTTATGTTTTCAATATTAACTGTTCCGCTGCCGATAATGATTCCGCTCTTGCCGTTGTTTCCAGACATGTCGATGGTGCGTGTTCCGCCGTAACCAACAATATTTATGAGGCCTGCAAAGCCTGCACCAGGAGTGTCGACAAAGGCGTTATTATGTGAGCTGAAGTCAAAGTCAGACGGAACAGTAAGGTCGCTCCATACTCGGATCGTACAGCCTTCTGATGCGGCATAATCGCCAGCGCTTATACCGTCAACAAATCTTCCGATTGCGGCCTGGATAGTGCGTAAAGGACTAAGCTTTGCACCGTTGTTTGCAGTATCATCTCCGTCTTCGCGTACATAGAAAAGCGCAGGCTGGGTAATCTTGATGCCTGAAACATCTGAAATCTCGCTTGTAATGTAGTAATCGCGGCTTGCGGTTGCCCAGATTTTATAATTTCCCTTTGGAACAAAAATAGAAGCGTAGCCGCCCGGAGAAACGGTTACCTTGTTCGACATTGAAGGTTTTGTTCCATTATAAAATACATTTTTATTGTCAGTTTCTTCGATTGTATAGCTGATTCTTACAGCGCCGCCGCAGGACGATTCGTCGGTACAAAGTCCTGAGTGCGAAACCTTAAGCTCAAACAGACCTGAATCTGCGTCAGAAGCGCTTGTTGAGCCAACACCAACATTGTATTCCGGCGCCTTAAGCTGCTTTGCCTGGTTGGAAATCGTAACTGGAGAAGTAAGTCCGTCGTCATCTTCTGTCGTAAGCGTACATGTCGTTACTACGTCCGGCTTAAATTCCCAGTCGGTAGTCCAGTAAACAGGCTTATAGGAGGTGTTAGGATATTTAGTTCCGCTGAAAGCAAAGGCGTCAGTGGAATCTGTAAGCGTTGTCATTCCGGAAGGCGCCGTAGTAGAAAAGCGGCTGTCCAGATCAGAGGCCGGATAGCTCCAGCTTCCGTCATCAGGATCCTGCACCGCTGTCTTATAAATTGAACCGTTGTTAAAATAAAGCTTTTCGCCGTTAACATGGATTATGCGCAAGTCATTTTCGTCAAGCGGGAAAGCAGATGTATTCGGAAGGAAAAAGCATACAACATATGTTGCATTGTCATAATCAGAGGATGAAGCCTGGAAGCAGGCACCGAGTACGGAAGTTGGCGGCGTGTTTGCGTGAAGCACAACCGGGAATGAAGCAAAATCTCGTCCTGAAACTGGCTCCCTTACGGTAATCTCGCCTGATATGTCGTTTCCGCCGATATGTCCGGCATCAATCTTTTCAAGAAAATCCTTTGAGAACGTCAAGATTCCGCTTGTCATATCAGAGCTTTGTGTAAACGAAACTGCTCCTGATACATCGGACGCGGCCGAAGATGATAAACTGTTGTTGAAGTTATAACCGAAATCAAGCTTGTATTCCTGAGGGTTACGGATATTGAATGTAAGCGTTGTAGATTCAATCGAAGGAATACAAAGAATGCCCGAGCTGTTGTTCGCGCCGGCAGGGTAAGCAATGTTTTCGATTGCGGCTGTATTTGTATATTCCTCAAAAAATTTATGGATAGGCTCGTTCATGATTTCACATGAAACAAGAAATA
>CACYCX010000213.1 GCA_902772975.1 uncultured Spirochaetaceae bacterium
CCCGTATGAATTCCTTTTAAAGATTGAGCAGCTGAGGTTTCAGAGAAGATGGAACCAGACACCGCGAGTGCCGCATACAAGCGTTTTAGGTCACTGCTATTTTGTTGCCGCATTGACGCTTCTTTTGGGACTTGATTCAGGAACACAGATGTGTGACAAGCGGCTTTATAACAATTTCTTCAGCGCATTGTTCCATGATTTACCGGAAGCCGTAACGCGCGATATTATTTCACCTGTAAAGCAGGCCACTGATGAACTTCCGCAGATTGTAAAGCACATTGAGGATGAGATTGTAAGCAAGGAACTTGTTCCGCTTATGGAAAGCTTTTATGCCGAGGAACTCATGTATTTTACAAATGATGAATTTCAGAACCGCATAATTCTTGATGGAAAGCCGATTCACGTAACATACGAAGAACTAAATCAGAAATATAACGACGCCTCGTACAATCCGGTGGACGGCCGCCTTGTCCGCTTATCAGACCACCTTTCAGCATTGCTTGAGGCAGATGTTTCGATAAAGCATGGAATTACTTCAAGTCATCTTTCCGGTGGAAGAAAAAATATGCTTGAATCATACCCGGAAGGAACCGTAATTAACGGTATTGACGCGGCGGCCTTGTTCCGTTCATGCTGCGCTGACTGATGTCTTGCCCGAATAATATTTACGGTAAGCCCTATTTTTTTTAATATATCATGCCGATAATATAAGGGTATGACTGTATTAAAAATTGAACCATCAAAAATATTAAGGAACTCGCTTTTTTTAATTTTATCTTTCTGCTTCGGCTTTTCATTTGCTGATACGACTCACCTTGTGCAGAAGGGCGAAACACTTTATTCAATCAGCCGTAAATATGAACTTACAGTTCAGGAATTAAGGACAGCTAATAATCTTTCGGAAAAGGATGTGTTAAAGGCAGGGCAGAAGCTTATCATTCCGACTGCTGATATCGAAAACGCGGCCGCTCTAGCCGCATCCCCGACCGCCGCTGCTTCTTCATATGACGCAAAAAATCTTGATGTATATGTCGCTCAGAAAGGCGATACATATTATGGAATTGCAAGAAAAAATAATATAAATGTAGCCGAGCTTTTTTCGATAAACGGACTCAGCTCTGATTCAGTTCTAAAGGCGGGACAGAAGCTCAAGGTTCCTGCAAAAGTCGCGGCCGCTTCTTCAAGTGATGCTATGCCGGCGTTAAAGGATGCCGACCCCAGAAAATATACGGGAAAAACTTCTTCTTCAACTTTAGACTGGCCAGTAAAAAATCCAAAGGTAACTTATGTTACTGGAAAGGTAAGCGGCGTTCAGCTTTCGGCTTCAAATAAAGAAAAGGTTACGAACATCATGTCGGGCACCGTAATGTACTGCGGCTTTTACCGCGGATATGGCGAAGTGATTTTTGTTCAGTCAAAGACAGGCCTTATTTATGCTTATACAGGTCTTTCTGGAATCAAGGTAAAGAAAGGCGAATATGTTGTTTACGGCGACGAGCTTGGTTCAGTGGGAGTAGACTCGATTACGAACTCGCCGACGCTTACGCTCATGGTGTTCAGAAACGGAACGCCTATTGATCCTGCAAAGGCGCCGCGCGGCTGATTGCTCAACTGCCTGACTTAAATCTTTTGAAGCGGTTCGGTGTCCTTTAGAATCCGTAAAAATAATTCCATGCAGACGCGCGCATCGTCGTATGCCCTGTGAGCGCTCAAGACGTTTATTTTCATCTGCTCGGCAAGAAATTGAAGCTTATGCGAACTGTTTTTGGGATATGCCCAGCGAGAAAAGCCAAGCGTGTCGATTGCCTTGTTTTTAAGCTGCGGCAAAAGGCAGCGCTCGTAAGACGTATTAAGGAAATTCAAATCAAATTTTATATTGTGCCCGATTATAACAGTCTCTTTAGAAAATTCAGAAAAATTCCTTAGCGCATGTGACAGGGCAACGCCGCCTTCAAGCATCTGGTCTGTAATACCTGTAAGCTTTGTTATCATGGAAGGAATCGGCGTGTCCTGCTTAATCAGAAAATTGATTGTGTCAAGGATTCCTGTTTTGTCGAAACGGACGGCTCCGATTTCAATTACTGAATTTCTTTCGTAGCTTAAACCGGTGGTTTCTGTATCGACAGCAGTAAAGACCGCCCCGCTGTTATATAAGCGGAGCAGCCTTCTGTAATCCTTTAGAAGTGAATTATTTTGAAGCGGCATCAAGGATTGACTTAATTTCAGAAGAAATTGCATCGCACAAAGAGCTTGCTTCCTTCTTTGCAGATTCTAAGCCCGCGCTGCCGTTTGGAGCTACCTGGCTGTTGATGTAGAATTTAATCTTCGGTTCAGTGCCTGACGGGCGCGCACTTACGATTGTGCCGCCTTCAAGAATAAACTGAAGTACATTGCTTTTTGGAAGCGCGATGTCTTTCTTTGAAGAAGGATTTGCCGGGTCAAACGAAACGCTTCTCTGAATGTCGCGGATTTCAGTTACGCGCTTTCCGCCGAGAGTCTTAAGTCCGTCTTCACGAAGCTTTGTCATGATGCCTGCCATTACTGACTGACCCTGCGCGCCCTGGAAGTACTGTGAAATTGCGCGGTCTTCAAAATAGCCGTATTCAGCATACATGTCGTTGAGATGCTCAAGAAGGCTCTTGCCCTTGCTTCTCCAGTACAATGTCATTTCTGCACAAAGCGCTGCCGCAGAAACGCCGTCCTTATCCATAACGTCTTTTTCGATTTTATATCCGTAGCTTTCTTCAAGACCGAATACATAACCGTTGTTGCCCTTTGCTTCGTTTTCAGCTTCAACTGCAGCAATCCACTTAAAGCCTGTAAGGCATTCAATCATCTTTACGCCGTACTTTTTGCAGATAGCGTCTCCGAACGGAGAAGTTACGA
>CACYCX010000214.1 GCA_902772975.1 uncultured Spirochaetaceae bacterium
AAAGAAAGCTCCATCGCCTCCTCATAAGTCATGTCATCAACTAAAATCGCATCCTTTACAGTGCGCGGGTCGGCCGTATAAATTCCGTCTACATCAGTCCAGAACTGAACCTGCTTTGCGCCGAGCGCATATCCGATTATAGCGGCAGAAAAATCAGAGCCATTCCTTCCCAAAAGTCCCGGAACAAGCTCGCAACCGGTACCGCCGTCCCATGAGCAGACGAAGCCCGGCATTAAAAGAATTTTTGTCTGTGATTTAAATTCGCCGTCGCGATACGGAGCAAGCAGATCTGAAGTGCGTCCGTAATCAGGATCGCCTTCCTTTTGGTTTCCTGTAGTGATTAAAAATTTTCTTGAATTTAAAACGATGACGCTCTGCTTTTTTGCAAGAAGAACCGCCTCAACAATCGGAACGCACAAAAGCTCGCCCATTCCCATAATGCGGCAGTAAGCAGTATCAGTGCACTCGCCAAACGATGCTGAAGCAAGCAAAAGCTTTTCGTATTCAACAAACAAGTCTTCAAGCGAAGCCATAACCCTGTCGCTTTCAAAACCGGGAAGCTTTGACTGAAGCTCGCGGCAGATTTCAGTATGAATTTCACGCAGCTCTTTTACATATCTTGAAGCATCACCGCCTTTTGTACATGCGTCAATGCTTTCCTGCAATTTATTTGATACGCCGGCAACGGCAGATACTATGACACTGATTCTTTCTTTTTTTGTCTGGGAAATCATTATGTCCGTAGAATCAAGAATTCTGCGGGCATTACCCATTGATGTTCCACCGAATTTTAATGTGAGCATAAAGGCCTCGCTATTTTTATTTCTGTAATAATAGCAAAAAACACAACGCTCGGCAATTGCTTAAATTTTATTGAACTTCCTTGAATGTAACTAAAAGATTCGGGATGTCAATTTTTGACGGCTTTACCTTTACAGTCTCGTTAAGCGAAACTGATTTTGAAAGAACAAATGCTGTCTGCTGTGCAATTGACGGAATCATAAAGAGACATTCTTTTCCCCTCTGCTCAATGCAAACCGCTTCGCCGGTCCAGTCGGGATTCTGCAAAAGATAAACAAGCGTCCAGTGAAGGTTACTTTTACGCTCGGCTTTTTTACAGGCAGCGGCAGCTTCATCACCAGCCATAATTCTTTCAAGAAGAGTATCCTTGTCAATCAGCTGGCGTCCGTCAATAAAAGCACGGAGCTGCTCATGGGCGACCAGATCTCCATAGCGCCGTAAAGGACTTGTTACCTGCGAATACATTCCGAGTCCAAGCCCCGAATGACACGAAGGCGTAATTCCCACACTACGACGGCGCATTCCCTTTACAAGCTTGAACTCACCGGCAAGACCGTCCGGCACATTATCAGGAATTGACGGCGCTTCCTGGCTTACATACGGAAACGGAATCTGATTTTTAAACGCAAACTTCGCAGCTCCTTCGCCGGCCATAAGCATGAACTCACGGACAACTTCGGCTGCAAGCGGATGAGGCGTCGGAGAAATTGAAACTGCCTTTGTTTCGGCATCAACATTTATGTGAACCTCAGGGAGCTGGATTTCGACAGAGCCGTTTTTGCGTCGGCGTTCAGCATTTAATTCAGCCATCTTAAAAAGCGGAAGAAGCTCAGGCGAATCCTTTAACTCGGTCGCCTTCTCGTAAGTAAGCCGCTTTACCGAAACGACTGTCTTTAACACGACGCATTCTTCTATTGAAGAATCTTCTGCAAGAAGCAGCCTGAACGAAAGCGCATTGCTTTTTTCGTTTAAGCCGAGCGCATAATCAGCGAGCGCACTTTCTGAAAGCATGCGGCTTGCGCCTTCCGGGATATATAATGTTGCTCCGCGCGCCATGGCTGTCTTATCAATCGAGCTTCCGGGGAGCACCGTAGAAGCAGGGTCTGCAATGTGAACCCAGTAATATTTTCCGTCAAACGCAATTGCATCATCAGGGTCGCTTGACCATTCATTATCAATTGCGTATGAAATGCCCGGAACTTCAAGGCGCTCTTCTTGTGGAGGAGAAGCAAGCGACTCGGAAGCGGACTTCATTGAAAGCCCCCAGCGTAATGGATAAGGATTGCGAGTTATTTTCCATACGCCGGTATCGAGCAAAAGCTTGTGCGCGTTTTCGGGAGTGCAGGCAAGCTTGATTTCCGACATGATTTTTGATTTGTCAGTTTTGCCGAGCGCGACGGCTTCTACTTCCGACATATATTTTAAATCTGATTCAGAATCAAGCTGGCGTTTTTTTAAGCGCTCTAAAAATGCTGCCCTGAATTCTTCTTCATGCTCTTTTTCGTATTCTTTTTTCTTAAGCGCATCAATTTCTTCCTGCGAGCGGGGAACAAAATACAATTCACCGTTTTTAAACTTTTCCTCATCAAGGCGGAAGAAAAATGATTTGGTGAGCGCGTCAAACAAAGACCAGCTGCCGTCTGATAATAAAGATGCGTCTACAAGCTCAATCATTTCTGAAAGCGAAACAGGCGCCGATGCAGTTTCTTCGTCACTTGTCAGAAGCTCATGGCATTCTGAAATTTTTGAACCGATATTTGCATCGCTAAACGAAAGCATTTTTTCGATTGTAGTATTTTTCCCCGGAAGGACGATTATATCTTTTTCGCGGACTTTTTGTGTGTCATATTTTGCAGGCTTTGTTTCAGTCTTCGGAACAGAGCAATATTTGACTATATATTTATCGCCGTCGATTTCTGTAATTACGGCGCAGGATTTTTTATAGAGAACCGGAATGTTTTTTTCGAGCATGATTTAAATATAAAAGAAAAAAATAATTTTGTATACAAGGCCAAAAAATTAAAAAATTACGAGCGGTTTTGCACAACGCATGCAGCGTCCAAGGGACGCGGTACTACCGCTCGAAAAAGGCGCAATTATTTTACAAGCGAAAATACGAGCGGTTTGCCATGATTTTTGCAATCAGCACTATTCATTATGTGACGGGAGTTAAAGTACTGGATGCCCTGAAAGTTAAATAATGATAAATAAAGGAGTGAGGCTGCCGAGGCAGCTGCCGCTATGAATTTACATGACGGAGACTCAACTATATTGTTGCATGAGAAAACTGCAATAATGAACGCAAGTAAAACGAGGGCCGCCCTGAATGATTTAGCGCGGTTAAAAAGCACTCGCCTCCCGTCTAGTATTTTATATAGCCTGTTTAATAATCGTGAAAACTTTATCAATAATAATATTTTAACATACAAGTTTTTTTTATTTCCATATTTGTGAATCTTAATTGAAGCTTGAATCGCAATCAGACAGGCATTGAATATCAGCGCTCTTTATAAAAAAATCAAGTTCATCTATAATCAATCTGCAATGAACGATAAAGACTGTTTAAAAGATTTTTCAATTTCACACGATGAACAAAAGCGCGCCATACTTGTAAAATACACCGGAAGCGCATCCCATGTAAAAATCCCGGAAGGCGTTTGCGTTGTGCGGTACGGAGCCTTTTACGAAAATCCCGATGCCGCAAAAATTGAATCAATTGAATTTCCCTCCACGCTTGAAAGAATCGAATCGTTTGCTTTTTCAGGACTAACTTCGATTAAGGAAATAAATTTTCCGGAGCAGCTTATCTTCATTGGTCTGTGCGCATTTGAAGGCTGCACTTCACTTGAAAAAATTACGATGCATGACTGTGTCCGCTATATTGAGGCAGACGCTTTCGGTAACTGTCCTTCCCTTAAGCGCGTGGCGCTTTCTTCATCGCTTGTTGAACTGCATGAAAATTCTTTCGGAAGCTTTTTGCCTGCTGCTGATTTTTTAAAGACAGAAGAAGGCGGCATTGTAATGAACTTAAAGACAAACGCACTGCTTTTTACAAAGGACAAGAATATAGAAAGCATCACGCTTCCGAACAATTTAAAATTTATCGGAAGCAACGCATTTGAAAACTGCAAAAAGCTTAAAGAGATTTCGATTCCATGCCAGACAGAATGGATTGGTGAAAGCGCTTTTGCAGGCTGCGCTTGTCTTGAAAAAATTGAGATTACAAAAAGCGTCGGAAACATAGAGCTCGGTGCATTCCGCGGCTGTGAAAAATTAAGGGAATTTAAAATACCAAAAGGACTTGGCATAATAAAATCATATACTTTTTCCGACTGCGAATCGCTTGAAAAAATCACGATTCCTTCAAGCGTAAAGACAATCGAACAAGACGCCTTCGAGATGTGCACCTCGCTTGAATATGTAACGGTTCCTAAATGGTGCGAATACGAGGAAGGCGCTTTTCCGTCAAAGACAAAGGTTCACAGAATTTAACTTTGTAAACCCGCCTGCGGCGATTTTACAAAGTGTAGCGATTTAAAAATTATTTTTGAGTACGTCGACGATATGACTGGAGGCGCCTAAAAGTTCAGGACGCTCGCAAACTGCCATCTGATATTCGATGAATAATTTAAATGATTCTTCATCCATTGCATTAAGCTCGCGCCTCATATAATCGGCGGCACCATCCGGCGCAAAAATTTTCTGGCGAACAAGACCCGGCGCATTTTTATTTGAAAGGCGTTTTATCTCGTCAATGTCGTCGAGGCGGACATAACTGTACAATTCTTCTGCGCTGTCAACCGCGTGAAAATCTTTTGTAACTGACGCACGCTCAACGCATTCCTTGATATGCCCTTCCTTAAAGCAATACGAAATTATGCTATAGTCATTCATGACATACGCTACAAAAATAAGTCCGCCTTTTTTTGTTACGCGCCGGGCTTCGTCCAATGCCCTGACCTTTTCTTCAACTGAATGGAGATGGTACATCGGTCCGAACAAAATCGCCGCATCAAAAACACCATCATCAATGAAGTTCAGGTCGAGCGCGTTTCCCTGCCAGCATTTTACTTTTTCGTGTTTTGCCCGGAGGATATCAAGATTGTGCTTTACAAGTTCCACCGCAGTTACATCGTAGTCCTCGCGCGAAAGCTCAACTGAATATCGCCCCGTACCGGCTCCGATATCAATTATCTTTATCCGGGAATTTTCTGCTGTATTTGAAGAAGCTTTTATCTGTTCAAGGTAGTCGTGAATGTATTTCATCGAAACGGTAAATTCAACCTGTCCGTGCCGTGTCGTAAGGCGGTGCTCTTCCTTGAATTTTCCGTAATATTTTTCAAGCGGTGTCATAAGGTGATTTTATCTTAATCACCAAAAAAAATAAATCCCGCATTCAATTATGGAAACGGTCACTTTTTATGCCTTTGCTTCGGCTTTAGTCAGCAAAGCTAATTTTAGTTAATGCAGTTACATCCGCTCAAGTTTGAAACAACAGGCTTATCGGCAAGAATCATGCTTTTAAGTTCGGCATATTTTGCACGCTCATCGCCGGGTCCAAGCACTGTAGGATGCTTTACCTGTGCAATCCCGCGCATTTCTTCAAGGTTGTGATAGCCGTGACTCTTCATAAAATTGCGAAGGCCTTCTACAACGTCAATCGCTACATTCGGGTTGGTAAACTTAGCCTGCCCAATTTCGATGGCACTTGCACCCGCCATGATGAACTCAACTGCATCCTGCCAGGTCGAAATACCACCGATTCCAACAACCGGAATGCGCTGTTCCGGCGGCAGCTTGTTGATTTCTTCTACAACGTCGTAAACAATGCGGGGGCAAGAGGCTTAAGACCTGGGCCCGAATAGCCCGCATGAACGTTATTAAAGAAAGGCTTTCCTTTTTCAATGTCGATTGCAACACCGTGAACCATGTTTATCATGCTGATGGCGTCGGCACCTGCCTTAATACAGGCAAGAGCAATCGGGCGGTTATCAGGCGCGTTTGGCGAAAGCTTTACCATTAAAGGCTTTTTTGTTACGGCGCGGACAGAACTTACACAGTAGTAGGCTGTATCAGGGCTGAGTCCCCATGCAAGACCGGCAGCCTTTACGTTAGGACAGCTGATATTAAGCTCAATCATATCGCAGTCTGTTTTATCAAGAAGCTTTGCGCCTTCTACATAAGATTCAATGTCACTTCCTGCAAGGTTTGCAATTACAACAGGCCCGAACCCGATCATGCCGGGGAGAAGTTCTTTTATAAATGTCGGAATTCCAGGATTCTGCAGTCCGATTGAGTTCATGTTACCGCCGGCAACTTCAAGAGAGCGCTCTCCGTGATTTCCTTCGCGCGGCTCAAATGTACATCCCTTGGAAGCAATGCCTCCCCACGCGGCCACGTCGCTTACCCCGCGGAAGTTCTGCCCGAATGCAAAAGTTCCTGCACTGGCAATAGTCGGGTTCTTAAAATGCACTCCCGCAATGTTAACGCTCAGATCAGGCTCTTCGTCTTTTTCAAGCGGCTTTCTGCGTGGAGCAGGCTTTTCAAAAATGATTTTTGAGGCATCAAAAACGGGACCGTCCTTACAGCAGCGTTTAAGGCCTTCTGTAGTTTCAAGCGTACATCCAAGGCATGCACCAAGACCGCAGAGCATTCTGTGCTCCATACTGATATAGCATTTTATTCCAAGCTCTTCTGCAATTGCTTTTACGTAAACAAGGGCAGGTGTCGGACCACAGGCAAGAATAAGTTCATAACCAGCTTCTTTGATTGCTTCTTTAGAAAGAGC
>CACYCX010000215.1 GCA_902772975.1 uncultured Spirochaetaceae bacterium
CCGAGCGAAAGCATTTTTTTTGGTGTGTCTGCGATTTTGTAAAGCGGCTGAGTTGCCTTATTAACGCTCTTGTCCGTTGCCTGAGCTGAAAGCACGACCGAAACAAGAAGCGTATAAGGATTTGTCCATATTAGCTCGGACTTTGGAGAAGGATTGTTCAAAGCAAATCTATCGAATACCATGCAGATTTGTTTTTCAGATAAAAGCTTCATTGCTTATAAACAATCCTTCCTGTTCAATTTTTTGAATTAATCCTTAAAAGAATTTCTGAATGTATCCTGCAATCCAGATTCCAAGAATAATTATCGGGAGAATCCAGGTAAGATAGAATTTAAGTTTTTCAGAAAATTTAATTCCATCGCCTGTATTTGTTTCTGCAATAAAATTCTTGAAGCCCCATCCGTAGCGCGCTGTACAGAACAAAAGGTAAACAAATGCGCCAAGAGGAAGCAGGTTGTTTGAAACTATAAAGTCTTCCAAATCCTGAATGCCGCCAATCTTTGGAATTGCAAAAGCGCTCCATACATTAAAGCCAAGAACGCACGGCACTGAAAGAACAAAAAGCGAAATCCCGTTTACTACAACTGCCTTTGTGCGGCTCCATCCCAAAAGATCCATTGCAAATGCAATTATGTTTTCAAAAACTGCAATTACTGTGGAAAGAGCGGCAAACGACATGAATACAAAGAAGAGCGTTCCCCATAAGCGGCCAAAGCTCATTGCGTTAAAAATATTCGGGAGCGTTACAAAAATTAGTCCCGGCCCCTGCTCCGGATTTACGCCGAACGCAAAGCATGTCGGGAAAATGATAAAGCCTGCCATCAATGCAACAAATGTATCGAGTGCGATGATGTTGATTGCTTCACCTGTAATTGCCTTTTCCTTTCCGATGTAGCTTCCGAAAATTGCAAGTGAACCGATTCCGAGAGAAAGTGTAAAGAAGGCCTGGCCCATTGCCGCGAAAACAACTTCGCCTACGCCGTTTTCAACTACCTTAGAAAAATCAGGCTTAAGATAGAATGAAAGGCCGCTTCCTGCTCCCTGCAATGTTACCGCCCTTACGACAAGGACAATCATCAGGAACAAAAGCGTTGTCATAATGAAAGTAGAAACCTTTTCAACTCCGTTTTTAAGACCACGGAAGCATACTGCAAAACCAACAAGCGTTACGACAAAAAGCCATAAAAGCTGCTCGCCCGGCTTTGAAACCAAGTCGCCGAAAATCGCGCCAATCTGTCCGGCATCAAGCCCTGCAAAATCACCGCGCGCGCTCTTTACAACATAAGAAAGCATCCAGCCTGCAACAGTCGTATAGAACATCATCAAAAGATAATTTCCGGCTGCCGCAAAATAACCGAACAGATGCCATTTTGTTCCCTGAGGCTCAAGAACATGGAATGAACGGATTGCACTTTTACCGCTCGCGCGTCCTACTGCAAATTCCGCAACCATAATCGGAAGTCCGAGAATTACAAGGAACAAAAGATAGAAAAGAACAAATGCCGCGCCGCCATATTTTCCTGTGATGTAAGGAAAGCGCCAGACATTTCCCAAGCCGATTGCACATCCTGCGGATGTCATAATAAAACCAATTCGTGATTTAAAATTCTCTCTGTTTTCCATAAAGAAAATTATAGCACAGCGGCAAAGTCGTTTCTATACCGAGAAACTTATATTTTTGGAACTTATATTTTTTCAGTTGCCCTGATTTTTTACGCGCTCTTTTTTTCCGATATACGAAAGCGCATTGTCGGCCGCAATTTTACCAAAGACACAGATTTCCGAAACCGCGTTGCCGCCGAGCCTGTTTGATCCATGCACGCCGCCTGTAACTTCACCAGCCGCAAAAAGCCCCTGCACGATATTTCCGTTTTTCGCAATTACATGCGTATCTGCATCAATTTTTATTCCGCCCATTGTATTGTGGATTGCGGGCTCTACCCAGATTGCATAATACGGCGGCTTAGAAAGCGTGCGCTCCATGCTCTGTGCGTTGCGGCCGAATTCAGAATCAAGCTTTTTTGTAACCGCAGCATTATATTTTTCTACAGTTTCAGAAAGCTCATCTGCCGGAAGTCCGATTTTGTCCGCAACTTCCTTAAGGCTTGTTCCTTCTACAACAAGATGCTGCCTTACATAAAATTCAATTGCATTTAAGGAAGCGCGCACGCTCTGGTCAAAAAGCAAAAATGCTTTTCCATCAGGATTTGAAAGAATCGCGCTCGAAATAATATCGCGCGTCTGCATTTCGTTTACAAACCGCCTGCCGCTGCGGTTTACGAGAATCGCTCCGTTTCCGCGGACAGCCTCAGTAATCATAATTCCAGTGCCTGTTGCTACTGTAGGGTGCGTCTGAATCTGTTCCATCTGAATTAATTCTGCATCAAATTTTTTAACCAAATCAAATGCATCGCCTGTCGCACCCCGATGATTTGTCGTAGCAAAGCCGCGGAGCGAGGGCTTGTACTGCTCGATCATCTGCATGTTTGCGCCAAAGCCGCCGGACGCAATTATTACAGCCTTTGCCTTTATTGTGTATTCATTGTCCGCTGTTGCAACACGAACGCCGGTTGCTTTTGTGCATGCGTCATCAGAAAGGATTTCGATTACTTTATTATTCAGGCGTACATCCGCTTTCTGCTTTTGTGCCGACTTGTACAGAAGGGGAATAAGATGTTCTCCGATTGCCTTTCCGCCCTTTGGCCTGTGAATGCGCTTATTTGTCGCACCGCCAAAAAATCCTACGTCACTTAAATCTGCGCCGATTAAATCCGATTCAAGCCATTCAACTGTGGCGGCTGATTCATCGACCATCCTTCGAACCAGAACAGGATCGTTAAGATTTTTTCCGCCAGCCATCGTATCATTAAAAAATACATCAGTCGAATCCTGAATACCCAGCGCCTTCTGTTCCTTTGTGTATGAAGCATTTATACCGCCGGTAGCATAATTTGTATTGCCGCCGACAATTCCCATTTTTTCAAGAACGATAACCTTTGCGCCTTTGTTTGCCGCTTCAGTTGCAGCCGCCAGTCCTGCGCCACCAGCTCCGATTATTACGATGTCACACGAGGCATCCTGATAAATGATTTTCTTTTTCTTCTTTCCCCTTGCCGCATTAAGCGCTTCTGCAACTGCCTCAAGAACTGCGTTTGAAGTCAGCGTTGCCCCGGACACAGCATCAATTTTAGAAATATCTTCGCCATTTACAACGCGCTGTAAAATTTCATCTTCAGCAGCAAGTCCCAGCTCCGCAGTTTCGTGCTCTTCCGTAATTTTTGCGCCAAGAATCTCGCCGTTTTCAATAAGAACCGCAACTTCAATCGGACCGTTTCGTCCTTCACCTGAACCTTCAAAAATGCCATCTTTCATTCCCCTGCCACATGAAAAAAACATGAAAGGTACAGAACAACAGAATAGCAACCACTTTAAGGCTCTGTGCATAATCTTCTCCGAATTTATAATTTGCTGAAAAGTTTTTATGTAAAATCTCTATCTATATATAGTAACATAATGTTTAGAATTCTAGCAAATTTTTTCTATTATATATAATGCTAAATTATTCCGAGCAGCTGCTTTATGAATGTAGAAAGCTTTTGTGCGGCAAGCTTATGTGTCTTGGGTCCCGGATGTCCGCGCGAGCCGCGTTCCTCGTCGCAAGTTTCTGCGTCCATTGAATCGAAACTGAGCGAAAAAACCTGACTGTCATCATGCTCTTTTTTGTACGATTCGATTCCTTCGTTGATGCAGCCTGTTACCTGCGGAATTGACATCATGCCTGTTGCCCAGATGATTTTTGCATCGGGATTATTTTTGCGGACCGTACACAAAAAATCGTAAACGCCGCGCGCAAGTTTTTTCGCGTCCTCGGTTACGGGAAAGCCGTCAGAACCTAAAGTGAGCTTATATGATTTTCCTGTAACAGGATCAATCCAAGGTTCACTTGCAAAACCGCCCCTGTCGTTCGTGCCTAAATTAATTACTACACAATCTGCCTTCCATTTTGAAAAATCGTAGCGCTCGTTTCCTCCGGCTGCCCTGTAAATTTTTCCACCCGGAATTGAACACACATCTTCATAATGTGGCGGTATTACAAAATTCGGATTGTTGTTGTAGCCGCTTATCACACCCCAGCCGCCCTGACTCATCACGCGGAAATCAGCATCAAGAATTCTTGCAGTCTGAAAAGCATATGTGCCCATAAACGAAATATTAGTGGCATTCCAGGTCATATCCCCGGGCGCGCCGCAAAGACCTTCACCGGTCGTTATGCTGTCCCCGATAAATTCGATTTTTAGTTTGTGCGGAGCAGGCTTCGTAAAAACAGCTTTTTTTGACGCAGCGATTCTTTTGATTTTCAAAATATGAGTCGGATCATCGCTCATTACCTGCGAATCCTTCATCAGTAAAACGTCCGCCTCGTAAGAATCATCAGTGCCACGCGCAATACAAACCCAGTGTTTGCCTTTTTCCACCATGCGGCGCGCCGCAAAGCTTCCGTTTATAAAAACCGCAATCCATGGTTCAACCGTGCCGTAATTTGATTCAAACTGAACCCACAATTCTCTTCCCTTAAAATGAACTTCAAAACCGGAGCCATTGTAAAAGAGAACGCGCTCATTTTTTTTATCAGAATCTGTTGAATTTCGTCCTAAAAAGAATAATTCCGTAACTTTATTTATAGAATAAACCTTTAAATTTTTCATATAATTATTGTAATAGCAAAAGTACTATTTGGAAAGAAAAAGTTAGAGGGTTTATTATGGATAAATTTTGTCCTTCACCACACAAGCATTTTGGAAGCCTCGCATTTTATAAAAAGGCGCTGTTCATTGCGCTTCCCGTAATGGCGCAGATGCTGATTCAGAATCTGGTTTCGCTTATCGACAATTTTATGGTTTCCGATTTAGGCGATATAAAAATGTCCGGCGTAAATATTTCGGGTCAGATTATTTTTGTCTTCATGGTTTTTCTGAATACAATCTGCATGGCAGGCGGAATTTTTCTTACGCAGTTTTCTGGAGCAAAGGACAAGCACGGAATGAAGCAGTCCTTCTGTTTTAAAATCTGGACTGGTATTTTTGTCGCCTCTCTTTTTGCGTTCTCGTGCTTTGTAATTCCACGCAATGTTTTAAGCCTTATGGTTAATGGAAATTCTCAGGCTGAAATCATACTTGACGAAGGCGTAAAATACATGAGAATTATCGGCTTTATGTCGCTTCCGTGGATTATCTCTGCGATGGTTTCTTCCTCGCTCAGGGATATCGGTGATGTAAAGGCGCCGCTTATAATTTCGATTATCGCAACTTTCGTAAACACATTCTTTAACTGGCTTTTGATTTACGGAAATCTTGGCTGCCCGCGTCTTGAAGTTCAGGGCGCCGCAATTGCAACAGTCATAGCGCGTACGGTTGAAGCGGTACTTTTTGTCGGCTATATGATTAAAAAGCGTCCTGATTTTACGGCAAGTTTCCATGACCTCTTCCATGTAAGCTTCAAGCTTTTTGGCGAAATTTTCAAAAAGGCATGGATGATTATGCTTTCTGAAATGGTATGGGCAATTGCAGAGACAATCACGACTGCGCTTTACAATGGAAGGGGCGGCGCCGATGTAGTTTCTGGAATGTCGGCGAGCTTTGCCATTTCAAATCTTTTCTTTATCGCGTTCAGCGGAATCATAACTTCTACCGGCGTAATTATCGGAAAGGATTTAGGGCGCGGCGAGCTTGATGTTGCAAGGCAGGAGAAGGTCTGGCTTTTAAACGGCGCAAAAATATTCGGACTTTTCTTTACTGGTGTCGGACTATTATGCGTATGTCTTGTCCCGGTTGTGTTCAGGAATTTAAGCGCACATTCTCAATCTATATGCCGCCAGATGGTTTTTGTCATGGCTCTCTACATGCCGCTATGGGTTTACATAAACGGACAGTTTGCAGTAAGCCGCGCCGGCGGCGACACGATGATGGGAATTATGGTAGACGGAATTGGAAATACCTTTATCGTAATCCCGGGAATTTTCTTAATGGCAAAGCTTACACCAATCGGGCCTGTAATGATGTATGCAATCATCAAGGCTGTTGAAATTCCTAAAATCATAATCGCTCACTTCTGGCTTAAAAAAGAAAAGTGGCTTAAAAATCTGGCTGAAGAAAATGCCGAAACCGGAAACTGAAAAGATGAATAAAATCAGCATCATTGCCGCATGCTCTAAAAACCGTGTAATCGGAAAAGACGGAAAAATCCCGTGGAGCATCAGGGCCGATATGGAGCATTTCAAGCAGATTACGACTGGCGGCGTTGTAATAATGGGGCGCCGTACCTTTGAAGAGATTTTAAATAAGCTTGGCTCATCGCTTCCGGGAAGGGAAACAATCGTGCTTTCGAGTACAAGGGATTTTTCCGGCGCACATTACCAAACGGCGCGTTCACTGGAAGAGGCGGTAAGCATTGCTCGCGCCTTTTGTGATAAAGAAATTTTTATCTGCGGCGGGGAAGCGGTTTACAGAGAAGCAATTCAGAAAACTGATTGCAATAGCAGGGGCAATGACGGCGGGTTTTGCGTGGACAGGATTTACCTTACGCTGATTGATGCTGAAATCGAAGGCGACGCGTTTTTTCCGGAGCTTACCGCCGGGTTTAGATTGGCGGAATGCAGTAAAGTAAGCGAAGCCAGCGCATCTGGAGCACAAATTGATTTTGAATTCCAGACATACGAAAGAAGCGAGAGAAAGGTTTAGTATTTTACCCGCCTTTTGCTACACATGAATCTGACTGAAAACTTCGCCGATTGAATCGTGAATTACGAGCTCCGCATTTTTGTCCGCCTGCGTTTCGCTTTTGTTGATAAGCACAAGATGCTTTCCGGTAAAATAACGGATTAAGCCGGCGGCCGGGTAAACGACAAGCGAAGTGCCTCCTATTATAAGCATATCGGCCTTAGAAATTGCATTTATTGCTCCATCAATTACTTTATCATCAAGGCCTTCTTCGTAAAGGACTACATCAGGCTTAACCAGGCCACCGCATTCAGTACAATGCGGAAGCGTATCCTTAGATGACGCGCTTTGTGAAATAAATTCAACCGGATAAAATTTTCGGCATTTCGTGCAGTAATTTCGGAGCGTGCTTCCATGAAGCTCATAAACTGTTTTGCTTCCGGCAGCCTGATGAAGTCCGTCTATATTCTGAGTAACGACCGCCTTGAGCTTTCCGGCCGCTTCTAATTCAGCAAGCTTTTTGTGTGCGGCATTCGGCTCCACGCCATCTATGATTAATTTTTCGCGGTAAAATCTGTAAAACTCTTTTGGTTCTGCATAGAAAAAACTGGCACTTATGATTGTTTCCGGGGGATAGCTCCATTTCTGGGCATAAAGTCCGTCCTGACTTCTGAAATCAGGAATGCCGCTTTCTGTAGAAACTCCGGCTCCACCAAAAAATACGATGTTTGATGATTCGTCTATCATTGCCTGAAGCTTTTGAATAAGCTCAGCGTCCATAGTTTCCTCCGGGATTTTTATGATTATTTTTAATTTTCGCACATTATCGGTGATTTGAAAAGAAAAAATGAATTAAAATACGCATTATAAAAAAATACTCATGTAATAAGGAATTGTAATCTTGTTATCTACAACTCCAACATTGTTTTCAGAAAGTTTGTAGCAGACATCTACTTCATACTGAGGATTTTTCAGAACAGTATTTGCAGACTTTGTGTTGCCTGTTGTGGCTTTAACTTCGATAAGTGATATATCATTTTTAACCTTTGAAACAAAGTCTATTTCAAGGCCTGAATCTTTGTGGAAGTAATAAAGCTCTCTATCCTGCTTAGAAAAACAATCGGCAATGATATTTTCAAAGATTGCGCCTTTATAAAATCCTAAATAAAAAATGGACACAATGGGCGGGTCCCAGCGACGACAAAATAAAATCGGTGCCCCCCGCCAGGGCTATCATAATCGTAAGTAGTAAAAAAAATGCAGGAAGAAGACGGGCGGCTGGCGAAAACACTCCAT
Organism: uncultured Spirochaetaceae bacterium; assembly: GCA_902772975.1. Lineage (GTDB taxonomy): Bacteria > Spirochaetota > Spirochaetia > Treponematales > Treponemataceae > Treponema_D. The sequence continues at coordinate 8,013 of CACYCX010000215.1, forward strand.
TTGCACCTGGCGCGGGCGGGGGCAGATAAGGTGCATAAATTCACCGATGAAATGCATACAAATTCGATTGACGATTAACAAAAATATCGATATATTTGACACTGTTACCGAACATTCGGTAACAGAACAATCGGTAACTTAATATGTCAAAAGACTGCAATACAAAAGAAAAGATTATTCAGACAGCCTTCTCTCTTTTCGAAAAGCCGCGCTTAAAGGAAATTTCCTTGAGCGAAATCGCTGCTAATGTCGGAATTTCAAAAACTGCTATCTTCCGTCATTTTAAAAACAAGGAAGAGCTTTTTGACACATTACGCGAACGCTTTCTGGAAGATTTTTCAAAAATCGCGCATCACTTTAAGTCTGAAGTAACAGAAAGCGCAATTGAGGAAACAGTCTGTACTTTTGTAGATTTTTCAGAAGAACATCCTGCGTACATCGGTTACTTTGTCAAAATGCGGTTTACCGACCAGAAGCTTATAAAGGGGCTTGCCGAAGTCCTTAAAAAAAGCGGACTCGATATTTCAAGCATTCCGATGAACAATTCGGAGCCTAAAAACCGAAAGCTGAATATCCTTCAAATTTATGTAGCGTCAACGCTGTTTTATTTTTACATCTCGTACAGATGCTGCTGCATGTGTGAAGGAAAAACTGATATTGAATATTTTAAAAAGCGGCTCACTTCAATCCTCACTCATGGGATGGGAAGAAAAATGCCTGTCCTTTCAAAGGAAAAGCAGAAGGAGCTTGATGAATACTGTTCAGTTGAGGTTGACATTCAGGATGAACGCTTTTTCAGTGCACTCGCTTCGGTATTTCAGGAATGCGGAATGGAAGGCGTTACAGTAGAAAAACTTGCAGACGCAATCGGACTTGCAAAGAGCAGCCTTTATTCTTCGTTTACAAGCAAGTTCGATATGATAAAGCAGCTTTTGACACGCGAAATTCATCTTTTCCTTGCAGAAATGGTTGAGCGTGTTTTGATGGCAGAAACGACGGACGAAATGATTTATACATTCATTCACTCAGAAGCAAATTATTTCAGCACGCGTCCCAATGTCGTTATGCTTCACGGCTGGCTTGCTCATCAGGGCGAGGCCGTTAAAAAAGAAATCTACGATGAAGTAATGTTCGGGCTTCCAAAGCTCCTTATACCGGAGGAATTCGATATAGGGCTTTCCAGAAAGTCAGACTGCTTTGTTGGATGGATAAGTGCGCTTACTGCCATATTGATTATGACAGCAAAGAAAAATGGTTATTCGGAGCAATGGCAACAAACTTGTCTTGAAAAAACTTTTGAATATATAGAATGTGGAGTTATTTGAACATGAAGACTTTAACAGTAATTAAAAAAATTGTTTATCCGGCTCTTGTTTCTTCTATATTGATGATGCCGCTTATGGCACAGGAAGAAGCAAAAGAGCCTGACGTTATGGTTCTTACCGTAGAAAAAGCGGTTCAATACGCAAAGGAATACAGCAATACGCTTAAGTCATCTGATCTTGAGCTTGCGCTTGCCAGATGGGAAAAGTACACGGCATGGAATGTCTTCCTTCCTGATTTGAGCGTTTCCGGAACTTTAAGCCGCGCAAATAAATTTTCAGATCCAATGGCTTCAGCTTCCGGAACATACAAAGGCCTGGGACAGATTTTTGGAAACATACCTGGAATGGGTGCCGTAGGTGCAGGCTTGACTCAGGCCGGAAAAAAGGTTGAGCTTGATGAAACTGAATCGCGCCACTGGACCGCAGTCGGTAATATCGGCATTTCCTGGAAATTTAACGCCGCAATGATTCAGAACATGAGGAACACAATCGCTGCATACGAAGCCGGCGAGATTTCGTGGGAACAGACACAGAAAAACACTGAGCTTACAATCAGAAAACTTTTCTACGGAATTCTTCTTGCTCAGGAAAATGTTCAGATTCAGAAGCAGTCACTCGAAAACGCACGCCAGCGCATGACACAGGCGGAGACGAATTACAAGAACGGTTACACGCCGGAGCTTTCGCTTTTGCAGACTCAGGTTTCTTACGAAAATCAAAAGCCTGCTGTAGAAAAACTTGAGCAGCAGCTTAACCAGCAGCTCGGCTCGTTCGCAATTTTAATAGGCCTTCCTGAAGGTACACAAATCAAGCTTGATGGAAAAATCGAGCCGGTGTTCACGGAGATTGACCGCGCCAAACTGCTTGATATGTACGAGGATTCAAACCTTGAAATCGCCTCGCTTAAGCAGCAGATTAAATCACTCAAGCTTAAAAAGTCAGCACTTGATTTATCAAGCTATACTCCTTCACTTTCGCTCGGCTGGTCTTATTCGCCAACTTCAATCAGCAGTGATGGGGCGCTCGACATGAAATGGGATAACGAAGACAACTGGCGTGATACTGGAAACTTCAACGCGACTCTTGTATGGAACATTACGAACATGCTTCCGGGTTCAGCAAACCGCAACAATGCAAGAACACTCAGCACTAATATAGAAAAGCTTGAACTTAAACTTGATTCGCTCAGGAAAGATACTGCGCTCCAGATTAATACGGCGGTCGATACGCTGGAACAGGCGCGCGCCTCAATCGAATCAAGCGAGCGTAACATCCGCCTTGCACAGCGTTCATATGACATGACGGTTACAGCTTACCGCAACGGTACACGCGAGCTGCTTGATGTGCGCGATGCGGAAACACAGCTGAATCAGGCAAAGCTTTCGCTTGCAACTGAAGGCTATAATTACATTTCGGCTATTCTTGATTTGGAATATAAATTGAACAGCAAGATTTCCGTTTCTACAACAAATGTAAAAACGGTTGTTTCAACAAATACAACAGAAAACGAATAGACAAGGAGATATATGATGAAAAAGACAAGATTTTCAATTGCAGTTGCATTGATGTCAGTTGCAGCAATGACTATTCTGACAGGCTGCGGCAAAAACAAAGCTAACGAAAAAGCCGGTGGAGAAGCAGAAGCAACTTTCGCCGTAAATACATGCAAGGTTTCATATTCAAGCCTTGACGATTATCTTGAGTTCGGCGGAGATGTTGAGCCGGTTTCTTCCGTTGCAGTAATGCCGGATCAGGCAGGAAAAATTTCTGCAATTTATGTAAAGGTCGGCGACAAGGTTTCCAAGAATCAGGAAATTGCTGCAGTTGACGCAAGCCGCCCTGGAATGATTTATTCACAGAGCCCGGTTCGCGCTCCAGTTGCAGGAACAATTACTTCGTTCCCGGGCGTAATCGGAACATCAGTTGCACAGAGCTCAATCATTGCACGCATTGCAAGTACAAGCGAGCTTGAAATTTCAACTTCAATCCCAGAACGCTATATTTCACGCATCACGATGAAGCAGAACGCAGACCTTTCTTTTGACGCATATCCGTCAGAAAAGTTTACGGCCCACATCAAGGAAATAAGCCCGGTACTTGATACGACAACGCGCTCTATGCCAATCAAGCTTGCAATCGACAGCCGCGATTCAAAAATCAAAATCGGTATGTATGCAAAAATTCACCTTGTAACAGAACACAAGGAAGACGTAACTGTTCTTCCGTACGGAACTGTAGTTTCAAAGAACGGAGCAACTTATGTGTTCAAGGTAAACAGAAGCGGAGAGCAGTCGGTTGTATCAATGATTCCTGTTAAGGTTGGACTTCGCGTAGATAATCTTCAGGAAATTCTTGAAGGAATTCATGTAGGCGACGAAATCGTTATCAGCGGTCAGTCTCTTTTAAGTGACGGCGCAAAAGTAAATGTGGTTTCAGTTTCAAACAACTGATTTTAAAAATTGATTTTTCTGAAATAGATTTTTTGAGGTAATTATGACTATTTCTGCAAAGGCAGTACAAAAGCCAACGACAGTCTTAATGATTTTCGTTCTTTCGATTGCATTTGGTATTTACAGTATTTTCAACATGCCGATTGACCGGTTCCCAGATATGGATTTGCCGTACATTCTTGTTTCTACGGAATACAAAAATGCTGGTCCTGAAGAAGTTGAAACGAGTGTAACGCGTGTTCTTGAAGGTGCGCTTTCCGGAGTAACCGGATTGAAAAAGCTTACTTCTTATTCATCAAGCGGTTCGTCTTTTATTCTCCTTGAGATGAACTACGGAACAAATCTTGATGCAGCAACCGGAGAAGTCCGCGATAAGATTGACCTTGTACGACGCTACCTTCCTGACGATGCTGAGTCACCTGTTATGATTAAGATGGATCCTTCGATGATGCCGATCATGCTTCTTTCTGTAAACGGAAACCGCACGCCGGAAGAGCTCCGCACATATTCAGAAGACATCATCCAGAAGCGCCTTGAACAGATTGACGGTATCGCTTCTGCAACAATCATCGGTGGACGCGAAAAATGTATCCGCGTTGATATTCCGCGCGACCGCCTTGAAGCATACTCGCTTACAGTTTCTAACATTGCACAGATGATTGGCGTCCAGAACATTCAGAGTTCCGGCGGAACGATTACAAGCGGCGACATCCGCTACACGATTCAGTCTTCCGGAAAATATAAAACAGTAGAAGATGTTAAGAACACAGTAATTTCCTGGAAGGTTTCGACTGGTGACAACAACATTCCTGTAACGCGCACAGTCAAACTTAAGGATATTGCTGATGTTTACGAAGGATTTAAGGAAGAAACGAACCGCGCATACCTCAACGGCGAAAGCTGCGTTATGCTTATGATACAAAAGCAGTCTGGAAAAAATTCTGTCGCCGCGGCTAAGGCAGCACGCAGACAGTTTAGCAATATTAAAAAGAGCCTTCCGTCTGATGTTGAGATTATCGAAGTCTGGAACTCAACTGACGATATCGAAGCTACAATTAAATCAGTAGTTGAATCAGTTATCGAAGGTGCGGCTCTTGCAATCCTCATTCTTTTAGTTTTCTTAAGATCATTCAAGAGTACGCTTATCGTAGGTATTTCAATTCCGATTTCAGTTCTCGTAACTCTTGCACTTATGTTCCTGCGCGGAATGACAATCAACATGATTTCGCTTGCCGGTCTTCTTATCGGTATCGGTATGCTTGTTGACAACTCAATCGTTGTTCTGGAAAACATTTACTCTTACCGCCAGAAGGACGCAAAGCCGCAGGTTGCCGCAACTTTAGGCTCGCAGGAAATGCTTGGCGCCATCACATCTTCAACGCTTACGACAGTATGTATCTTCCTTCCGATGATTATGCTTAAGTCAAAACTCGGAATGTTCGGTCAGCTTTTGAACGACATGGCGTTTACAATCATCTTCTCGCTTTTGTGTTCACTTTTTGTAGCCGTCGTTCTTGTTCCAGTTCTTTCTTCTAAATATCTTGTCATCGATAATGTTGGACAGAAGCGCGATGGAAAATTCTCTACGCTTAACAGAATGTTCTCGCATTTCTTTGACAGCATGGATTCAGGATACGCAAAGCTTGTAAACCGTGCGTTAAGACATAAGACAGTAACTCTCCTTGCAATTATCGTTATCTTTTTTGCAAGCTTAGTCGGACTTACGATGAACGGTTACATCTTCTTCCCGGATACTGCATCTACAAACATTTCGCTTTCAATTGAAATGCCAAAGGGAACAAAGCTTGATGTAACTGAAAGCGTCATGCACGAGCTTGAATCAATCATCCGACAGGAAGTAAAGGGAATTAAATCAATCAACCTCAGCATTGGTGCAGCCGGAATGATGAGCTCTAACTCTGATACAAACAGCGGTACTCTCCGTCTTACGCTTTACAAGGAAAATGAACGAAAGCCTGACTGGGACAGCGATACAACCGCACTTGCAAAAATCCGTCCGTACTTTACAAAATTCCCTGGTGCAGAAATTACTGTATCACAGAACATGAATGGTGGCGGCGGCGGTTCAGGTCTTGTTGTAGAAATCCGCTGTGACCAGCTTGAGCTTCTTGGAAAAACATCAAAGCAGCTTGCTGACGTTATCCGCGAACAGGCTTCTGATTTAGTAGATGAAGTTACGACTGACTGGGAAGACGGACTTCCTGAAGTCAAGATTATTTTCGACCGCGACAGGATGTACAACCTTGGACTTAACATCATGACAGTCGGAAACGAAATCAAGGCAAACATCAACGGTACAACAGCAAGCCGCTATGACGATAAGGGAAACGACATCGATATCGTAGTTGCACTTTCTGATGCCGACAAAAACAAACTTGCTGACCTTGATTCAATCTTTGTAACAAACTCAGCAGGAAAACGCATTCCGCTTTCAAGCTTTGCGTCGTTTGCTGAAGACGAAGCTCCGGTCCGAATCACAAGACAGGATCAGACCCGTATGTCAAAGGTTACGATTAAACCGAAGGCAAAAGTTTCGCTTGGTGTAGTTCAGAAGGCTGTTAATAAAATCATCGCCGAAAACATTCCGCAGCAGGATAACCTTTACATTTCGTTCAGTGGTGATGCGGAAGACTTTAAGAAAATCGGCCTTAACTTTATCGCCGTCATCATCATGGCTGCCGCGCTCGTATTTGCAGTTATGGCAAGCCAGTTTGAATCACTTAAAGATCCGTTCATCGTTATCTTTACGATTCCGCTTTCGTTCATCGGTGTTGCATTGATTCATATCCTTTCAAGAACAAAGCTCAATATCGTTTCGATATTCGGATGCCTTATGCTTGTCGGTATGATTGTTAACAACGGTATCGTTTTGGTTGACTACACTAACCTTTTGCGAAAGCGCGGCTACAATCTGTTTGAAGCATGTGTCGAAGCAGCAAGAAGCCGTCTTCGCCCGATCCTTATGTCAACGCTTACTACAATCATTTCGCTTGTTCCGATGGCGTTCTTCTCCAACGAAGGTACGGAAATGATTCAGCCGATTTCACTTACTGTTTTGGGCGGTTTAAGCTTTGGTTCATTGATGACGCTTTTTGTAATGCCGATTCTTTACTACATCTTTAACAGCTCAAAGGAAAGAAAGGAAAGACGCAAGGCAAGAAGACAGGAACGCCAGCTTCAGAGAAAGCTTGCACGCGAAAAAAGGAAAGCTGAAATGCGCGCCGCAATCGAAAGCGAAAAAAATAATTAATCGGAGGATTGAATATGAGTGAAATTAAAGTAACTAAAGCTTCTGCAAAATCAGAGAAAAAATCTCTTGATGAAGATATGAAAGAGAAAAAGTCCTCTGTAAAAATTAAGGCAGAAAAATCAGATAAGCTTGAAAAATCAGAAAAGAAGCCCAAAAAAGATAAGACGGACAAATCTGAAAAGAAAAACAAATATGTTCGGATAGAAATTATCTTTTCTCAGGCAGTTGAAGAAGACTTTTTTGATGAATTCAAAAAGCAAGGCGTAGGACTTCATTACAGCAAAGTATCGAATGTAACAGGCGCCGGCTTCAGCAATCCTAAACTGGGCGACGCAATCTGGCCGCAGGTAAACGAAATTTTCATCATTTACTGCAAGAAGGATGAAGCAAGCAAAATCTACGAGATTATCGAAAAGCTTCGCGCGCACTATCCGGCCGAAGGAATTGCATGCTTTACTTCTAAAGCAAAAATGCACTGATACTTAAAAAATTATAATCATTAAAATATACCCCGGATGCAGATATTTTTCTGTTTTCGGGGTATAATTATTTTATGGTACAAGTCAAAAAGTTTTTTTCCTGCGCGCTCACCGCAGCTCTTTTAGTAACCACAAACTCCTCTAGCATTTTTGCTCAGGCAAATCAGGAAACACAATCGCCGGGCATATATCCGACCGAAACAACCTTAACCCGCGGCCCGATGCCAAAAGAAAACCGCCCGTCAGTTGCGCTTGTACTGGCAGGCGGCGGCGCCAAAGGATTCGCCGAGCTTCCCATAATCAAGCTGCTTGAGGAATTAGACATTCCTATCGACATGATTGTCGGAACAAGCATAGGTTCGATAATCGGCGGATTGTATTCAGCAGGCTATACCGCAGAAGAAATCGTAGCCGAATTTGAAAATGTTGACTGGGCGCCGCTTTTCAGCGACAAGGCCGTATCTCCGTTTGAAAATCAGTTAGGCACGCACAGCATTTACGCAAATTCCGCCGTGATCAATTTCGATAAAAAATTCAAGATGAAAATGGGGAAGGGCATTTCAAGCGGCCAGAATGTCTACCAGCTTTTCAAATCAAAAACGCTTAAATATCCGTCCGACATCAGCTTTGATGAACTGCCCGTACCATTCCGCGCCGTAACATGCAACATGCTTACCGGGGAAGCCGTCATTCTTGATAAAGGAGACCTGGCAGAAGCAATGCGCGCCTCAATGAGCCTTCCGGCCGTATTTGAACCATTCGAAATGGACGGCTATTATTTTATGGATGGAGGACTGCGCTACAATCTGGCAATCAATGTGGCGCGGGATATGGGATACGACATAATAATCGCCATCGATATCTCGCAGGCCGTCCGCGCCAATCCTGAAGTCTTTGATGCAAATCCGTCTGTAGCAATCTTAAATACAATCACAATCGCCCAGCAAACCGCAACGCAGGCTTTATTAAAGGACGCAGACCTTGTAATTTCGCCTGACATTTCTCATTACGGGACAATGGATTTTAAAAAGGCGCGGACTATTTACGAGGAAGGAGTTACGGCCGCTCAAAAATACCGTGAGCAGCTGGTAGAATTACATAAAAAAATTTATCCTTCCGATTACGACTCAAGCGGCGCCCTGATTGTTAAACCAGTTACTTCTGAAAAAACAAATTCCGATAATTTCTATTCATCTAAAGGCTACATTCCCGTAAACGAAATCATTATCCATGGAGCAATGCCGCAGGATGAAAAATTCATCAGAAAGACATTTGCAAAAATATGCGGAAAGCCTTTTTATCAGGACAACCTGAACCAGTTTTTAAAAGACCTTTACAGCCTTGGAAACTATTCTTCAATCAGACCAAAAATTATCCGGAAGGGTTCAGTCTATGCAATGGATTTATATCTTAAGCAGGTAAACCACGAAGGCATTAAGGTTTTAATGAACGTCGACATGCAGCAGACAGTAAGCTCATGCAGCACCACAATATTTAATTTTGGCGGTGAACTTCAGTTCCGCGGATTTACCGGACATAATTCTGTAATAGGACTTTCGGGAAAATGCCTTTCTGATTATGAGCTTGAAGCGTTTTATCTTCAGCCGCTGAATCCATATGTATTCGTAACTGCAAACGCTCATTATTTTGACGACCGTTATCCTTCGCTTTCAATTGAAGAAATTACTATTTCAGATTTTACGCGCTATCAGGAATTTGATACAGATATTTTTTTGGGACTCCGTTCTCATTTTGGCGGCACCGTAAAGCTTGGCGCTTTTTATGATGCAGCCAACAGCATCTGGTCAACGCTTTTGTATGACAGATATCTTCTGAATTATTTTTTATTCAGCAGTACGGAACCTTCATTACTTGAGCCTGTCAGGGATCACTGCTTTGGTCCGGAAATTCAATACGCACTACATCTTACAGACCGCGCGGCCTTCAGTCACGAAGGCTTTTCGATTGAAGCAAAAACAAAGCTGCTCTTTCCAGTAAGCTCGCCGTCCGACTTTTCTGTAATATCAGACTGCAATACAGAGCTTGCAATCCCATTGGGGAAAAAAGCGTCACTGAATATGTACGGCTTTCTTGGCACTGACTTTTGTGAACGCCTTGACAAATCCCCTGCACTCTATTTTAGCGAAGGTTTTATGGATTACAACAGAGTATTCTTTCCGCAGATTGCAGACAGAAGAAGGCATGGTCAGCATGCATTAATCGGTATGCTTGCACTTCAGCTTGAACCGTGGGACAGCCTTACTATTATGGGTGGCAAAATCGTTTTACGAGTGCAGGGCTCGGTAGGAAATGTTACCCGTACCTGGCAGCAGATGTTTGAACCGCGCGGTGACGATTATTCTTGGTACCGGCTTTTATGGAATTCATGCGCAGGCATCGGCCTGATTTTGAAAAATGAATTTACAATTCTTCTGCGCGCCGGATTTGGTTCAAGCAACAATACAGAATTCGCGCCGTTCTTTGCAATCGATATAGGTTCGATTAAATTCTAAAAAAATAAGCGCAGGAATCCCAGCATTTACTGAAATCACTGCGCTTTTTATTTCGATGCAGAATGTCTGCTTGAATTATTTGTCTGTGTATGTTACTACAACTGAGTTTTCTGCATTTGAATATGGAGCCGGAATATATTTATCAGCAGCCCAGTCGTTTTCCCAGCGGCAACCGTCTATAAGATAGCGGAACTGATATTCGCGGTCTGCATCCAAAGAAAGCTTTACAGAAAATGAACCGTCTTTTGCTTTCTTAAGCGGTGTTTCCGTGCTGCTCCAGCTGTTAAAATCGCCTGCAATATTGATTGTCTGGGCATCTTTTGCTGCATCCTTTTCTACGATGAAGGTTACAGAACATCTTTTCTTGTCTTTTGAAAAAGTTTTCTTAAGAGCCATTTTTTAATCCCTCTCAATTTTAAAACAATAATACAAGTTGCTTAAAACTTACCTTTAGTATACTATATAATCTGTTATTACGCAACTGCATAGTTTTTATGTTTTGCGCACACAAAAGAAAGGCGGGAGCGCTCGCTACATTCCTGCTTTTCGAATATTTTTTACATTTTTAGGAGTAACAAATGTCTAATGAACACTATTTGTTTACCTCAGAGTCTGTAAGCGAAGGTCATCCTGACAAAGTTTGCGATCAGATTTCTGATGCTGTTCTGGACGCTTGTCTTGCTAAGGATCCTGAAAGTCATGTTGCCTGCGAGTGCTTTACGACGACGGGAATGGTCCTTGTTGGTGGAGAAATTTCTACCAAATTCAAAGAGCTTGACATCCAATCTATCGCCCGCGATGTTGCGCGGAAAATCGGCTACACAGATGCAGCCTACGGCCTGGATGCAGATTCCATGGCAGTAATGAATGTCCTTCACACTCAGTCACCTGACATCAATCAGGGTGTTGTAGGAAAGGGACGCAAAGAGTTCAAGGGTCAGCAGGGAGCTGGAGATCAGGGAATGATGTTTGGTTTTGCATGTAACGAAACACCTGAACTTATGCCGGCACCAGTTATGTTCGCCCACAAGATTCTTCTCAATGCAGCTTCACTCCGCAAGAGCAAGAAAATCGACTGGATGAGACCTGACGCAAAGAGCCAGGTTACTATCGAATACGAAGGCCACAAGCCTGTTCGCATCGACACAATCGTTGTTTCACAGCAGCACGATCCTGATGTTTCTGACAAGGTAATTCAGGATACAATCATCAACAAGGTTATCAAGCCTGTTCTTGAGCCAACAGGTCTTTTGGACAAAAAGACAAAGTATTATATCAACCCGACAGGACGCTTTGTAACAGGCGGCCCGCACGGAGATTCTGGTCTTACTGGACGCAAGATTATCGTTGATACATACGGCGGTATGGGTCGTCACGGCGGCGGCGCATTCAGTGGAAAAGACCCGTCAAAGGTTGACCGCTCGGCAGCATATATGGCTCGCTACATTGCAAAAAATATTGTAGCAGCGGGCCTTGCAGAAAGAGCAGAAGTTCAGCTTGCATACGCAATCGGAGTTCCTTATCCGGTTTCTATCATGGTAGATACATTCGGAACAGGAAAGCTGCCTGATTCAGTTATCTCAAAGGCTGTAACAGAAACATTTGACTGCACTCCATCAGGAATCATTACTACACTTAAGCTTAAGCGCCCTGTTTATTCACCAACAGCAGCTTACGGTCACTTTGGCCGCAGCGAATTTGCATGGGAAAAGACAAACATGGCAACCGCACTTAAGAAAGCTGTAAAGTAATACCAAAAATCGGAGAACCGTTAAAAACAAACTTACGACAGTAAGTTTGTTTAGGCTCAACGAAAGAATGGCTGGGTGGCGAGACTAGCGAGCCACATAAGAAAAGCGTCCCAAACCGGGGCGCTTTTTTTTATGCCCGAAATCAGGCGGCTTATCACACTCAGGCCGCAAAACGCAATCACGCTTGATAGAGAAATCCAGCCTGTTATAGCAATCACGCCGGATGTTGCAAATCAAGCCGCAATCTAAAATTCAAGCTCCATCTGCGAATCGAGGGCGGTGTCGCGGAACAGCGACTGCGCCGCCTGGTGGAATATGTCGCCGCTCTCACTTGTTCCAAGAAGAAAGCTGGAGCCCTTATCATGGCGCGCGTAATTTTTGCGGACAAGCTCTGCATCGTAATTTGCATAGCAATATTTACACAGATGAGGGCAGCAGTTATAAGCGCCAATGTCGTGTGTGGGAAGGCAGGCGCAATGCTTTCTTAAAGCAGACCGCCCGATTTTTTTTAGCAGAACCGAGCCTGTTGTCTGTTCAATTATTTCGCGGCTTACGCATGCACCCGGAATCACGCCGCAATCTGAAAAATCAATTTCCTCGGCGCAGGTCTCCAATCTGAGATTTGTGTCACGCGCAATACTCGAAAAAGCACGCGCTATGAATTTCTGGTCTTCAACTGAAACTTCATTCACTTCAGGAAAATTGCGCTTTGTCTTTTCGTACAAATCAATAAAGCTTATTATACAACGGCCTGTATATTCTTTGAGCGCCTCGGCGTATTCCCGGAATTTCCTTATGTGAAGCGATGGCAAATATTTTTGCGAAATAAAAATCGGATCATACCGCCATGTAATGTTTTGCTTTCCAATCAGTTCACTTAGTTTTTTAAATGATTCTATAACAGCGCCTTTTTCCGGCACATTCGGCTCGACATCTTTTTCGTAAGGTGTAATCGTCACAAAAAAATTTAGAGGAAACTTTTGTTTTAATTCAGGAATATATTTTAAAATGGGCTCAGGATTTTTAGTGCAAAAAATAACGCAGTCTACTTTTTCCTTGGAAAGTTCGTACCGCGTTACCTGCGCTTTGTAATAAGGATTTCTGACATCAACAAAGCCTTCCCTGACACGATTCATAAACCAGTCAGAATAGAAGGCTGCGATGTCAGTCCGCCCGCTTGCAAATATCAGCATAAATTATTTTACTGCTTCTTCATATAATTTTGAAACTGCATTCCAGTTAACTGCATTGAAAAGTTCCTTTATGTAAGAAGCGCGGAGATTCTTGTACTTAAGGTAATATGCGTGCTCCCAGACATCGATACAGAAAATCGGCTTGTTTCCTGTTCCAAGGCTTATCGGGTTATCCTGATTTGCGCTCTGAGAAAGGACAAGGTCGCCTGATTTTGTTACAGAAAGCCATGCCCAGCCTGAACCAAATTGAGTCAGCGCAAGGTTACTGATTTTTTCCTTGAACTCATCAAAGTTTCCGAAAGCATCATTAATTTTTTCGGCAAGAATTCCTGCAGGGCTTCCACCGGCATTTGGAGCAAGAGTAGAAAAATACAAATTGTGATTATAATAACCGCCGCCGTTATTCCTAAGTCCGTTCCGTAATGCAGTATCCTGAACAGAATCAAGCGATGAAAGAATTTCTTCCGCACTCTTTCCTGAAAGTCCAGCTTTTTCCGCAAGCTCATTAAATGTCTTTGTATAAGTTGCGTGGTGCTTTGAATAATGAATCTCAACTGTAAGTGCATCGATTACCGGTTCCAGTGCATCATATGCGTAAGGCAATTTGTACTGTTCTAACATATCTCCTCCTAAAACTCCGCGTTAGCGGATACGCATTTAGTATTACCGATTAATCACAAATCGTCAAATCATTTTAACATAGATTTAATTTTTAGCCGCAATGACAAAATCAGAATATTTATTTATAATTCCAGAATGTTAAATCACGGCGGAACAAAAAAGTTAGAAACAGAACGGCTCATCATCAGGCAATTCAAAATTGAAGATTATGTTCAGATGTACAATAACTGGGCAAACGATGATAAAAACAATCCCAAATCAGGCCGGGTTATGCAGAAAATCGACAGACAAACTGGCAGACGGAATAAACAATTAAGCTTGTTCCATCTGCCTTTTTTTATGAATACACTTATTTCATCTGGGCGGTTTCAAGATGACCGCGTGTTCCTATTCGCGTTGCATAAGACATGACAGGGTTAGTCGTACTGTTTCCGTAGACCGTACTTGTATTTGATTTATCAAGTCCGACCAGGTTTGTATAACTTACATCTGTTCCTGACCACGCCTTTGCTTTTCCTGTAGACGCATCCTTCCACAAGCCGATGTTTACATAGCTGTAAGAATAATTGTCAGCATATGTGCTTGTAGTCGGTAATATTGCACATTCCCACTTACCTGTTACCGCCTCTGAGCTGTCTGCACCTGCCGGAATTGTAACTGCCTCCCTTACAGATTTTGATTCAGAAGCAGAAATAATTCCAGGCAAATATGCCATCTTTGGCTTGAGTACGGAACTCATGTAATATCCGATATACGGAACTACATAATTTCCATCTTCAGAAACTGCCGTATCAATGCGGAGGTTTGTTCCGGTAAAGGCATAGGCATCAACAGTAACAACCTGCGGTGTAGTATCATCATAACTTGAAAGATATGCGTATACTAAGTCTGCCTTTGAGCTGTCATAAGAAGCAATGTGAATTCCGCCCTTAGGATCAACTGCAATCTGGCAGTTCTGACCGGCAGCTGATTTAAGCGCAATCGGTGAAGCCCAGTGACCATTACCTGTAGTACTGCTCATATCGTAATCAGTACATGGGTTTACTTTATAGCTGTACCACCATTTATTTGCGCTTGTATCATACCAGGTTGCAACAACAATATCGTCTGCAACTGTGCTTCCTTTGATTACATCAATTGAAACATAATTTCCGGCTCTTGCTGCTTTTCCAGGACCGGCAATAATACTGTAGTAGTCTCCATGCCTGTCAGGATCGAAAGAAGCTTCCTTGGAATTTGCAGTATAATAAGCGTTCAGTGTATCTTTATTAGAAACAAGATTGGTATCCCACGAAGTATGCTCCTTAATTTCAACCGGCACATATTCTTTACGGGTTCTAGTTTTAGTAACCCACTGATTTTTTGAGGCATTCCACTCCTGTTCTGGAACCCACTGCCAATTTCCACTAATATATTGCCATTCACCGACTTCTTCAGTCCACTCTTTATATCTGTAATACTTTGTCTGATCCTGGAACTGACCGAATGAATAACCGCGGTTATACTGACCTGTCACTTCTCCCTTCCAGTTTGTCGTTTTATAACCGTTATAATATTTGACTGTTCCATCGTCATTATAGGTATCAACAAGAGAAGTATCGATAGTCGCGGTTGAAACATCACCATACTTAAAGCGGATTTCGCTGTTCAGGTCATCGTAGTAAGCAAGGTAAACATAAGTGCTTCCGTCATGTACTGTCGTTGCAAGTGACGGAGAAGAGAACCTGTCTTCAATAAAGATGGCTCCACCGAATGTTATGCCGTTATAAATACCCTTAGGTGCACCGATCGTATCAATTCTTGATGTATTCCTTCCGTTATAGTTGCCGTTTGTACTTAATTCACTTGGTCCCCAAAGGTTCGTCATGTAAGTCATACGGCCGGCAGCCATTTCGTTACCCGGGTTAGTATCAAGACCTACAGTAATACCGTGAGTATTTCCGTTTTCGTCAACAGTAAATCCACTTGTAATAAAGCGAGCGTAGTTTCCGACCCAAGTCTGATATGAATTCTTCTGGCCGTTTGCCATACAGTAATCTGCAGGACCTGAGTTAAAGCCAAAGCTCAGCATACCATTCTTTGGATTAACCTTCATAATCGGTTCTGTGATGTAGCCTGAAGTCTGAGAAATACCTACATCCTTGAATTCCCACACATCAAGAACAATATCATCAGTAAGGAGATTGTTGTTGTCTCCGTTAGGCTGACGGTTGTAGTAATTCTGATATATCGATTTAACGCCGGTCGGGTTGGTTGCAAGATTTACTACGCCTGTATATGAACCGCGTGCATCGTTATCGTTAAGATTATTGAGAGCTTTCATTCCCTGTATAGAGAAATTCCTTTCGCCGGATGTCCAGGTCTCAACAAGATAAGCAGGATATTCAACGCTATCCTTGTCAGCACTAAGGTTAAAGCCTACAAGCGTTATAGATTCATTATTCCTGATCGGATAATGTCCCTGTGATGTTCGGGAATATACGCTCGGGTTATTACCCTTAAGGTCAGAAAGCGTTGTAGTAATGCCTGTGATATACGGCACAATATCCATCTTGTAGTAAGTTGTAAGGGCTTCACGCTTGTAAACCATTGCCCTGTCTGAAACATCACTGTCTGAAGCCGCCTGAACAGATGCAACTGTGTTCTGGCAGGAAGCATCGATATAGTAATTTTTCTCTGCATTAGCTTCAGCTTTTACCTTTCCCCAGATAAAGGCTTTTGTCTGCTTTTCGCTTTCGCTATCGCCTGAAGTAAGCTCTGATTCAAGTCCGCCTGTAACTTCAGCATTAGTACCACGGGCATCCTTTACTTTAATCTCAAAGGCTTTGTCGATATCCGTGTAATTTGCACCTCTGTTTGCAGTATTAATCTGTAATGTCCATTTTACAAGATGTCCGTCAGCGTTTGCGTACAAATCCTTTGCAGTAAAGACATAATCACTTGAACTTGCTGCCTGCTGCCACTTACCGTCCTCGTATGTACCGACTTCAGTAAAGTCACTGAGTCCAGTCTGACGTTCAAATCTGGCGTAAATTGATTTAAGTCTGTGGGCATCGTAAGCATAACCTTCAAGCTTGATTTGTCCTGAAACCTTAGGATCATCACCAAGACTGACTGTAAAATTTGAACCGTCAGTTTTGGTGAATTTAACAGTGCAGTCTTTAATCTTTTGCGTCAAATCGTTTTCAAGCTCGATGTGGCCAAGAAGCTTTTCGTTGTCTTCATCATATACAACGCTTGAATCAGTATAGCTGTTCCAGTAGAACGGCATAATCCATGCTTCAGGCTTTTCGTTATCGTTGTACTGGTTGTTCAACGCAATCTGCATCTGGCAGTTAAGGCTGTCTTCATAAGGAGTAAGTCCTTCCGTACTGTCCCAGATTGTAATGTCAAACCAGCTTGGTTCGTTCGTGCTGCTGTTTCCGAGAGGCTTTAATATTGTCTCACCGTCAAATGTAATGATGCCGTCTTTATGACCATTGACCCAGGTGAGCGTTGTTTCTTCATCGGTTACAGTTGGATAATCATCATTTTCAACATGACCCGATACATTGCTGCCTGAATCATCTGTAAGATACAGCCTGCTTGTTTTAGAACCTTCACTCTTGAATTCAGTTCCGTCGTTCTTGAAAATCTTGTAACCGTAGAAAAGCTCACCGTTTCCACCGACAAGCTCAGGAATAACCTTAACCGTTCCGGTAACCTTCATGAACGCATTTCCGTTCTTGGTAGAGTCAGCTGAGTATCCCTTGTTGTTTAATGTAACAATAAGCTTTTCCGTTACGGTGCTTGATTTGTCTGCATAAACGCCGTCTACCTGAGGCTTGATGCGCGAAGCATATTTACTCTTTGTCTCGCTTGCATAATGAGAATCAGTCGGTAAATAACCTGTTCCGCTTCCGCTGTAATCTGACCATACAGTAACGCTTGCAAGACGCGGTGCATTATTCTGAACTATACATTCAAGCTTTTCTTCCCTATAGTTGCCTGCTTTATCGAAAGCAATATAGTGAAGCGTTACAGGTCCGTCAGAAAGATTCTTTGAACAGATGTTTGCTTCCCAAGTCCATGTAGTTCCGGACTTAGAAACATTTTCAATCATGCGGTCGCCGTCATCACCCTTTGGCTCAAGGTAATATCCGTCCGGCTGAAGTTCTCCCTTATCGCCTTCTGCCTTATCATTGTTTACAACAAGGCCATACGCAAACTTTGCTTCAGTCCATTGCAGCTCTACATCATCAAAGAGCGTTACAACATAATTATCTTCTTTTTCTTCTATGTCTTCTATAAGGTAGAATGACTTTCCGATTTCTACAAATCCGCCCTTGTGAATATTCCTGTCATACTCAGCCTTTGGAACAGAAATTTTCTTAAGGTTATCTTCATCACGGCCTACTGTTACAGTCTTCCAGTAAATTCCGTAATCACCAGGAGTTTCTGATATCGGGATAATATTTTCATCGCTTGTAGAGGTACTGCTTGTCCTCCTTACCCGCATAGGATCAAAAAGCACTGTCTTTGATTCACCGTCAAGCTTACGCGTTCCAGTAAAGAAGAATACAAGATGACTGAAGCCGCTTTCTTTTTCGCCGTCTTCCCGTACCTGCGTTCCGAATGTGTAGAAGTTATTTGTCTGCTTAATAGTGCTTGAGATATTAAAATCCTTTCCGCTTGTAACTATCGCAGGCTTTTTGTTATCAAAATTTACTGTGACAGTCTGAGAATTCGGGTGAGGCGTACTTGCATAATCTTCAACTTCGACCTTGAATGATCTTACACCGCACCTTCCGTCTCCGTCGGTTTTAAGGTCATATTTAAATTCAATCTTGGTTCCAGAGTCTTCGCCTGTTCCGATTTTCTTTGCAACAGTTGAATTAACAACAGCACCGTCTTTTATGATATCTTCCTTATCAATTATAAGAGTCTTGATTTTATCGCTGTCTTCAACTGTTCCCGTAAGATACCATTTACCGCGAACCCAGTTTGATTCTTCGCTGTCTTCGTATGCTCTGCTTCCTGTAACAGGAGAATTTACATCTGCGTCATCAGACTGAACAAGATAGAATCTTCCGAACTTAGGAATATCAGAGTCAAAGCATTCGATAACCTGCTGGTAAACGCTTGCCTTTCCTGTATTGTCTTCTGCATATACGCGCATTGCAACTGCATTTACAGAATCTTCAGTTATCGGATCAAACTCACCGTTATTGTTTATCCTGAGTTTCCATGCCGAGCCTGAACCTGTAATTTCTGCCTTGATTGCATAAGTACTGAAATCCGTGATGCCTTCGATTGAGGTTATGCCTTCTGCCGCTGCATCATGGCTGTTCATGTTGCAAACCGTGTATCCGTTGTCAATCCAGAACTGCACATCCATTGCATTTGGACTGAATGCAGTAATTTCTGAATCAGCTGTAATTACATTTTTGCCTTCGTCATTTAAAGTTGTCGTGTAATCGAGAACAGCCTTTCTGATTGCTTCCGGTTCAGATTTGTGAATTTCTTCTGAAATTATCTGGAGCCATACAAAGTCAACCGTACCGTTCGGATCCGAGCAGTTACCGCGAAGATCAATTGTGCTTCCTAAGGTAAGTCCGTTCTTTTCAGGATAGTAGAAGCCCGCTTCCGGTCTGTCGCCCTGAGGATCAAGCATAATTGTATGACAGACTTCGCTCTTGTTTCCGGCCTTGTCTTCTGCTTTAATCCATACATAGAGCTTTACGATAGAGCTGAACTTGTTGTCGATATCGCCTTCGCCGACATTTGTGTTTGCCGTTCTCCTTGCGATTCCATAATCAATAAGGTATTCGTTAAGACGCTTGGCACCAGTAGTTGCACGGTCTTCGTCCGTATCGCCGTCAAAATAAACAAACCAGAACGAAGCCGGATCCCGGAATTCGCTGTAAGACGGACGCACCGCAATCTTTCCGTCTTTTCCATACTGGAACGCAGTCTTTGCATCCTTATCGTTTTTCCATTCAGCGATTTCCGTCTCTGTGTCATCAGGTGACACTGTATCACTAGGCGATACGGCGAACCACATCTTGTATGCTGTATCGATGCCGCCGTATACAGTTACATCGCCCGAAACCGACTTTAAGCTTGAAGGGCTCTGCGGCGTTATTATCGGCCTTGTGTTGTCGATTGTCATATTGAGGGAACGCCTTGTTGTATTATTTGCGCTGTCAGTAACGGCTGCAGTCACCGTAAGCGTTCCGTCCCAGATTTTTCCGTCAGCATCTGTCCATGTATCTTCATCAGTCGGAATTTCTGCAACAAAGAACGCCGCTTTGTTGTAATTAAATTTTCCTTCCGAATCGGCGGTCATCTCTGTTTTATCTTCATTATAAGGCTTGACCTTTGAAGAAGGAATTACAACTTCAAAATCATCTACCTTTGCCACAACCTCCGGCTTTGAAATTCCGTTTGCGTCTTCTGCAACAAATCTTGCAAAAACCTTCTTTGTACGTCCGCCAAGATTGTATGTCTTTGACTTGTAATCAATCCATTCCTTTTTAGCATCTGGTTCTTCCGCTGAAGAATAATTGATTGGCTTATCGTCAACACTGATTTCAAATCCGTTTTCGTCGCCGCCGTCGTATCCGAATACAAGATGCGGATTTTCAGTATCAAGACAAATCTTCATCTTAGTATCAGAGCCGTCTGATGCCACATACGAATTCTTTCCGTCAGAAAGGCGGACAGTCATAACTCCTTCGTCTGCATCGCTTGCATGATAGAAGGCTGTTCCATTGCTATCTGTTATATGGAAGTAAACAATCTGTTCACCCTGCTTTGTCAAATCAATATTCCATGTAGAACCATCGAGCTTAACGACCTTTGCGTCTGAACTTGCCCAGTCCGCCTTTTTAGGCATCGTGTTAATCTTATCGCCACTCTTGATAATGTACTTCATGGCGATTTCCGTATTGCCGGAATCATCATCAATAATCGTTCCCGAAATACGCTCGTTGCTGATAAGCCATACATAGCCGTCATCATTTGTTTTTGTAAAGTCCATATTCGAGAACTTGACTACTGGGCGGTCAGTATTCTGATCAACTTCAACCTTTACAATATTTGAGTAACCTTGATTTCCTGCGCGGTCCGTTGCTTCAACGCAAAGATAAACATTCTTTTCGTTTTCTGGAGAAAGCTCCTTTGTATTAACGGTGAATGACCATGTTGTATTCTGCTGCTTATGTGTAAACGGAACCCACTTAGACGCTGCATCAGATGCATTTTCACTAACATTGCCTGAAACAGAATCTGTATCCGGCTTTGTTTCTTTTAGCGCGGCGTTCTTTGTATAGTAAAGCGTAAGCAATGGTTTATCAGCCGAATCTTCCATCAAGCCGTTTTTGTCGCTTGCACTTCCGTTAAGCGTAATTGTTCCGTTAACCTGAATTCCATCGCGCCCCTTATCAGCATCATCAGGCTCCTGAAGCTTTACAGTCGGCGGTAAAATATCAACGGCAACAGTTGCCACAGTTTCGCTTGCCTTGTTTCCAGAGCCGGCTTCATCGTAAGCAATTGCATTTACAAAAACATTTCCTGTTGCATCCTTGAACAATGCACCATCAAGAGTTGCAGTCCATTTTTTGTTCCGCTTCTTTTCTATGTCTGAGGCAGTTGAATCTTCCGGTTCAATGACCGGCGTAATTTTTGTCTCAACACCATTAACAGTTACTGAAAGTCCAAGGCTCTTTACTCCTGAATCTGCATCCTTTACAGTTCCTTCAAGACTGATTGTTCCCTTGCCGTTTGAGTAATGAGTTATATCACTGTCCTTACCCCAGATAACAGGCGGCGTCTGGTCAATATTTATTTCAAGATATTTCTTTGTCGCGTTTTTAATCTCGGTTTCAGTTTCAGGCTCCTTGCCATTCGTTGTTGCTATGAAAGAATCCAATGCTGTGTTTCCGACATTATCTTCTGCAACAAATACAAGATAATTCTTTCCGATATCAAAGCCCGAAATTGACGCCTTATATGTTGTAAGATATTCGCCGTAATACTTTCCGGATGCCGCATGTAATGTTCCAGCCGTCGGGAGCTTTCCGTGCAAATCCTTATTATCGCTTGAAGCAGTAAAGAATACGCGGCGTGTTGCAGCCTTGATTTCTGCCTCTGTTGAAAGTGATAACGGAGCAAATGAACCTTCGTAATCTTCAAGCTTGAGCAGATTTTCAATCTGGGCATCTGTCGGAGGCGTAGACTGGAATACCTTATAGTAAATCATTTTTACGCCGCTTCCAGAATCCGTGATGTTTCCGCGCATCTGAATTGTCAGTCCGTTTCCGTATGAACCGATTGAGAATTTCTTTCCTACATCTTCATCAAGCTTGCCGTCCCAAACTGGAGTTGTCGAGCTCTTTGAAATGTATTCGCTATTATCATCAGTTCCGAACCTGAAGAACACATCCTTATCTGCTTCATCAAATGCATGAAGCGGAACCGGAACTTCGTTATCGAATATGATTGTAAGCTCTTCTTTTGCAAGATTACCTGCAACATCGGTTACAATAATTTCAGCAACTGCGCCTTTATCACCGGCTGAATTATTCGTCCAGCCCTTCATATTGATGTCTTCAAAACTCCATTCAGAAACTGTTTTTTTATTTTTAGGTTCAAGGAATTTTCCTGAATCAGTTGCGCTTGTTATCTTTATCGATACAGCTTCAGCTCCATTGTTATCTATTGAGACACCTGAAATCGTAAAATTCTTGTCAGAGTTCTTTACATAGTAAAGAATCTTTGTCGCTTCTCCTACCTTTATTTTCTTTTCGTATGAGTCACTTATTTTTATGTTCTGAATTTTTGGTGGTACAGTATCCAGAACAATCGTAAATACTGACGCTTCGCTTTGAGTGAGTGTGCCGTTCTTGCCAAATACCTTTAACTTGCCGCCTTCACTCGGAGTAAACTCGGCGCGCCAGTACTTAACCTGCGGCTTGTCCGCTGCTTCCAATTTATCGAATGTAACCCAGCCTGTAAGTGCTTCTATCTGTTCGCCTGTAACATCTGCATCGGCAATCTCATTGTTTTCTGCATCAACACAACGAGACTTTGTATAAGTTACTGAAGGCGCGCCTTCTCCTGTAAGCTCAGCATCTCCAAGCGTAAACTTAAGTGTCTCGCCTACACCGCTCTGCTCATCAGAATATTCACCGTAAATGATAAGCGGCTTGGAACCGTTTACATAAATTGTTCCGCCCGACTGGTGGAAATTTCCTTCTCCAATCTTATAGAAGAGAGATTCAAGCTTTGCGTCAGTCGTATCAACATTGATGATGATTTCCTGAGCTGTGCTTACATTGCCTGCCTTATCGCTTGCAATTATCGTAAGCTTGTTGCTTCCGTTTTCAAAGCCCGCAACATTTGCCGTAAATTTCCAGTAACCTTCTATAACGTTACCGTCAGCATCCTTAACCTTCTGGGCACTCACAGTTCCATCGTCGCTGGTTTTTGTCTCATCAGTTTCACCTGCCGGAAGCACGGCATATGAAATTGTAGAAATGCCGCTTGTTTCTTCCTTAAAGTAGCCTGTAATAGAAAGCGAAGTATCCTTGAACCAGGTTGCAGAAGTATTTTCCCTTCCCTTTACAAGGAACTTAAATTCATTCGTACCGACAGTTTTGTTAATCCATTCCGGCGGCGTTGAGTCAACGATGTAACTAATTGCCGCTGCCGATGTCTGGCTCCATCTGTCAGTTGCCGTATAAGTTAGAGTTCCGGTTGTGCCTTCTGTAGAATCAATAGAGACATTGTCGCTGAACGCCCACTTCTTTGATTCGTCAGATTCGCCGCTCTTTGGCAATACAGCAGGAGAAGCAATCGTAAGGCCAGTTTCTGTTTCTGTGTCACCAACTTTGTTTACGCCCGTAACCTTAACTGGTGTAGAAGCGTTTGCGGCTTTAGCGGTTCCAGAAATTGTTGTCGAAGCCGTTCCAGCCTTAACATAAATCGGGCCGCTCTGGTCAAGCTGGATTGACGGAACGCCGGCGCTTACTGCAATGTATGTCCTGTATTCAGACTTATTGAATTTCTTGTAAGACTCATCATTTTTGTCGTATTCCGTATCCTGAACTTCAATTAATATCTCGTACTTTCCTTCTTCAGACGGAAGCTGGTAATTGAGTGAATATGTAGTTGAATTGACACTAATTGAACCTGCCGATTCTGTATATGAATCAGGATATGTTCCGTCATCACTTTCCTTTTTGTATTTTATCTTTACAGAATAAATTCCGTCATCATCCTCGATTGTTCCAAGAAGCTTGTTATTGCTTGTTGTTCCAAAGAGGTTTGTGTTTTCCTTTATCGCATCATCTTTTCCGATAAGCGTAAAGTTTGTCGGAGTAAGTACCGGGCGGTCTGTTTCCTGATAAACAATATCCTGAATGTTTCCGCCAATGTCATATGTGTAATTTATTTCTGTTCCTTCATTCCAGTAAGAAGCAGTTCCGCCGCTTTCGCTTCCATCAGAGTCGTAAATAAATTTATTTCCAACCATGTCTGTTGCAATTACAACGCACTTGATTCTTACCTTGCCGTCGTTTCCGTCACCAAAGAGCGCCTTGCTTATTGAAGTTGTCGGAAGCGATTCAGTCGGAGTATTTACCGGACCAAGCGACGTTTCAAGCAGCTGAATCCATTTACCCGATTCCTCATCATAGCGGCATACAAGATATGTAACGTCCTTAAGCTCATTATTATCTGTTGCAGTTCCCTTACCGTCAGGACTTCCGTTTATGTAATGAGCTGTAATACCGCCCTCTGTCTTTGAGACAACAGGCGTGATAGAGAAATTCCTGAGCTTCGGCGGTTCGTTATCAATATAGAACGAAATTGATTTTTCAGCGTATGCACCGTTCTTATCGAATGCAATTAAAGTAAACTTATACTTGTACTTTCCAGTAGCCGAAGGAACAAACGAAGCGCCTGATTTCTTCTTTAATGTGAGTGAGAATGTACGCGTATAGTCTGTAAGCTCGCCCCATTCAAGTGAAGACCAATCAGGTTCCAGTCCCGTAATCTTTTCGTTCGTAGATGCATTTGTAATTTCGATTGACGGCTTGAATGGCTTTTTTGTATCATCGATGTCATTGTCATCAGCCTTATCCGTGCCATCGTATTTGATTTCGCCTTCAACCTTAATTATTTCAGCATCAGCATCTGCGCCTGAATAATATTTATCCTCGTCCGTAGTAAATTTAATTTCAGGAGGATTACTCATCGACTTCAAGCGGAAGCCGTAACCGTCACTGCTTATCGGAACAAGCGGGTTACCGTTCAAATCTTCACCGGTTGCTACAATGCGGTAACACTGACCTGTTTCAAAATCATTTGAGTGGTCAAATGTGATTGTCTTTGTCTGAGTCTTTTCGTTTGAACCGCCAAAGTTACCCTTTGCAATAAGAACTTCTGCTGAACCGTCAATGACATTTCCAGTATTATCGACTCTGTATTTTAAGATTTCGATTGTTTCAGGAACAATTTCACTCTGATCATTTCCGCACATTGCATAGAACGGAATGCCAGTATTCGTTGTGTAGTAATTGCGGTAACCGTCATTTTCAGCCTGCGTATTATTTGCTTTTCCATACGCATAACCGCTGATTTCCCACTTAGGGCTGTTATTAGGATTGATTTTAAAACAGATGGAACTTGTAGTAACATCACCGCTTGCACATGTCCAGCCGCTTGTTTCAAGAAGCGTATTAATTTCTTCACGCTGGGCATCAGTATAAGTTCCAGTTCCGTTATTTAAAGAATAAAGAGTAGGAGCGCCAAGACTGTACTTTTCGCCCATAAGCTTTTTGTAAAAGTCAGTTGTCCTTAAATAAATTCTTTCTGATTTATTTCCTTCGCCTGTACCGCCGTCACCCGGATGCTTATAAGTTTTTGCATTATCAGTCAATTCAAGAAGACAATAGAATTTTTTGTCCTTCCAATTAGCACTGTCGTCAACATCGCTTCCATAAAGCTTTACATATGCATTTCTGAGCGCAAGCTTTTCAGGAGTATTTGCTTCTTCAGCAGTGTAATATTCTGCAACGACTAAAGGATTGTCAGCTGAAATCTGAGAGAAATCATTTATGAAAATTTCTTCCTCTCCCGACAAATCCGAACCACTAAATTCCGCGTATTTTAAAACTGCCTTTGAAATTGTATGGGCATCATATTTATCACCAGTAAGCTGGAAGCGCCGTCCGTAGCTTGATGGGCCTGCATCATTTCCGCTTGTGTACGGCTTACTCAAAATCAGAACAGGCGCCGTGTTATCGATATCAAGTGACAGAGATGACTTTCCGCTTGAGCGTCCTGAATCATCATATGCCTGAACATCAATTATGTAGTTTCCGTCAAGCAATGGATAAGTTCCGTCACCGTTACGGCTGTTCATCGCAAGCTCCCAGTTTGAACCTGAAAGCGACGCCTTTTTTGTTCCGTAATTGATTCCCAGAGTTGTATTCATTACGCTTACTTCAACTCTTGAAACGCCCTTATCATCATTCGCTGTTCCGGCAAGGATAAAATTTTCGCGGACAACAGAAGCTCTTGGCGGATAAGAAATAGTTACAGTCGGAGATTCTGTATCTACTGCTTCACCAAGACCGACTTCACAGTTAGTAAAAACAAAAAGAGAAAAAATAGAAAGTAATGCAGCAAAAAATCTTAAAGCTAAGCCGCGCCGATGTAATTTG
Source organism: uncultured Spirochaetaceae bacterium (assembly GCA_902772975.1). Lineage (GTDB taxonomy): Bacteria > Spirochaetota > Spirochaetia > Treponematales > Treponemataceae > Treponema_D. The sequence continues at coordinate 34,326 of CACYCX010000215.1, forward strand.
TGTTTGTGTAAGTCTAACTTCTTTTCCATATCCGTTCTCCAAATTCCTAGATTAGAAAATACTTATGCGAATGCCTTCAGAAAATTGGAAGACAACATTCTTAATATTACCAGAGTTTGCACCCTGAACATCTGTCGGAATAAACCACAGCTGACCTTCCGTGTAAAGCGAGATTGTGCGCAGCATCTTCATCTTCTTAAAATGCAGGCGCGGGAATTCAATCTGTCCGATAACGGAAGAAAGCATCTGCGGCTTACCGCTTGCAGTTATATTGAACAAAGAAAAATTTGCACCAATCGCAAAGTTTGCGCTAAGCGGTTCCCAGTCGCGTCCAAAGAAATACATGAATGGAAGGTTAGCGATGTTCGCAATAATTTTAAATCCTAAAATATTGTCGCCGCCATAGCGCATCTTGCTCTGGTCAAATATATTCCGCTGCTCCTGAGTAAACTGTCCCCACTGAGCCGGAAGCCTTACGTTATCGTTAAAGAAAGTAAGACCCATTCCCACGCTAAAGAACGTCGCGCCCCAGAAGCTCGCGTCAAGATAAAGTCCCTGAATAAACGACGGAACCTCGTATCCGGCCTTATCGCCTTTTCGGAGCGCAAGCTCTACCGAAGTAAGGCCTACCGCATCGCTCGCAAGTCCCGAAAAATTAAGCGTCTGATTATAGTGGCCGCCTATTCCAGGACTAATCAAGCGGACATATGGGGCGCTCTGATCTACCTGCACAATCAGGCGGTCAATCGCAATCTCGCCGTTTTTCATCACGGCGCGAACAAGCAGGAAGTGATATCCTTCCGCAATATCTTCATTCTCGACACGGTATTTCCAATTTTCGCCCTTTGCGATTTTTGTAAACGTCTTACCGTTATCAAGACTAATTTCAATTTTAGAAATATCCTTTGAAGCCAAAGCAAGCTTCTGATCTTTGGTCGCGCCTTTCGTCTTTGCAGAAGCAATTTCTTCTTCCGTAATCGAGTAGCCCGCGCTGCCCCGGATAAACGGACGGTCATAGGCAAAATCGCCAAATCCAAAATTATCTATTTTAATCCACGGACCGTATGCCGAGTAATCAAAGCTCTGTGTTATCGAAGCGACCGCTGCTCCACCTTTAATGACGGCCTGAACCATGTACTGATGCTTACCGTCCTCGTAAAGCGCGGGCAAGATATTAAACTGGAAAAAGTTTGTGGAAGGCACTTCCTGGGTCGCCGCAACTTTTCCGTCAACATAAAGCATTACCTTTTCAACTTCGCGTTCTGATTCAACCTTGCCGCTTATGTTGAACGCGCCGCATTTGTGCTCGCCGTTGAGAGGATAATAAATATTTACGCTTGCTGCGGCAACTCTCTTATCAAGATGAATGTTGCGGCTTACACTTGTCACATTACCGGCCGCATCCTTACCGGAAAGCTCGATGTTGTAGTCGCCGTCCTCAAGTGCCGATAAATCGATTTCGGTTGTAATCACTCTGTCAGGAACAAGCTCTTTTTTTGCAAGCTCAGCCGGAACTCGTTTTCCCTGAAGGCTTGTTACAGTGATGTAAAGAGAAGTAAGTCCGATGTTATCAAGCGTAAAGCCCGAAAAGAATACATGACCTGATGTCTTTGAATCATCAAGCGGAAGTTCAAGTGTAAGCTCAGGCTTTGTGTTATCAAGATTTATAAGCGTAGAATAAATTCCTTCTACTCCGTAATTGTCAGTTGATTTTACGAATACAACATGAGTTCCGTCCGGGAAAATTCGGCTGTCAAAAACGTACTTCCAGTTTTCAGTTCCCTCAACCGCGTTGTATGAATTTCCGTTATCAAGCGAAACTTCAACCTTTTGAATTCCGTTTTTGTCACTTGCAACACCTTCGAGAGTAACGATTTCTTTTTGTGTCGTATCGATTGAAGGAAGCTTCATCTCGCCTTTTGGTTCCTCGAGCGAAACCCTGATTTTCCTTACAACCTCTTCGCCTTCAACTCCGTTAATATCAACAGCTCGAACCGTAATCGTGTGCTCGTTGTCAGTAAGAGTTATGAGAGGAATATCAAGTGAAAAACTGTATCCGCCTTCCGGAACAGAAATCCATGCGCCGTTATCAATCTTGTAGCGGATACGGCAAGGACCGTCATCATCAAGAACAATTCCGCTGACTGTAAAATCCTTTGTAATAACCGCATCTTCTTCCGGCAGGTGAATCTGAACTACAGGAAGGTCCGATTGAGAATCAATGTTGAATTCAAACTGGCCGACTGAAGTAACGTTTCCGGCAACATCCGTAAAATCAAAAGACATTGAAACATTAAGCGGCTGCTCCGGTGTTCCAACAACTGTAGCGACACGCGGAACATTTCCGATTTCATTTCTGATTTGAGAACCGCGCGGACCGTTATTCACATATTCAGCCTTTACGACACCACCATCATCCTTTGCAATAAAACCGAATGTGTTCATGCCGTTAACAGTATCGCCTGCAACCGGGACTACTGTAGTAACGACAGGCGGAGTAACATCGCGAACGGCGCAACCATGCCATACGCTTTCCTTTCCGCTTGCACTTACTGCCTTTACATCAACAGTAATCAGACCTTCTTCACGCGAGTTTACCGGAACAGAAGCATTTATCTGTGCCGAAGATGCGCCTGTCTTAAACGGAATGTCTATCCAGCTTTCGCCTGCGTCAATCGAATATTTAATTGCATCAAGCCCGATTGCATCTGACGCGCTTCCCGTTATTGTCAGGGCGTCCTTAATCCAGCAATCGGCGGCGGGCGACTTCATTTCGAGTACCGGGCCCTCGGCATCTGCAATAATATTTATTGCTTTAGCTTCAAGCCGCTTACCGGCTGCGTCTGTGACGCGCAGCGTTACGTTTTTGTATACGCTGCCCTGCTTTGCTTCTATATATATTATGTTTCCAATAACCTCAGCGTTAAGCCCTGCCCCGCCGCCTTGTACGGCGACAGTATACGGCGCTGTGCCGTTTGCATAAGCGGCCATGTGCTGGCCTTTTACTACAAACGAGTTATCATCTTTTCTTTCACATTCATTATCGCAAATCCAGTAAACGCGCGCCTCGTCTTCTATCTGGTCTGCATCCCTTGAGCGCACAGCACTGAAGCAGCCGCTCAGTTCAACGCTTCTGTCCTTTCCGGCCTGAACCTTAATCTCGATTGTGTTCACTCTAGCCGGAACGCCGCTTAAATTTATTAAAGCTTCCTGCGCCGTTGATGCTTTATCAGCACGCGTTACTAAAGCCTTTCCTTCGATTACATCATCAAAGCCTGTATAATTCTGTCCGGTAATCTTGTATGTAACTACGGCCGCTTCCTGAGAATCAATCTGGATGCTCATGTTAAGCGGCGTGTCCTTTGCGCTTGCCGGCACCTGGACTCTCATTCCGTTTACAAATTCCGTATCGCCAATAGAAGCAATCTTTGCGCTTAACGAGCCGTCAGACTCTGAGTCCTTCGCGCCCGTAACTTTTCCGAATGCCTTTGTTAAGTTCTCTACAAAAAGGCATGTCGAATAACTTGAAGTGCGCCCGATTGCATCTTCAACATAGAATGTAATATTTACGACTCCCCACGGAAGCGTTTCAACTGGAACTGAATAAAGGATTCTCTGCGCACCGGCTTTAACTTCACAATCAGTCCGCTCTCCATTTGCGTCGCCTTTTGCTACAGTGTAATATGCGCTTTTGATTCCTGCCGCACAGACTGCTTCCAGAGAAATTGCGCCGCCCTGCTCCGGGTTAATTACGCTGCCATACTGCAATTCAGTCGGGTGCGTTCCGCCTTTTACTTCAAGAAAGTTAAATGCAGTATTTCCGCCGCTTGATGTAAATTCAACTGTGGAAAGGTTTCCTTCCATTCCGTAAACATCAACCGCCAGAACGCTTACCTTGTGCTTTCCGTATGGAAGCTCCCAGCCCATTGTGAGCGGAACGCTGAACGGGCCGTGCGTTTCTTCATGCGCAATTTCGATTCCGTCGAGCAAAACACGCACTTCCTTTACGCCGTCATCATCGTGCGCAATTCCGCGGATATAAGTATCGCTTAACGAACCGATTGAGCTTCCTGCAACAGGCCACTGAATATCAACTGCCGGTCTGTCACCTGCATCCTGAATCTGAATATTTCGTTCTGCCTTTGTAATGTTTCCGGCTGTGTCTTCTGCAGTGATTACAAGCTTTCCGCTTCGTAAAGATTTTCCGTTTGCAAATTCCTTTACCCAATACGGGTTTCCGGGCATCAGGTCAAAAGTGCCGCGTTCTCCGTTATATTCCCACGAAAGCGATTTTATTCCGATTATATCTTTTGCGTATCCGGCTGCGGCAAAGGCACCGTTCTGAATTTCCTTTTCAGCAGGGTAAACGATTTTGACTTCCGGCTTTGTGTTGTCTACAAAAAACAAAAATGAATAAAAGCCCATTGAGCCCTGATTATCACGGGCACGGAACCAGACAACAGCAGGACCGTCGGGTAATTTTTTTGTGTCGATTTTAAGCTTGAATTTTGAATCAGTGCTTTTCTTTTTTGAAGACAGTTTTAGCGGATTAAAATTCATGCCGCTGTCTATCGAATATTCAAGATATTCAATTCCGTTTCCGTCAGAGACAATTCCTTCGAGAGCAACGCTTCCGCTTACGATTGTTCCAAGTCCGACATTGTTTACGATTGAAGTCGGCTGCTGCCTGTCCAGATACCATTTTGTCGTAACAGAATTTCCGCGCAGTCCGTTTACATCAACGCCATAAACTTCTATTTTATGGAGGCCTTCAGACATGCTTGATGTATCAAGAAAGTACGACCAGAATTCTTTTCCGGTTGCCCTGACTACATTGTCCTTATCGTCGTCAATAACGATTTCAACATAATCAACCGCATCGTCGTCAACGCATGTTCCGACTATATTCAAATTTCCGGGGACGCGCAGTCCGTTAACCGGGTTTGTAATTCCTGTTATCGGGAGATCTGATTTTGAATCTATCCAGATATTGAAAGGACCTTCGACAGTCTGATTTCCGCCCATGTCCTTTGCTGTGACAATTACGTTGTATTTTCCCTTTTTGTTGTTGATGTCAAACTCTTCCTGCCAGCTGTTGAGGTTCTGAACCTGTCTGGTTTCGACATCGGCATTACCACGAGCAAAAAGGCAAGGAGTCGCGGACGCCAAGAGGAAGAGAATTGTCAATTCAGATATAACATTTTTAATCATATCATCCCTACTATTTAAGATAAACTTCGCCGCCTTAAATGTCGGCATAAACTTTCTTATATATTAGTAGAAAAGAAAGATTTGCCCAAAATGTCAATTCTCTCCAATCACTTCTTCTAGCATACCACTATTTACACTAAAACACAAATAATTATTACAAAAATATTCACTTTTATGGTAGAAAAATCGGGTAAATTTCAGAATTTTGGTCAAAACGCCAAAAAATCTTCCATATATTACCCCTTAAACCTATTGAAAACAATCATAAGCAGTAGTAAATTCTCCTTAGGGCAACCACATTATTTTTACGGTTTGCTGGGGAGAACATGAACTTACACCAGATTGACATCGGCCAAACTGTCCGCGTCCAGAAACTAGGCGGGAACGGCGAGCTTCGGCAGCACTTTCTTGATATGGGAATAATTCCCGGCGCCGAAATAACACTCGTAAAATACGCACCGCTTGGCGACCCCATGGAATTCCGCCTGCACGGATACGAGCTTACACTCCGCATCGCAGACGCAGAAAAAATCGAAGTAATCCAGTCAGAAGCTTCAGAATCAGACGGCAAGGCTTCCAAAGACTCTTCAGACAAAAGCCCCGAAATTACGCCCGTCAAAAACCGCTTTTCTGACTTCAGGATGCAGCGCACTTACGCAAATTACCTCAAGCAGAAAGGTGAAAATACATCGCACCCGGGCTTAGGCGAAGGCGGAAAATTCCACGACAAGAAAGATGAAAATCCGCTTCCGGACGGCACAGTCCTTTCGTTCGCGCTTGTCGGAAACCAGAACTGCGGAAAGACAACTTTGTTCAATAAGCTTACAGGCTCAAACCAGCATGTAGGAAATTTCCCCGGCGTTACAGTCGACAGAAAATCAGGCACCATCCGCGGCCACAGTGACACGGTAATTACGGATTTGCCCGGCATTTACTCTATGTCTCCGTATACAAGCGAAGAACTTATCTCACGCGATTTTGTCCTCAACGAAAAGCCGCACGCAATCATCAATATAGTTGATGCAACAAATATAGAACGCAACCTCTACCTTACGATGCAGCTTCTTGAACTGAACATTCCGCTTGTAATCGCGCTCAACATGATGGACGAAGTTACGGCGAACGGCGGCTCTGTCAATGTAAACAAAATGGAGGAAATACTCGGCGTTCCGGTTGTTCCGATTTCTGCAAAAAACGGCCAGGGAATTGAAGAGTTGATTTCCCACGCTATCCATGTGGCAAAATTTCAGGAGCCGCCTCTGCGTCAGGATTTCTGCGACAAGACCGACAACGGCGGAGCAGTTCACCGCGCGCTGCATGGAACAGTACACTTGATAGAAGATCATGCTGAAAAAGTCGGCATTCCGGTGCGCTTTGCTTCAACCAAACTGCTTGAAGACGACAAGCGCATCATGCATAAACTTGAGCTTGATGTGAACGAAAAAGAAATGCTTGAGCACATAATAATGCAGATGGAAAAAGAGCGCGGCTTGGACCGAAGCGCTGCGATTGCGGATATGCGCTATTCCTTTATTTTCCGGTTATGCGACGCCTGCGTAAAAAAACCGCATGAAAGCAAGGAGCGTTCACGAAGCCTTAAGCTTGACCGTATCCTTACCGGAAAGTGGACTGCAATTCCATGCTTTATCGCAATCATGGCATTAACCTTCTATCTGACATTCAATGTGATTGGTGCTTTTTTTCAGGAATTGCTCGAAGCCGGAATCGAAAAAATTACTGCGCTTACTGATTCGGGATTGCAGGCGCTTGGCGTAAATACTGTTCTGCACGGACTTATTATCGACGGAATTTTTGCAGGAGTCGGAAGCGTGCTTTCGTTCCTTCCGATTATCATTACGCTTTTCTTTTTCCTTTCGATGCTGGAAGATTCCGGTTACATTGCGCGCGTAGCGTTCTTTATGGACAAGCTGATGCGCAAAATCGGTCTTTCAGGTCGAAGCATTGTTCCGCTTTTAATCGGCTTTGGCTGTTCTGTTCCGGCAGTAATGTCTACCCGAACTCTTCCAAGTGAAC